>NZ_JBFAWU010000005.1:0-335912 GCF_040680455.1 Streptomyces sp. NPDC052052 | reverse complement strand
AAACGGCACGTTGTACAACGCACCCCCACCCGACAACTCATCCAAAAACCACAACCGCTCCTGACCGAACGACACCACCCCACCACCCGAACCGGCGGAGATCTGGGGCAGGGACAGGTCGGCGGTGTGTCCGGAGCCGGTCGTCAGGCGGTCGACCGTGGCGGCCAGCGCGGCCAGGGTGGACTCGGTGTAGAAGTCGTCCGGGTGAACCCGGACGCCCCACTGCTCGGTGATCCGGGCCATCATGCGGGTGGCGTTCGTCGAGTCGCCCCCGAGGGCGAAGAAGTCGTCGTCCGGGCCGATCTCGTCGAAGCCGAGGAAGCCCGACCAGATTTCGGCGAGCAGTCGCTCGGTGTCGCTCTCCGTGCGGCGGGCGCTGCGGGCCGGGGCCAGCCGGACCAACTGTGGCCCGGAGGGCCGGCGCACGTCCTCCACGGTTCCGGGGAGCCGGTCGGCCAGCCCGGTGAGGAGCAGCTCGAAGGATCGCGCGTGGGCCGCGATGACGGGTTCGGTGTAGCTGTCGGCGTCGTAGACCCAGGTGGCGGTGGCGGGTTCGGCCGTGAGGTCGAGGTGTACCACGACGTCGGCGGCGTCGAGTGCCCCGGCGCCTGGCGCGAAGCTCTGCTCGTCCTCGGTCAGCAGCAGGGCGACGCCGGGGACGGGCAGGGTCCGGACGTCCTCGGGAAGCGGGGCCACGGGGTCCAGCTCCAGCAGCGTGGACAGGGGGCTGCCGGGAGTCACCGGCCGGACGTCCGGAGCCAGGGTCCGGTCGTCGCCGGGCAGGAAGAGGGCGGTTCCGGCCCGGTCGTGGGCGGCGAGCACACCGTGCAGGGCGGCAGCGGCGACCTGTGCGGGCGTTGCCGGGTCGTGCGTGGTCGCGGTGGTGAGATCCTGCCGGGCGGCCGGCATCTCGTGGGTCAGCGAGGCTCGTTCGTAGGTGGGGACGTCCTGGTCTGCCCGGCCGGGCGCCTGGACCGCGAAGTTGTGGCCGCTCATCGCCGCACTCCTTCGTCGGTACGCCGCCGGACGGAGAACTCGCCGATGACCAGTCGGTCGAGGTCGCCGCGGACAAAGGTCTCCAGTGCCGTCGCGGGATCACGCACGATCGGCTGGCCCCGCAGGTTGAAGGAGGTGTTGAGGAGCACCTCCACGCCAGTGATCCGTCCGAACTCCGTGATGACCGCGGCGAGTTCGGGGTTGTGCTCGGGCCGTAGCGCCTGAACCCGTGCGCTGCCGTCCACATGAGTGACGGCGCCGAGGTGGTGGCGGTGTTCGGTCCGGGTGGCGGTGGCGATCAGCATGTGGGCGTACTGGTCCTCCGTGCCGGGCTCGATCTCGAAGAACCGGGTCGCGGCGTCGTGCAGCACGACGGGGGCGAAGGGCCTGAAGTCCTCGCGTTGTTTGATCAGCATGTTGATCCGGTCGCGCATGCCGGCCTCGCGCGGGTCGGCGAGAATACTGCGGTGGCCGAGCGCCCGCGGCCCGAACTCCATGGCGCCCTGGAACCAGGCGACGACCTCCCCGTCCGCCAGTGCCCGCGCCGTCTCGGCGGCGAGGTCGGCCAGGTCGTCGTAGCAGGTCGCCTCGCAGTCCGGCCGCTCGTCGAGCGCGGACCGGATCTCGGCCCGGGTGTACGAACTGCCCCAGTACGGCATCGTGCTGCGTGCGACGGACGGCGACTGCGGCGAGGTCGCCGCGGCGTACATGGCCGCGCCCACGGCGGTCCCGTCGTCGCCGGCGCCGGGCGGGATGTGCACGGTGTCGAAGAGCCCGCTGCGCGATACGGCCCCGTTGGCGGTGCAGTTCAGCGCGACACCGCCGGCGAAGCTGAGGGTGCGCAGGCCGGTCTCGGCCTGGTAGTGGGCGAGGACGTGCAGCAGGCAGGCCTCGAGTTCCGCCTGTGCCGCGGCGGCGATGTCCATGTGCCGTTGCTCGATCGGGGTGCCCGGCTCGCGGGCCGGACCGAACCTTTCGGTCAGGACCCGCAGGGTGCCGCGCAGGCTCTCCTGTTCGACCAGGCCCCGGTTGCGGGCCAACAGGGGTATCGCGAACCGGCCGTTCGGGAGGCGTACCACCAGGTCGCCGAAGTCCTTGGCGTAGCGGGTCCGGTCTCCGAAAGAGGCCAGGCCCATCACCTTGTACTCGTCCAGCATCATGTCGAAGCCGAGGTAGAGGGTTACCGCGCCGTAGAAGGTGCCGAGCGAGTGCATGATGGGGATGGTGTGCAGGATCTCGATGTCGGATCCCTGCCCCACGGCGACGGTGAGGCTCTCGTTCTCCCCCATGCCGTCGGCCACCAGGATCAGCGACTCGGTGGCTCCGGACGGGTAGTAGGCGCTGGCCGCGTGGGCGAGGTGGTGGGGTACCGGGCGGAACCGCTCGGCCCAGTCGACTCCGGGGAAGTGCTCCTCCAGCAGGCGTATCTGCAGTTCGGGGTCGTAGACCTGCTCGAACTGCCGTACGCGGAAGTCGTTTCCGTCTCCTTCGGAGGCGGGCGGGCGCCGGTAGGCGAAGCCATGGGCGACCAGGTCCAGGTCCTGCGGTTTGACGTCGGCGGACCTCAGCGCTTCGTGGATCGCGGCGACCGGGAAGAGTCCGGTGGCCTTGAGCCCGTTGAACCGTTCCTCCGCGGCGGCGGCCCGCACCGTGCCGTTCACGAGCAGCGCGGCAGCCGAGTCCTGTCCCTGCAGGATGCGCAGTTCACGCTCGTCCAGCTCCGGCAGCTGGGCACGTTTGAACTCCGCACTGGTGTCAAAGCCGCTGATACCGAGAATCTTCACCGTGTGAGTCCTCCGACTTCATGACGCGAGTGGTTCCAAGGTCTGGGCGAGGGCCCGCAGCGAGCGGCGGTCGATCTTCCCGCTGGACATGCGCGGCAGTTCGGCGAGTACGGCGAACTGGGTCGGCACCCATGCCGAAGGGAGCCGTGCCGCCATGAAGGCCCTGATGTCCGAGACGTCGGGCGACGCCCCGGGCTGAAGCTCCAGGCAGCAGAGGAGGGCGAGGTCGTCGCCTTGTTGGACGACGACACCGGCGGCCCTCCGCACCCCGGGGCAGGACTCGGCGACCGCGTCCACCTCGGGCAGTTCCACCCGATGTCCGCGTACCTTCACCTGGTCGTCGGTCCGGCCGTGGATCCGCAGGGTGCCGTCCCGCTGCCAGGAGCAGATGTCGCCGGTCCGGTAGATCCGGCCGTGCACGGGGTGGTCGACGAAGGCCTGGGCGGTGAGGTCGTCCCGGCCGAGGTAGCCGAGGGCGAGCTGCCGCCCGCCGACGCAGAGTTCGCCGAGTTCTCCGACCGGGACGGGTTCCAGGTCCGGGCCGGTGAGCACATGGGCGGTCGTTCCGGGGAGCGGCGTGCCGATCGGCACCGCCGGGTCCGTTCCCGGCTCGACGCGATGCGTGGTGCACCAGATGGTGGCTTCGGTCGGCCCGTAGCAGTTCCAGAGCTGGGCGCCGGTGGAGGTGAGCCGGGCCGCGAGACCGGGCGCCAACGCCTCGCCCCCGCACAGCAGTACGGCGTGGGACCAGTCACCGCGCAGGCAGTCGACGAGCAGGCTCCACATGCTGGGGGTGGCCTGGATGACGTCCGCCCGCTGGTCGGTGAGCCACTGGATCGCGGCCGCCGGTTCCTTCCGCCGGACGTTGTCCACCATCAGCAGGACGCCATCGGTGACCAGGGGGTAGGCGAACTCCAGGAGGGAGATGTCGAACGTGGCGGCCGTCAGGTGGGCGACCCGGCGGCCGGCGCCCAGGATGCCGGTGAACGCGTCGACGCAGCCGGCCAGCGCCCCGTGGGAGACCCCCACCGCCTTGGGCTTGCCGGTGGACCCGGAGGTGCACAGGACGTAGGCCAGGTCGTCGGGGGCGCTGTGGTGCGAAGGCGTGTGGGGGCTGCCGGGCACCGGCCCGACGTGGGGCAGGGACCCGGCAAGGCGTCCGTCGGGGTCTCCCACGATGGCGCGCGCACCCGCGGCGGCGAGCTGCCCGGCCACCCGTTCGGCGGGGTGGCCGGTGTCGACGGGCATGAAGGCGGCGCCGGCGCCCCAGATGCCGAGGCAGGCGGCGATGAGCTGTCTGTCGCGTGGCAGGTCGACCGCCACCACGTCCGAGGGGCCGATGCCCGCCCGGCGCAGTCCTGTCGTGTAGTTGGCTGCGAGGAAGGCCAGTTCGGCGCAGCTCATGACCCCGTGGTCGTCGACCAGGCATTCCCCGTCGGGTTCTTCGGCCGTTCGGTCGGCGAACGCCTGGGCAACCGTCCGGCGGGGTGCCGGCAGGGTCGTCCCGCTGCCGGAGCCGATGACCGCGCGGTCCCGTTCCCCCCAGAGCGGCACCTGTCCCAGGGAGCTGGCCGAGGTCTCGTCCCAACGGTCCAGAAGTGCGGTGACCCGCCCCGTGACCAGATCGGCGTCCAGATGCCGAAGGTCCTCGGGGACGGTGACGGAGAATCCCTCCGGCCGCCCGGCGCGCAGCAGCAGGCCCGTGCGGCCGGACTGCCACCGGTCCCCGGGTGCGGTGTCCGTCGCCGGGAATCGTTCCGCCACCGCCCGTGCGGCAGCGTCCAGAGTGACCCGCCATGGCAGGACCAGCGGCTGAGCCGCTTCCCCGTCCGGGCCGATCGTGAAGCGCGGCAGTCGCTGCGCCCGGCTCATGACCAGTCCTGCGGCGGTCAGGAGGCGGAGCCGGTCACGCGGATGTCCGGTGGATGCCGTGTTCACCGTGCCTCCGGAAGGGCCGTCCGAGGGCGCGAGTCGGACTCCGCCGCCTCTTCCCCGGTCTCGACGGGTTCGGTCCGCCCGGGGGTGCCGGCCGCCCGCTTCCGGGCGGGAGCGGCCAGGTAGCAGGCCGCCAGGCAGAGCACCAGGGCCACGACCCCGAGAAGAACGCGGTAGTCGACTCGTGAGATGAGCAGGGCACCCGTCGCCATGGACAGCGTCTGCGGCATGGTGATCGCGAACTCGAAGGCGGCGAACACCCGGCCGAGGTGCGAGTCGGGGACCTGCCGTTGCAGGACGGTGGTGCTGGGGGTGGTCAGCGCGGGCAGCATCAGGCCCAGGAGGAACACGGCGAGCAGGACCACCGGGAGCAGCGGAACGATGAGGGTCAGGGTGGCCAGCGCGCAGATCACCAGGGCGACGGCGATGATGTTCTGTTCGCGGAACTTCCGCAGCAGCATGCCCACGGTGACGCCGCCGACCATGCAGCCCACTCCCTGAGCCACTCCGAGAAGGCCCAGGGCCGACGCGTCACGTCCCAGTCCCTTCGTGACCACTTCCATGCCGAGGACTTCGAAGAATCCGATGCCCAGTACGGCGATGGCGGTGGCGACCACGATCCTGCGCAGCAGCGGGTGCCCCAGGAGGAAGGCGACCCCACCGGACACCTCCTGCCACCAGGTGTTCTTCTCCGGCCGCTCCGCTCCGGATTCGGCCGGATCCGTCGGCCCGGGTTCCGTCGCGGCCGCCGGCGTCGTCGGCCGGACCAGCAGCACCGCGCCCGTGGCGAGCAGGAAGAGGCAGGTCACGCCTGCCGCGACGGTGGGGCCGCCGACCATGGCGAACACACCGACACCGAGGGCCGGTGCGAAGAGGCGCAGTACCCCGTGCAGGGACTGGTGGGCGCCGTTGACCAGCGGCAGGTGGTCGTCGGACACCAGCGAGGGCAGCAGGGCGGAGAGCGCCGGGGCGGCGAGAGCGCCACACAGCCCGTTGGCGAAGACGACGGCGTAGATCATCCAGATGTCGTCCGGGGAATCGACCAGGAGGAGGGCGGACGCCACCACGGCGAAGGAAAGATAGCTCACGGCGAGCAGGCGCCGTCTCGGAAAGCGGTCGGCGAGCACTCCGGTGACGGGAAGGGACAGACTGCCCAGTACGAAGGAGAACATCACCATGCCGGCAGCCGCGGTGCTCCCGGTCAGCGTTTTCACCCATACCGCCATCGCCAGCCACAGCGCGTAGTTGCCGAGGTTCACGAGCAGATCGCCCAGCAGGAAAAGGCAGACGTTCTTGTTCCTCAGTATCGCGGGCACGCCCGCTCCTTCCTCATGCGTCTGCGCTCCTGGAGTGCGAAGCGGCATCAGCCACGCGATCAGCTGTTCATGGCGCCGCACCTCGGCATCCCGGGTGCGGGACGGGTCGGGCAGCAAAAGATAGGAGCACCCGCTCCCCCGGGGCGTACGAGGGACGCACAACGCCCGTGCAACCTGCGGGAGTCGGCCAAGGGCCGGGAGACCATGCGGTCTTGTGCGGTGAATATGCGCTGGTTGTATGCCGGCTCATGGGCGCCCTCAGTACTGTCCGGCACCACAAGTCGGTTCAGGAACAGGGGCCTTCGGGCGCCACCCACCCCCCACGGGATGCGAAATGACAGTGGACATCTCTGTTCTGGGCGCCATCGCGACACGCATCGACGGACGGCCCGTCGACCTCGGCCATCCGCGTGGCCAGTCCGTGTTCGTCAGCCTGCTCACCGACGCCAACCGCCCGGTCCCGGTCGACGAACTCATCGAGCGGGTCTGGGGCCAACGGCCCCCCGAGAAGGCCAGGCCGACACTGTATGCCTACCTGTCCCGGCTGCGGGCGGCCCTCTCCCCGGCCGGCCGGGCGGCCCAGGTCGACCGGCAGACAGGCGGATACGTCCTCGCTCTCAACGAGGAGACCGCGGCCGCGGTCGACCTCCACCGCTTCCGGGAACTCACCGCGCGGGCGGCGCGGACCACGGACGACGGGAAGACCCTGGCCCTGCTGGACGAGGCGCTCGCCCTGTGGAAGGCCGACCCCTTCGGCACCCTCGACACACCGTGGATCGGCAGGCTGCGGGAGACCCTCGGCCGGATGCGGTTACTGGCCCAGCTGGACCGCAACGACCTGCTGCTCCGCCAGGGCAGGCACCGGGAGATCTCCGGCAGTCTGAGGTCCCTCGCCCAGGAGAGGCCGCTCGACGAACGGGTCATAGGGCAGCTCATGCTCGTGCTGTACCGCGAGGGACGCGTCGCACAGGCCCTGGACTGGTACGAGCGCACCAGGCAGCTCCTCGCCCGGGAGAAGGGCGTGGACGTCGGCTCCCGGCTCACCGACCTCCGGTTGCGGATACTCAGGGCCGACCCGGCCCTGGACACCCGGGCCGGACCTGCCACGGCGGCGGGCGCCCGGACCGCGCCCCCGGGCGAACCGGGCCGCAACACCCTTCCCACGTCGCCCGCTCTGCTGGTCGGCCGGGCCTCCGCGCTCACCGAACTGGACGCCTGGCGGTCGACGGCCCCGTCACCGGTCGTCGTCATCAGCGGTCTCGGCGGTGTGGGCAAGACCGCTCTGGCGCTGCACTGGGCCCACCACAACGTCGCCCGGTTCCCCGACGGGCAGCTCTACGTCAACCTCCAGGGCTTCAACCCGGTCGTCCCCGCCACCCAGCCGGAGACGGCGGTACGCGACCTGCTCACCGCCCTGGGCGTGCGGACGCGAGCGATCCCCGCCGGCGCCGCCGCACAATACGCCCTGTATCGCAGCCTCCTGGCCCGGAGGAGGATGCTGCTGGTCCTGGACAACGCGCGCGACGCGGAACAGGTGCGCCCCCTGCTGCCCGATTCGGCGACCTGCCACGTCATGATCACGAGCCGTAACCGGCTGGCGAGCCTGGTGGAGACCGAGGAGGCGCGTTCCCTCGCCCTGGACGTGCTCTCCACCGAGGCCGCACGTCAGTTCCTCACCGTCCGTCTCGGAGACCGCCGCACCTCGGCCGAGCCGGACGCCGTCAGCGCCATCGTCTCGGGATGCGGGAAGCTACCGCTCGCCCTGGCCATCGCCACCGCCCGCAGCATGTCCCGCCCGCATGTGCCGCTCTCCGTACTCGCGGACGATCTGCGCCCGGGAAGCACCCGGCTCAACGTGCTGGAGACCGGAGACCGGTACACGTCCCTGCGGGGTGTCTTCGACGCCTCGTACCACGCCCTGCCCCCGGACTCGGCCCGGATGCTGCGGCTGGTCGCCCTCGCCCCCGGACGCCACTTCACGCCGGCCGTCGCGGCGGCGCTGACCGGGCTGCCGCCCGCCCGTGCGGAGGCGCTGCTCTCGAACCTGGAGTCGGCCCATCTGGTGCACCGCACCTCACCCGGCCGCTACGCGTTGCACGACCTGGTCCGGCTCAACGCCGCCGAACGCTCCGCCGGTCATCAGTCCGTGCAGGAGCGCTCCGCGGCACTTCACGCACTGATCAGCCTTCAGATGAGGGCGGCGGCGGCCGCCCACGGGGTGCTGGATCCCCATGGGCCGTCGTCCGCCGCGCTCGCCGGCGTACCCGATGACGCCACCGCCCCGCCTGCGGACGTGGACCAGGCGCGGCGATGGTTCGAGAGCGAACGTCACGGACTTCCCCAAGTGATCCGTCTGGCAGGCGAGATGAACCTGCGCCTTGAGGCATGGCGGCTGGCGCGGGACATCCATCCCTTCCTCCGGCGCGGCGGTCATCTCCACGACCTGCTCGCCGTCAGCCGTGCGGGGCTGGAGGCCGCGATGGCCCTCGACCGTCCCGGTGCCGAGACTCTCCGGAGTCACGCACGCCACGATCTGGCCTCAGCCCTGCTGCTCGCCGACCAGCCGAGCGAGCAGGCCGTCGACCAGTTGTGCCGGGCCCTGACACAGGTCGAGGTGTCCGGGGATCTCTGCGGCCAGGCCCGCATCCGCCGGGAGCTGGCGACGGCCCAGCTGGCCGGCGGCCGTCGCTGCGAGGCTCTGGGCGAGGCCGTGCTGTCCCTGAAGCTGTTCGAGGCGGCCGGCGACGCGGCCGGCAAGGCCGGCGCCCTCACCGTGCTGAGCCGGTGCCTGGCCGGGCTGCGCCGCTACGAGCAGGCCGAGAACCGTGGCCGGGCGGCGCTGGAAGTCTTCCGTTCGGCAGGCCACCTCGACGGGGAGGCATCCGCGCTCCAGGTCCTCGGGCACATCGCCAACGGCGCCGGACGCCCTCTTGATGCCGTGGAGCACCACGGCGACGCCCTCGTGCTGTTCCGGCGACTCGGCGACGCACCGGGGGAGGCGGACGCGCTCAGCGGACTCGCGTCGGCACACGCGGCGCTCGGCCGGACCCGTCCGGCAGGTGACGCCTGGCGCCAGGCCCTGGCCCTCTACCGCGCGCAGCGCCGCGATGCCCGGACGCGGGAAACGGAGGAGCGACTGCGCGGGCTGACCCCCGAGTAGGGCGTCCACTGGGGGCGTCACCGACTTCGGAACCGACCGATGGATCGGAGCTCGGATCCATGCGCGCGGCCGATGCCCTGGACATAGGTGACATGTGTGAAACCATTGCATATAAGGCACTTCGTGCTGAGAGAGGCGAGAGGAGCACATCGTGATCACCAAGCTGCTCAGCAAGCTGTCCTTCACACGCCACTACGGCGCGTACGGCGAACACGACTGGACGTGACCGCGCGGCCGACGGGCGCCGTCGGCGCTCGCCGGCCCCCGGCCCCGCTGCCCGGCGATATCGGCCTGGACAGGTACGAGAGTCAGGGACGATCTCATGGGCCGAAGGAATAAGCCCCCGCGGTTGCCCGGAGGCAACTTCGCGGCCTGGAACCGAGACCGGCTGGCACTGGCGCGCCGTGGCGCCGACGAGTGCGGGGACGTCTGGCAGATGGAGCCGGGTGTCTACGTAACCGCCACGGCCGGGCTGTGCGAAGAAGTCCTGCACCGCGCACAGGACTTCGCCAAGGGACCCTCACCTCTCTTCCCGCCGTTGAAGCGGTCGGGCGGAGCACCGGCACCTGAAGAGCGGGCCCACGCTCACGCCGCCCGCATGCGCGGACTGCGCCCGCAGGCGGTTGCGGCCCGGATCGGCGAGATAGCGCCCGGGACCGCCCGATGTGTCGACCAGTGGCCCACGGGCCAGGACATCGAGATTCTGCCCCCGGTCCGGCACGCCCTGGAGGAGATCGGCGTGCGCTACCTCTTCTCCGAAGACGCTCCCACCCTGCTGCCCTTTGCCTCCCGGCTCTTCCTGGCCCGGGAGGTGCTCGTACGCCCCTCGCGCTGGGTATGGCCGCGCTGGGTCCCCACACCGGCACGGCGGTTCCGCACCCGGCAGCAAATCGCGTTCACCCACGCGTTGCGGCCCATCGTCCGTCGGCGCCGTTCATCGGGCCACCTCGGTGACGACGTGCTCGGGCAGATGCTCCGGCCCTCCTCCGGCTACGGTCTGCTGCCGGAAGAGGCCATTCTCGACAGTCTCCCCGGAATCACCGTCGCGACCTTCGAGACACCTTCCCGGGCAGCCGGATGGATCCTGCTCCACCTGGCCCGGTACCCCGAGGCAGCGGACCGCGTCGCGGCCGAAGCCGCCTTGCTGCCCGCGGACCCGGCCGCGACGACCAGCACCCACCTCGAGAGCCTGCACTACACCCGGGCAGTGGTACGCGAGGTGCTCCGGCTGCACCCCCCGAGCTGGCTACTGACCCGACACACTGCGCGACCGACTCGGCTCGCCGACTACACCATCGACGCCGGGTCCACCGTTCTCGTCTGCCCCTACACGGCCCACCGCGACGCCCGGGAGCACTCCGAGCCGGACCGGTTCCAGCCCGAGCGCTGGCTCGATGAATCGGGCTCGCCGGCGAAGCCCGGTGCCTTCCTCTCCTTCGGTACCGGGCCACATGGCTGTGAGGGAGCCGCTCTGGCCATGGCGATGCTGACGCTCCTGACTGCGCAGACCGCCCGCCGCCACCACGTGAGCGAACCGCCCGGGCCGGAACCCAGCTACCGGCTCACCACCTTCGGAGGTCTGGCAACCGACGGCTTGCGCCTGCGCGCCACCCTGCGCAGCTGAGGCAGTCCTGCTTTCAGTGACGGCCGCCCGGGCCGCGTCAGCTGGATCGTACGGCGGGACTGCGCCCCGAAGACCCCCGACGCTCCCCGCCGCTTCACAGGCCCAGCCGCTCACCCAGTTCCGTCAACAGCCGCTCGGTGTGCGGCAGTACGCGGGGCGAGAGGGCCGCGGCCGCCACCGCGCCGGCGACTCCCGTCCAGGCGAGCGGACCCAGCGGTGTGCAGTCGAAGAAGTGGCTGACCCCGGGTGTCTGGACGAGCGCGAAGAGGAATGTGGCCGTACCGAGGACAGTGGCCAGGATCAGGGGGCTGCGCCGACGGTCGAGGAGGACCTGGACGAGCTGCGCGCCGACCACGCCGCACAGGGCCATCGTGCTGGTGCGCCGGGCCGTACCCGGTGTGAGGTGGCCGATCAGCCAGGCACAGGCGGCACCGATGCCGGTGACCATGCCGCGTTGCCGGATCTGGCGGTTCAGCGGGGCCTGAAGGGCGGCCAGTCCCAGCGACTGCCTGCCCGGTTGCGGGTCCTGGGGGGTCCCGGCGACGGCCATCGCCGGGAACATGTCGGTGAGCAGGTTGACCAGCAGCAGTTGACGGGTGGACAGCGGCGAGGCGCCGGCGAGCAGGGTGCCGAGGACGGAGAAGCCGACCTCTCCGGCATTGCCGCCGAGCAGGATGCTGATCGCGTCGGCGACGCTGTGCCACAGGGCCCGGCCCTCGCCGATGGCGTCGATGAGGACGGAGAGTTCGCCGGTGGTGATCACCAGATCCGCGGCGTTGCGGGCGGCCCCGGATCCCCGGGTGGCGATGCCGACGCCGACGTCGGCTGCGCGGATCGCGGCGGCGTCGTTCGCGCCGTCGCCGACCATGCCGACGACCCGTCCCGCCTTGCGTAGTGCCTCGATGACCTGAAGTTTCTGCTCCGGCGCGACTCTGGCGACCACGCCGCAGTCCTTCAGGAGCCTGATCTGCCCGGCCCGGTCGAGCGTGGCGAGTTCGTCGCCGGTGACAACCGCGACATCCGCCGGCCAGCCCAGGGCGAGGGCCACCGCCTGGGCGGTTCGGGGATGGTCGCCGGTGAGCATGACGGGCCGTACGCCGATGTCGCGCAGCCCGGCGACCAGCGGGGCGGAGCTGGGGCGGGGTGTGTCGGCCAGGGCCACGAATCCCATGAATTCGAGGAGTTCGAGGGGCTTGTCCAACAACTCCCCCAGTGACTCGCCTCGTTCATCGTCCTCAGTCAGTCGGCGCTGGGCGACGGCCAGGAGCCGCAGACCTCGTGCGGCGAGTGCGAGTGCCGTGTCGCGGATCTCGGCACCGGCGTCGGGGCAGCTTGCCAGCACGACTTCCGGGGCCCCCTTGACGACCAGCAGGTGGATGCCGTCCGGGTCGCTGCCCACGGCTGCGGCGTAGCCGCGGCTGGCCTCGAACGGCTGCCCCGCGAGGGCGGTCCAGCCCGTGTCGCGCGGGGCGGCGGCCAGCACGGCCGCGTCGGTGGCGTGGGCGTGTGCACCGCTCTCCTGGGCGGGACGGGGGCAGGCTCGCGCGGCGATACGCAGGATCGAGGCCGCCTCGGGGTCGGACGGCGGGTGCTCGGTTCCCGAGGCGGTGGCGAGCTGGACGACCTTCAGGCGGTTCTCGGTCAGTGTGCCGGTCTTGTCGAAGCAGAGGGTGTCCATCCGCCCCAGCGCCTCCAGGCTGCGCGGGGTGCGTACGAGGATGCCGAACCTGCTCAACCGCCGCGCCGCCGCCAACTGCGCCACCGTCGCCACCAGAGGCATGCCCTCGGGGACTGCGGCGACCGCGACTGCCAGTCCGCCTCGGAGGGCGGTGCGCATCGACCCCCCACGCAGCAGGGACAGTCCGGCCACGACGGCACCGCCGACGAGGGTGAGGGGCAGCACCTTGCGGGTCAGTTCGTGCAACCGTGCCTGGGCTCCGGCCGAGGTGGGGACACGGGCGGCGAGCGCGGCGGCGCGGCCGGCCTCGGCCTCGGAGCCGGTGGCCACCACGACCGCCCTGGCCCGCCCGGCCACGACGGTGGTGCCCTGGAAGACCATGCAGCTGCGGTCGGCCACAGCTGCCTGCGGCTTCGCCGCCAGCTGCTTACGCGTCGGCAGGGACTCGCCGGTGAGCGCGGACTCGTCCACCTCCAGACCCTCGACGGTCAGCAACCGGGCGTCGGCCGGCACCACGTCGTTGGTGCGCAGCTCGATCACGTCGCCCAGCGCCAGGCGCTCCACCCCCACGACGGTCGGCTCCTCGTCGTCCGGCCCGGCCAGGCGTCTGGCGGTGTGCCGCTGACTGGTGACGAGGGCCGACAGGGCGCGCTCCGCGCGCAGCCGCTGGACACCGCCGACCAGGGCGTTGACCGTCACGGCACTGGTGACCAGGAATGCGTCCACCCCGGAGCCCATCAGGGCCGATGCGGTGGCACCGACCATCAGGACCGGAGTCAGCGGGTCGTCGAGTTCGGCCCAGGTGGCGATCAGCAGAAGGAAACCCCACCGCACCGGTGCGACGAACGGGGAGACGTACGGACGCGCCGCGACGGAACGCACGACGCGGCTCGCGTCGGCACGCAGCGTCATCACGGCGGTCGGCGCGGAGCGCCGCGCCCTGGCCAACCGGGCCAGCACCTCTCTCGGCTCCAGCGCGTGCCAGGGCACCCGCGGTCTGGGGTGCGGAGCGGCGCGCACGGCAGTGCCCAGAGCGGCCCACCAGCCCCAGACCAGCGCCGCGGCAACGGCAACGTTGACCGGGCTGAGCCGCACCTCCAGCGGAAGAGGAATGGGCTGCCGACTGGTGCGCTTTCCTCTGCTGAGCACCAGCAGAGTGGACAGTGCCGCGCCCGCCTCGGTGAAGAACTTGGCACGGCTGCCGACCGTCCGTGCCGCCGGGACCGCACACAGCAGCCGCCACACGCCCGTCAGTCCGCGCACGCACATCACGTCCGCACCCCACACGACGGCGCTGCGCTTGTCGGTGATGGCGACGGCGATGTCGCCGGCGAGGAGCCCTTCGGTGACGTCCCGGCCGCGGGCGGAGAGCCTCGGTCTGGCCCGCCGGGGCAGCCGGAGGCGGCCGGGGGAGAATTCGTGCGGGACACGCGCCACCGTCAGCACCGTCCGCCCCTCGTCCTGCAGGGCGCGCACCACATCGGCGAACGGCCGTTCCGCGGGGGCGAGTTCATCGGCCAGTGCCGCGAACTCGTCGATCGACTCGTCCTTCACGACCACGACGTGCAGGCCCGCGCGCCGGGCCGCGTCCAGCGCGGCCTCGGCCATCGGATCGGTCTCCCAGCCGACCAGTACGGTGCCGACGTCACGGTCGCCCACCGAGGCGATCATCATGCCGGTCTCCGCCGGCGGACCGCCGGGCACCGGGCGCAGGCCGAGGTACTCCTCCGCCGTACCGCCCTCCTTCGGCGGACCGGCCGACCCGGCGTTCCCCCGCGAGACGTCCCATGACACGTCCCACGCGGCCCCCTGGAGAGCCCGGGTCGCGGCCTGCCAGAGCCGGTGCTGGTTCCAGTCATCGGCGCTCGGGTGGACCTCCAGCACGCAGAGCCGGTAGCGATGCAGCGCTTCCGGGTGCAGCACCACGGTGTCCACGAGTTCGAGCCGCCGCAGCCGGTCGACGTCACGGACCAAAGCGTCCTCGCGGGCCAGCAGTGTGCTCAGCGCCGCGGTGAAGCCGACCGGTCCGTACCGCGCCGCCTTGGGGGTCCCGGCAAGGACGGTCTCGGCGGCTTCGCCCATGTCGCGGGTGAACAGCAGCGTCGTCGCCGCTCCGGCCAGCATGCCGTTGACCGCGGCGTCGGCGTACTCCTCGCCCGGGCAGGCCTGCAGGGGCGGCCGCTCGGCGCGGCCGCCGGCCACGGTCAGCCGGCTGGGGTCGCACAACACGTCGTGCACGGCGTCGAACGCGGCGAGCCGAGCCAGGGCCGCCACCAGCTGGGTGGACCGCAGTGCCGCGTCGAGCAGCAGCGGTGTGGGCGACTGACCGACGCCGTTGGCTGCCGCGTACATCGCGGCCAGCAGGAGATCGGCGCCGTCGGTGCCCAGGCGGCGCCGCAGCTGGGCCCGCACCCGGGAGTCCTCCCGCAGCAGCGTCGCCACGGCCGCTGCCGCCTGCGGAGCCCGCCGCACGCGAGCGCTCCGCGCGGCCAGCGCGGCGGCGACCCCGATGGCGTCGCACGCCAGGCCGACCAGGCTCGCGCGCACGCCGCCTGCAGCGCCCGGATGCGCATGGGCCAGCATCGCCTCGTCGACGTGCTCCAGGCCGTGCCGGGCGGCCGCGTCGCCCGCCGCATCCGCCACCACCTCATCGGCGGCGTCCTCGGCAAGCTGCACGACGAGCCGCGACAGCCCACCGTCCCAGTAGGCACTCACCACGTCGGCGCGCTCGCACAGCTCGGAAGCCACCTTCGTCGCTGCGGCCTCGAGGTGCGCCACGGACTTCACCGGAGCGTCCGGGGGGTGGTGCAGGCCGAGGTGCATCCGTGAAGCGGCGTGCCAGTATCCGACCTGAGGAGCCATCGTGATGCGGGCAGCTCTGCCGAACAGCAGACCGGCCCTCGACACGGCCGCCGCGCCGCTCACCGCACTCCGCGCCCCCGTGCCGACGATCTCGGTAGCCACCCGCCCCGCCGCCGTCACCGGCACTGTGATCCGGCGAGTGGCGCGGACCGGGGCAGTGGCCAGAGCGCTGCTCAATTCCACGACGGGTAACAGGGGCAGCAGGCGCGACAGCATCTCTCACCTTCACGACTGGCCGTCAGGCCGTTGTGGCAGACCGGGACTTCGGGCCCGAGGATGACCGCCCGACGACGGGCAGCGGGTGATCAAGCACCGCGAGGCCGAGGTGCCGTGGGTTCAGCTCTTCTTCCGCCCGGCTGTCGCCGTCTTGCGTGCGGTACCGCGCTGGCCGGCCGGGCCCGTCTTCGCCTTCCCTTTGGCGCCGGTCACCTTCACCGAGGCCTTCGTGGAAGCCTTGGTCGGCGCCTTGGGCTTCCGGGAAGCGGTCGATGCCTTGGTCGTCCGCCCGCCGTCTTTGGACCGCGTTCCGTCACCGGCACGGGCCGCATGCTCGGTCACGTCTTCAGGACGCGGCTGGGTCAGCCACACCACCGCGGCACCGGCAACCGCCAACGGCCACTCGATCACCCCCGCCGCACCGAGCAGACCGGCTCCGGCGTACGCCGTGACCCTCCGTGCGCGCGGCGAGACCACTCCGACGGAGTCCAGTACGCCGTCGAAGACACCTTTGACCGTCTCGGCACCCGGGACGCGGTCCATGACTGTCGTCATGGTCTCCTTGGGGTGCGCCAAAGCGTCCTGGACGGGATGTGGCGGCGACTTCGTGTCGCCGGAGCGTCGCCCGTCGGCTTTCGCAGCCATGATGGCTCCCTCCGAAGGCTGGCGAGGCGGAGCGCAGCAAGTGCTGCTGATTCCCTCGCTTCTCGACCTATCGTTCCAAACGCTCGCATACCCGGCAATGCCGGTGAGCCCGATCGGGTAGGCAGAGGCAGCACCGGTCGGCAGAGCGGACCGTCCGCGCACTGGAGGCGGGCCTCGCCACGAAGGGCCCGCAGGGTGCCCGTCGAGGGGATCGACGCCTGCGCGTACGGGGACCTCGGAAAATGCACCTGGCTTATACATGTGGTCATGCCCATTGATGAGCGCGGCCGCCCCGCCACTCCACCCAGCGAGGATCGTCCAGGACCGTCTCCGGGTCCAGAACCCCTGCTGCTTCGAGGAAGACGACGAGATCGCGGTCGGACTGAGCCAGGCCGAGCATCTCGTCCCGGCCGCGCCGGTGCACGGTCACCCGTCGGCCCCCGGAGGCCAAGGGGCGATGCACGGTGATCGGTGCGCTTCCCATGCTCCTGAGGCTCGCCCAGTCCCGACAAGGAGGCCAGCCGACCGGGGACGCGCAGCACGCACCTGGACCGACCCGAGGCGCTCTCGGAGAGGGCTTGGATATCCATCGGTTACGCCCCGGGGCTTACCTCCACTGGAAGGCGCCTGAATCTCGGTCGGCAGGGGCGAGGTGGTGGGGCCTTCGGCGCGTTGCCGCCATTCGCCGGACTACGCAAACGGTCGGGGGCCCGCGTTCGCGGCGAGGAGGTCCCCGACGTGCTGGAAGTACTGGGCGGCATCCTCTCGGCGATCAAACGATCTTGGATACCCTCGTTCTCCTGTCCGCAGGCACCCCTTGGACCACACCACCAGGAGGAACCAGTGTCAGACCCGAAACCGCTCACCCCGGAGGAGAAGCTCGCCGACGCGAAGAAGCTGTTGAGCCTCCCGCGTATCGTCGTGATCTGCGGTCCTCACGGGGCGGGGGCGGGCAGGCAGCCGTCGGTAGTGCCGATTCCAACCCGCGAAGAGCGGCGTTAGGTCTGTTTCTTGGGTCTGTCGTCAAAAAGTCTTGCGTAGTGGATCACGATCGGGTGATACGTCGCCATGAACTGTCTGATACCGAGTGGGAGTTCGTCTGCCCTTTGCTGCCCAGGTCGGAGCGAGGGCGGAAGCGTCTGGATGACCGGATGGTCCTCAACGGGATCGTCTGGAAGTTCCGGACGGGCACAACCTGGCGGGACGTGCCCGAGCGGTACGGATCCTGGGCCACGCTGCACACCCGCTTCCGCCGATGGGTCAGGGACGGCACCTTCGAGCGGATGCTCCGGTCAGCCCAAGCTCGGGCAGATGCGGCCGGTGAGGTTGACTGGCTGGTGTCGGTCGACTCCACCGTCGTCCGAGCCCACCAGCACGCTGCCGGGGCCCGAAAAGGGGGCTCCGAAACCCGGCGCTCGGCCGCCCCAGAGGCGGGCTGACCAGCAAGATTCATCTGGTTTGCGATGCCGTTGGACGACCGCTCGCCTTCGTTCTCACCGGCGGGAACACCAACGACTGCACCCAGTTCACCGCGGCGATGGAGGCGATACGGGTGCCCCGCATCGGTCCTGGCCGCCCCCGCGTGCGGCCCGAGCATGTCCTGGGGGACAAGGGCTACAGCTCGAAGGTGATCCGGGCCTCGCTGAGACGCCGGGGCATCACGCACACCATCCCCGAACGGGCCGACCAAATCCGCAACCGCACCCGGCGCGGCAGCCTCGGCGGACGCCCACCAGCGGTCGATCGCGAAATCTACAAGCAGCGCAACGTTGTGCAACGGTGCTTCAACCGCTTGAAGCAATGGCGCGGCATCGCGATAACCCTCGCCTCACTGCTGATGTGGGCGTGAAACCAATGGCAGTCCCTAAAAGGGCGGCTCCAGGGAGTAGCCGTTCTTGCCGCGAGGGGTGGGCTTCGGTTCCGCGGCGCGCTGTTCGCTGACCGTGGGGTGGACGGTGACTGCCTCGACCGCTCGCCCTTGCAGGATCAGGACCTCGCACAGCTCCTCACGCCCCTTGATCGTGCCCAGCGCACGCAGTTCGTCGGCGGCGGCGTCAAGACGCCCGGCCCTGCTGAGGAGGTTGGCCTTGACGATACGGGGATCGGTCCAGGGGTGGTCAAGATCGGTCACGCTGATCGCCTCGTCGACGCGGCCGAGGCCGGCGAGTGCCCAGGCCCGCCACCAGTGCTGGAACTCCTCGTGGCCGTGGTGGGGCACAACCCTTGGGTGCTCGACCAGATAGAGCAGTTCCTCGGGACGGTCGAGAAGCGGGTGGACGAGTGGTGCCAGGAGGTTGGAGCAGTCGTACCAGCCGAAGCCGGGCTCGGCGACGGCGATTGCGTCGTCCAGCCGGCCCTCTGCCAGCAGCATCGAGGAAAGCCAGGCACGATATCCGACCCAGTCGTCTGCGGCGATGGCGTTCCGCATCACGGTCTCGGCCTCCTCGGCCCGGCCGTAGCGGCGCAGGGCGCCGGCGAAGATGTCCAGGATGGTGTGCGCGTCCTGGCCGGCAGCCAGTTCGCGCAATTCGTCGAGCCACCCGTGACGTGCCAGCAGCTCTGCGTGGATGGTGAGAGTGTCCTGTGCCAGGAAGCGGCGCCCGGCTATGTCCTGGCCGAGGATCCGGATCGCCTCATCGGCGCGGCCTGCGCGCTCCAGCACCCGGGCCTGCAATTTCTGCGCGTCGGAGAAGGCGTATTCCTGGTGTTCTTCGCCGCGGGCCTGGCGCGCACGATCTGCACGTGGGGTAACCAGCTCGAGCACCCGCTCGTCACAGCCCTGTCCATCGGTGATCTCCACCAGAACGGACAGGAGTGCCGGCTCATCGAGGCGCGGGACGAGCAGTTCGATGGCCTCGTCGATGCGCCCTGCTTTGCCGAGCATCTCAGCAACAATGCGGCACTCACCCGTGGAGACCGCGCCAGCTTCGTCCAGACAGACCAGATCCAAAGCTTCCTCAATCCGGCGGCCCGCCCGGAGCAGAATCTCGGCCTTCACATGCAAGGCGGGCCGCCACCCGGTCACGACAAACGGCTCCATCACAGACAGAGCGCGCCCGAAGTCCCCCGACTGGCACAACTCCTCTACCGCTCTCTCGGCACAGAACCACTCACCACGTTCCACCGCCACCTCGGCGACCAGATTCAGGTGACCTTGCTCCAACAGGAGACGCACCGTCCTTGGGGAAATGCCGCGATAGTTTTTCGCCTGCCACGCAAGATCGTCCATATCCATGGGCGGAAGCGTAGAAGCACTCACTGACATCGCACCCAGGCACCGCCTGGTCGATCTCCGTGAACCCGGGCGAGCAGCCGGGAGTTGCCCACCCTCTCGTTTTGCTGTTGGCGTGGCATTTGACGACAGCTCCTGGAGGCGTTGAGCGAGGAAGCCTTGACGGGTGAGGCGTCCGAGGCGGCGGGTGACGTTCATTGCACCGCCTGATTCCAGGGAAACCATGCCCAGAACGACAGCAGTCGGCAGCAGCAAAGGCCGCACCGAGGCCGGAATCCGACCTCGGCGACCATTCAATCAACCGCGTGGCGCCCGCTCACCCCTCCGCGACGCCTGCCACGAACTTCACGAAGGGCGCCCACTCCGCACGGCCCACGACGAAGGCCGGGCGGGCCAGATCCTTGGAGTCCCGTACGTGAACGGCCCTTTCGGCGACTGCGATCTCCACGCAACTGTCACCCTGGGTGCCGCTGTAGCTGGACCTGAACCAGGCGAGTTCCCTCGTACCGCTGCTCATAGTTCTCCTCGCAGTCGCTCCAGCAGGTCCCTGGTTTCCTTGGGGTTCAGGGCCTGCGAGCGCAGTGTTTCATAGCGTTGACAGAGCAGACTCACCTCTTTCGGGCCAGAGATCAGCCGACCGTTCTGCTGCCCCTCGGAGTATCCGAGTCGCCGACCCTCCGATGTCTCCAGCAATTGGACCGGACCGTCCAGGCACCCGTGAAACTCCAGCTCCAGCGGCACCACTTGGAGTGTCACGTTGCGTGGCGCGGTGAGCTCCAACACGTGGTCCAGCATGCTCGCCTGGACCTGCGCCCCACCGAGCCTGCGCCGGAACACAGCCTCCTCGACGATGAAGCTGAACGGCACGGTCGGCCGCTCCCGCACCATCCGCTGACGGTCCATCCGTGCGGTGAGCTGATCCTCCGTCTGCTCGTCGGTCAGCAGCGGGATGCTGTTGTCGAACACCGCCCGCGCATACGCCTCCGACTGCAACAACCCCGGCACCAACCGGCACTCGTACGTGCACAGACTCGCCGCCTCCCGTTCCAGCCGGGCCCACCGCCGAAACCAGGCGGCAAGACCGGCTTCGCCGCGACTGAGGTGGCGGGCGGCCTTCCGTAAGACTCCCGTGTCGCCGAGCGCTTCCTCTGCGCGCTCAACGAACGACTCGTCCGGCATGCGGCGGCCCAACTCCACGGAGGCCACCGTGTGTGTGGAGTACCGGACGAGGGTGGCGAGCTCGGCCCGACTGAGCCCGGTGTGCTCGCGCAGGGCCTGGACGACCGCGCCGAACGTGCGCAGACTGTCCGACGGTTGAGGCTCCCGCTCCCCGTCCCCCGCCGGGGCTGTCCGGGATTCGGCGCTCCCGACCGTCTCCCCTTCGACGATGCCCATCCGCCGCCCCTCTCTCCTCACCGCACCCGCGACAGCTCCTCGCCGCCATTCATGACCACCGCCCAGTGTGACGCCCGATATGACACATCGGCTACTTTGCGCGTTCGTACGCTGACTCCGCGTACACGACCCGGCTGCGGCGCCGTCCAGGCCGAGGCCGTTACGGCGGCAGGCCGGTGGGTTCGGTCCAGGGCATGGCGCCCGGATCGAACCCACCGGCCATGGGGAACGGTGCGGCCTATCCGTGGTGACCGGGGGCCAGCGGGTCTCCGGCCTTGCGGACGACCTTGGCGATCCAGGTCATGGCCTCGGGCACGTCGTAGTTGCCTGCGTGCGGCTGGTTCCAGGCGAGTTGGTAGTCGACGTTCTTGACCTGCTTGTCCGCCTGGAGGGCGCGGTCGAGGTTGACCGAGATGATGAACGAGGTGTCCCGGTCGCGAGTGCCGTTGCGGACGTACCAGTTCGGCGCGGTGTCGGCGTTGGTGCCGATGAAGTCCATCGGATTGATGAGGTGGAGCTGGTCGTCAACGGTCGCGCCGCGCTTGCTGGTGTACTGGTCCCAGGTCAGTCCGGTGTCGTCGATCCCGCTGCCGTCACCGGCGACGTCGTTGTGGTCCCAGCTGAACTCGGTGTAGTTCATGTACTTCTGGGTGTAGGGGCCGAAGAGGTTGGTCTCGGTGCCGCTGGTGGTGTTCCCGTGGACCCCCACTGCGTCGAACGCGGGTGTCGTCTTGAGCGTGGCCTGGGTGACGACGAAGGCAAGGTACTTCTTCATGTCGAGCGAGCGCACCTTGCCGGTGGCGTTGTCGACGTCGATCCAGTCGTTGACGTACGACTTGGTGGTCGGCGTCCCTCCCATGCCGCCGGACTGGATCTCGAAGGTGTCGCCGAGAGCCGGGATGGTGTGCGCGGGGTCGGCCTTCAGATAGCTCTCCGCGGAGCGGATGACCTCCTGCCGGATGGTGTCGATCATGTTCGCGGCGGTGAGCTTGGAGCCGTCGGGATTGCGCAGCCCGAGGCTCTTCTCGTACGCCGGGAAGGCGGCCGCGATCTCGGCCGCGTCCTCGGGCGAGGCGTTCTGGCCGGTTTCGTCGCGGGTGCTGAGGACGTTGTACAGCCACTCATAGGCCGTGTCGGCGTTGCCGAGGTCGGTGATCGGGCAGTACGCGTTGACGGCGAAGACGTCGTCGCGCAGGGTGCTGCGACCCTTCGCGTCCAGGCCGGCGGCGCCGATCTGGGCGAGGTAGGGGTCGTACTCGCTGCTGTTGCCCGAGGCTCCCAGGATCGACACCAACGCCCCGCCGCCGCTGGTGCCGTTGATGACGATCCGCTCGGCGCTGCCGGGCATCGCGGCGTCGTTGAGGCGCAGATAGCGGACAGCGGCCTTGGCGTCGACCACCGCCGCGGGGGCCTTGCCGGGGGACGAGCCATCGGCGCCGGCCAGTCCGCGGCTTCGGCTGGCGACGTCTATGAAGACGTAGCCGGCCTTCAGTGCGGCTCCGACGTTGCTCGTCGAGCTGTCGTAGGATTTTCCGTCGGCCACGCTCGCCTTGATGTAACTGGCCATCCAGCCGCCGTTGTTCACGGCGAAGTAGACCGGTGCCCGCTGGTCGCCGACGGCGCTCTCGGGGACGAACACGTTCATGCTCTGGTAGCCGCAGGCGGTGTTGGAGATCGTGGTGGTGCTTCCCATGAGGCCCGTCTGCTGCGCCGCCGCCTCGACCGGTTTGGCGACGTAGCAGATCTCCTTATACCAACGCACGTTCATCGGCCGGCCGTCGACGGTGACGCTGATCGTCGTGTAAGCGGCCGAGTCGAAGGACAGCGCGGCATCCTCGGGGTCCGCGGCATGGCTACGGCTCTGCGCCGGGATCGGACCGGAGGCCGCCGCGTGGGAGGCCGGCACGGCGAGGGCCGTGAGGGCGAGTGAGCCCGCGACCGCCACGCCTCTGAGGAGGCGCTTGCGGGTCACCGGGTGTCCTTCCCGATGACTACCTGCGGGGGGTGTGAGTGCATCGCGTCCAGAGGACGCCGAGAGCCGCTGCATGGCATCTCCGCTCATTGAGTACCAGGTGCTTCGCTGATACCTCAGGCTCGAGGCGTGACGCACGCTATAGGATTGTTAACGATCTGCCCAGCAATCTCGCGGACAATGTTGTTGGAGATCTGAACCTCAGCGGACAGGGCAGGAGAAGCGGGACTCTTCCGAACCTCCGTCAGGACCCGGACCTCCCGCCCGACGGTGCTGAAGCCGCTGGAGGCGGCTCGGCGTCCGGCCCCGACTCAGGGTCCGGCAGCGGGCGCCGCACCCGGGCCGGGGCGGAGAGGACCGGCACAGCCGTGAGTGGCACACTCCAGGATTCTTTCGGCCGGATCGGCCAACATCCCACCGGCACCTCCCAGTCAGCGCAACGTGAACTCTGCTCCTAGTCTGAAAAGAGGAGAACAGTCCCGCACGACGTGGACAAGGGGGCACGATCTTGAGAACCGACTACACCTACGCGCAATGGCTCAGCAACGGTGCCGCAACGGTCTACCACGGACCGCCCTTCGACTCCGAGCCGGGCCTGATGTCAGCTGATTTCACGGTCACTCCCACCCATGAAGTGGTCCTCAAGGCCTATAACGAATACGACTGGGATCCCTTTGTGATCCCGGTTGTCATCGGTGAGAACTCGTCACTTTCGGGAAGCGTGCCCATGCCGTCCTGGGGTGACGGGAAGGATGTGATGCGCTTGATCATGCAGGTGAGGAGCACCTCCAACGAAGGCGTGGCACAGGCCTATGTCGACGTGCATGACGACTACGGCGCATTCTCCTACGGCGGCAAGGAAACGGAGAAGAGCACGGCATACCGTGTGGGTCCCGCCGGCAAGATCTGCGGTGCACTTCCCGGCTCATGGGCCGGAGTCGCCCTGCATGGGACCATTTCGACAATCGAGGTATGGCTCAAATTCGTTCTGGCGCCGGGCGACACCGTGAAGATCGAGGCGCGCTACCGGGACGTCGGCGGAAGCTACGATTTCAACCCCGACCACCCCATCGCCCCGAGTCCTGCCGGCACATTCGAGTGGAAGACGGGCACCTGGCCCGTCTACAAGAATCTCGGAGAGATCACGGCGATTTCGTGCAACAGCTCCGGGCGCGTCGACGGAGTGCACGTCAAGGGTGTCACCTTCCCGGACTTCGGGTTCGAGGGCATCATCTGAAGCCGAGTCGTCTGCGGCGCTCCTCGCCGACAGGCGGCTGTATCGGGCGTCGGCACACCCCGTTCAACGCAGGTCGGCCTGCGGTGGGAGGGTGTCGTCGAGGAAACCGCCCGACTGGTGCTGCCACAGCCGCGCGTAGGCGCCGTCCGTGGCGAGCAGCTCCTGGTGCGTGCCCTGTTCGATGATCCGCCCGCGATCCAGCACGACCAGCCGGTCCATGGCGGCGACGGTACTCAGCCGGTGGGCCACCACGAGCGTCGTCCGCCCTTCCATGAGCCGCCACAGCGCCTCCTGGACGAGCATCTCGCTCTCCGAGTCCAGTGCGCTGGTCGCCTCGTCGAGCAGCAGGACCGGTGCGTCGCGCAGGATGGCCCTGGCGAGGGCGACCCGTTGGCGCTGGCCGCCGGACAGTTTGATGCCGCGCTCGCCGACCATGGTGTCCATGCCGTCCGGCAGCCCATCGGCGAACTCCGTGACGTGCGCGGCCTCTGCCGCGCGGCGGATCTCGGCCTCGGTGGCGTCCGGCCGGGCGAACGCGATGTTCTCCCGCAGTGTGCGGTGGAACATCGCCGGGTCCTGCGGCACATAGGCGATCAGACCGCGCAGGTCGGCCTGGCGCAGCCTGCTGATGTCCTGACCGCCGATCAGGATCCGTCCGGAGTCGATGTCCGTCATCCGCAGCAGCAGCCGGGTGAGGGTGGTCTTGCCGCCGCCGGACCTTCCGACGAGACCGATCCTCGACCCGCTGTCCACGGCCAGGTCGAGGCCCTCGAAGAGCGGCTTCGCGCCCTCGTGGGCGAAGGTCACCTGCTCGAAGCGGACGTCGGCGCCCCGGGACAGCAGCGGCTCCGGCGACGGCGGGTCGAGCACGGTCGGCGGCACCAGCAGCAGTTCGGTGAACTGTGCGGCCTCCGTCATCGAGCTCTCCATGCGGCGGTAGATGCGATTGAACTCGAACATGATGCGCGTCGCGTTGGTGTAGTACGTGAAGGCGACCACGACTGCCTCCACTCCGTGACTGCCGCCGCCGAGCGTGACCGCGAGCAGCAGGCCCACTGCGTTGGTCAGTACGGACATCGGGGCGACGAGGGTGTCGATGCGCAGGTTGCCGTAGTCCCACGACCGCAGCGTGAGCCGCCGCGACTCGGCGACATGGGACCGGTGCTCGGCCGCCTCGCGTTCCTCGGCGGCGAACGCCCGGATCGTGTCCATGTTCGTCAGGCTGTCGGCGACGTGGCCCGCCACCCGGGCGAATGCCTCCTCGCGCTGCCTGACGAGCGCCTGACGGCGGCGGATGAGGGGTGTCGCGCACAGGCCCGTCAGAGCGATCAGCGACAGGAGCCCGACCACGAGCAGCGGTTCGTAGCGCCACAGCACCACCGAACCGAACAGAAGGGGCACGAGGCTGCCCACGACCGAGAACGTCAGGGTGTCGATGAACTCCTCGAAGCGGTTGGCGAAACTCAGCACCCGCTTGGTCAGCGAACCCGCGAAGTTGTTCTGGAAGAACGCGATGTCCTTGGCGAACAACTCGTCCATACCGCTGACATAGAGGTGCTCGATGCCGCGGGCTTCGAGGCGGTTCAGGCAGTGGATCCCGATGCGCCACAGCACCTCCGCGAGCAGCAGGACGCCGGCGAAGCAGAGGACGTACGGAACAGTGGCGCCGAGAGTGATACGGGAGTCGTCGGCGATCTGGGCGACCAGCTTTGCCACGACCAGCGGCGCAAGGTAGTTGATGCCGATGTTGCCCATGGCAGGCAGCAGCATCGCGGGGACCGACAGCCGCCGGAGGCGGGTCAACTCCCGTCCGTAGTAGCGAAGTGCGAGGAGCACCGAGCCCTTGCCCGGCGCTGTGTATAAGTCAGGCGTTCCCATCCCACCCCTATGCGGTAGTGCGGCAGCCCGCCGTCCGCTCTCCGAGGAGAGGCCGATGCCGTGCTGTTCGCGTCGAGCTGCGGATCGCGTACCTGCCCTCACCCGGGCCGCCCTCCGCGGGTCGGGTCGCGACGGCAGGAACCGCGCGCGGTCCGTGGCGTTGGGTGGGGCCCGTACGAGGAGGCCAGGAACCGTAGTCTCCCGCGACCGCGATGCCAGGTCCACGCGTTTTTCCCCGGTCGGCGGAAACTGGCCGGGTGGGCGGGTACGCCCTCGCTCGCCGCCCCAGCCGGGGTTCGCGCTCGCGCACCTGGAAGGTGCCCGGATCTGGGGCTTGAGGACGAGCGCGCCTTCAGTACCTGGGCCGTAGTCGAGGTCCTGCGGGCAACTGGCGGGCTACTGCCTGCCGCAGATCAATGTACGTTCCGGATCACCTGTTGCCTCTTGTGCATGTGGAAGACGCTGGAGAGGTGGTTGTTGTTGAGTGAGGGGAAGAGCAGACGTGGATGTGTATGAAGCCGTGGACAGTCGCCGGGCCGTGCGGGCCTTCAGCGATGAGCCGGTGTCCAAAGAGGTACTCGAACGAGTACTGGCTGCGGCGACGCGGGCTCCGTCGAGTGGGAACCTCCAGCCGTGGCACGTGTATGTCGTGACCGGCGAGCCCTTGGCCGAGCTGAAGAGGCGCGCAACGGCCAGGGCACTGGCGGGAGATCTGGGGGATGAGCGGGAGTATCCGATGTACCCGGCCGAACTGAACTCGCCGTATGCGGACCGTTTTTCCACCGCGGCTGCCCAGCGGTACGAAGCGCTGGGGATCGCGCGCGACGACCCCGACAGGCCCATGAAGATCGCCGCCTTGAACTCGGATGCCTTCGGGGCGCCGGTCGTACTGTTCTGCTACCTCGACCGGACGATGGGGCCGGGACAGTGGGGGGACGCGGGGATGCACTTGCAGACGGTCATGCTGTTGCTGAGGGCGGAAGGGTTGCACAGCTGCCCCCAGGTGATGTGGACGATGTATCGCAAGACGGTCAGTCAGATCGTCCGAGCCGATGACGGGTTCGTACTGTTCTGCGGTGTCGCGGTGGGATTCGAGAAGGAAGGCGTGCCACAGCTGCGCACCGGGCGGGCGGACATGACGGAAACCGTGAGCTTCATCGGAGTGTGACCGGTCATGTCGGTTGGCGGCGGCCCCGACCCTCGCGACTCGTTGTTCGGAGAAGATCCCCGAGGGCCATGGCCAGTCAGCGTGAGCCCGGCGTCATGGGCAGCGCGAGGCTGCCCCCCAGCCGGTCGGTGAAGCGATGACGGGTCTGCGCCGCGTGCCGGGCCCGCGGTCAGATTGCCGGCAACGCGCCTGCGTGCGCAGCGGCCAGTGCAATGTGCACGGCGAGTGGTCCCACCGCGTGCCGCCTGCCCGGTACCATCGTGCGCCTCGCCCAGGCCCGGGGAAGGGTGCCCGGCTCCGGAAGGTCCTGCTGTGGCGCGGCGGGTCGCCTCTGCCATCAGGGGTGGCTCGGGTGGCCGATGTCGCGGACGAGGTCCAGGCCGAGGACCCGGTCGAGGTGGGCGAAGGTCTCGAACTTGGCGCCGGGGGGCACATCGGACCGTTCCGCCACCTCGGCCAGCAGCTCCACCACGGCATCGACTCCGAGACCATCGACAAGCAACGCATGGGACTGCCGCAGCAGTTCGGCGGGAATCGGCCGCGAGGGCTGCTGCGCCCAGTCGGCCACCTGCCGACGCCACTGGCGCAAGGTCCGCCGGGCGTCGGCCAGCGCCTGACCGGTGAACGTGACAGATGCGCCGTACGGGTGGCTGAGCAACAGCAGGCGCATCGCCAGCGGATCGGCGGCCTCTGGTGCGGGCCTCTCCGACGACCCCGAGGGGAGCACGGGGCCAGGGTCGAAGGTGCCCTCCGCCGAGGGCTCCGTTGCGACCGGCCCGACCTCGATCCGGACCCCGCCCGTGGGGCCGTCCGGCTCGGCGCCCCGAGCGAGGACATGGATGTCGGCAGGGCCTCCGAGCGCACCGTCGGGATGGTGGCCGGCGACGACGACGGGCGGATGGATGCCAAGGACCGCCATGACGCGTTCGAGCGCTTCGGCCTGGTCGTTCGTCAGGGCAGGGGTACTGAGTACGGTGACGACCTGGAGGCCGTGCAGCTCGGCGGTGCGTGCCAGGACGTCACCGATCAGTGGCACCCGCAGATGCACCGGGCCGATCCCGGTGCCGGTGGCCGGCGCGGCCGGCAGATGGACACAACTACGCAGTAGGCGGCGTGGTGCGGCAGGGATCTCGACGGGGCGCCCGGTTCGGGTGTCGGTGATACGCAACATGTTTCGGACCCTAGTGCCTGTCCAGGGTGGAGCCCGAGCAGCCGGAACATGCGGCGCTGATCGGGAGCGAGCTGCTGGTACGACAGGGCGAAGGCGGTGCCCACCCCCCGGTCGGAGGTGGAGAGTTCGGTCAGCCTGTGGCGTCGTTCGCGCAGCCGATCGGCGAGGTAGGCGACTGTCCACTGGGGCCGGTGGTGGAGCCGGGCCGCGGCGATCCGGACCGTGCGCCCGGGCGGGCCGGGGCTACCGGGCCTGCGGTGGCGGCCCGGCCGCGACTGCCCGGGTTCGAACGAGGTACGAGACGACGTTGGCACCGTGGTCGGATCGACCGAAGGAGGAACGGTGCAGGACACCCTGGAGGAGAGGCCGGCCCACCTGTCCGGACAGGCGACCCGGGGGCGCCGGTTCCCCGGATACTGCTCGCCGGCGCCGAGGAGGACGACGACGAACCGAACATCGTCCGCGGAATCGACTGAGCCACGAGCGGCGGTCGAGGCGGAGCCGAGACGCCTGCGGCAGCCTGCCTCCTCCGGCCCGTGAACCCATGGGCCGGCAGTGCACGGAGCAGGCGCCGGAGACCGACAGGGCGCCGTGATCGCCTCACCTGAAAAATCGTCGCCGCAGACCGGTCACATCTCCTCGATCCCATCCGTCATGCCAGTGACGGACCAACCCAGCCGACACGGCAGGAGGGGAGAGCGGATACCCGGCCGGGCACATGCCCGAACCCGCACAGAGCCGCTCTCACCCACGCGAATCAGGAGAGCTGAGGAGTACGCAATGGCCCCCGACACCCCTACGAACCGGTCAGGACCGGCCGCAGGCTTCAGCCCCGGATTGATCCTGGCGTTTGTCTGTATGGGGCAGTTCATGGTCTTCACCGACGTGTCGATCGTGAACCTCGCCCTTCCTTCCATTCAGGACAGCCTGGGCATGACCGATGTGAGCCTCGGCTACATCGTCACGGCCTACGCGACCGTGCTCGGAGGATTCCTGCTGCTCGGCGGACGTCTCGCCGACACGTTCGGCCGCCGCCGGATGCTGCAGATCGGTTTCACCGTCTTCGCCCTGGCCTCACTGACCTCCGGTCTGGCCGACAGCTCCACCGTGCTGATCATCTCCCGCGCCGTGCAGGGCTTCGGTGCGTCGCTGATCACGCCGGCCGCCCTGTCGATCCTGACGAACACCTTCCCCGAAGGCGCGGAGCGCAACAAGGCGCTCGGCATCTGGGGATCGCTCGCCGGTATCGCCTCCATCGTCGGCGTCATCCTGGGCGGTGTGCTCTCCAACGGACCCGGCTGGGAGTGGATCTTCTGGATCAACGTGCCGATCGGTGCCGCTGCCGTGCTCCTGGCCCCGCGCCTGGTGCCGGAGAGTCGCGCCGAGGGAGCGAAGGGCCGCTTCGACACCCCCGGTGCCGTCACCCTCACCGCCGCGCTGCTCCTTCTGATCTTCACCCTGGGTGAGGCGACCCACCAGGGCTGGGGCTCCGCCCGTACCGTCGGAGGCCTGATCGGCGCCGCCGTCCTGCTCGTCGCCTTCATCACCATCGAGCTGAAGGTGAAGTCGCCGATGATGCCGCCGAGCATCTTCCGGCTGCGGACCATGCGCGTGGCGAACATCTCCGCCGTGATGGTCTTCGGCACCTTCAGCGCCCTGTTCTTCTTCGCCAGCCTCTTCATGCAGCAGGTCTACGGGTACTCGCCGCTGAAGGCGGGCTTCGCCTACGTGCCGCTCGCCTTCTGCGTGGCCGCCGGCGCCGGTGTCGCCTCGGGCCTGACCGCCAAGTTCTCCGCCCGGGTCCTGGTGATGGCCGGACTCGTGCTGGCGATCACCGGCCTGCTGCTGCTCTGGCAGGCCCCGGTCGACGGCAGTTACGCGATGAACCTGCTGCCCCCGTTCATCCTCCTCGGCCTCGGCTGCGGAATGGTCTTCGTGACGCTACAGATCGCCGCCTTCGTCGGAGTCAGCGACGAGCACGCGGGCGTCGGCGCCGGCCTCATCAACACCAGCCAGGAGGCGGGCGGCGCGCTCGGTCTCGCGGTCATCGCCACCATCGCCTACAACGGCATGACCTCCGAGATGGCCGCCACCAACGGCAAGCCCGAGCTGATCACCGAGGTCCAGGCGGCAGCCAACCAGGACGCCTTCCTGTCGGCCGCGGTCGCCGGGCTGGTCGCGCTCCTGGTGGTCGCGTTCCTGATGCCGCGCGGCAAGCACCAGGAGCCGGGCACCCCGGCGGCGGTGCCGGCTCAGGACAACCTCGCCCCGGCCCCGGTCGAGAAGTAAGCCCGAAGGAAACGGCCCGAAGCTCAGGAGGTCGAACACGATGTCGCTGTCCCAGGAGCGTGACCGCGCCCCGCAGGTGTCGGACTCGGTCGACGCCTTTCTGGCCGAGCCCCACATCGCCACCCTGTCCACGATCAGGCCCAACTGCTCGCTGCACGCGGCGCCCGTACGGTTCACCTGGGACAATGAAGCGGGACTGGCCCGCGTCATGACGGTCTCCTCCTCGCGCAAGGCCCGCAACCTTCTCGCCGCGCCCGGCAGCCGGGTCGCGCTCTGCCAGGCGGTCGGCTACAGCTGGGTCGCGCTGGAGGGGACCGCCCAGGTGTCGGACGATCCGCTCCGGGTGGCCGAAGGGGCACGCCTCTACACCCGCCGATACCGCTCCCACGCACCCAACCCGCCCGGGGCAGGCCTTCGGCATCACCGCGGCGTGATCTGTGCGGGCCCCCGTCACATTCGAGGGGGCCCACACGTCAGATCTATGACGGACGCCGGTGGAAGGTGTGTGTGATGGATGAGCGTGAGTGGTTGGGTGCGCGGTTCGAGGAGAACCGTGGGCATCTGAGGGCGGTGGCTTATCGGATGCTGGGTTCGGCGGCGGAGGCGGAGGATGCGGTCCAGGAGGCGTGGCTGCGGTTGAGCCGGACCGACGCGGGGCGGGTGGAGAATCTTGGGGGCTGGCTGACCACGGTGGTGGGCCGGGTGTGTCTGGACATGCTCCGCTCCCGTGTCTCTCGCCGTGAGGACCCGCTCGACCAGTCACCCGCCGACCAGAACCCCGGCACCCCTCTGGGCGCCCCGGACCGGGACGAGGTGAGCGACCCGGAGCAGCAGGTGGTTCTGGCCGATTCCGTGGGGCTCGCGCTGCTGGTCGTCCTGGAGACCCTCGACCCGGCCGAACGCCTCGCCTTCGTCCTCCACGACATGTTCGGAGTCCCCTTCGACGAGATCGCCCCCATCGTCGAACGGACCCCGGCCGCGGCCCGGCAGCTCGCCAGCCGCGCACGCCGCCGTGTCCGGGGCGCCAGCCCCGCACCCGACACCGACCTCGCCCGCCGCCGCGAAGTCGTCGACGCCTTCCTCACCGCCGCCCGCGGCGGCAACTTCGACGCCCTCGTCGCCGTACTCGCCCCCGACGTCACCTCCCGCACCGACGCACCCGGCCTCGACACCACACCCCTCGTACGCGACGCGCGGACGGTCGCCCGGAACGCGGCCGCCTTCGCGCAGCTCGCCCGCTTCGCGCAGACCGCGCTCATCGACGGGTCGCCTGGTGTCGTGACCGCCCACGAGGGCGAGTGGCTGCGGATCATGACCTTCCGGATCGAGCGTGACCTGATCACCGAGATCGAGATCATCACCGACCCCGAGCGGATCCGCCTCCTCGACATCGCCCTTCTCGGCGACTGACGCCGTCCCCCCGAGCAAGGACCGGGGGGACGGATCTCAGACGTCCGCCCCCTGAGCCAGCACGATCGGTGAGATGACCGGCCGCTCCGGTGTAGTGGGCCGGGTCCACCAGCGCGGCCAGTTCCTGGGCGGACAACCGCCCGGCCACCTCCGCGTTCTTGCCGAGGACGTCGCCCAGCGAACGGCCGCTCGCGGACGCCTCGGCCGAGGCCTCCGCCAGCAGCCTCCCCGCCTTTGCCCTGCCGAAGGCGGGGGTGAGCACAACCGCGATCCGCTCCGAGACGATCTGACCATCCGTCATCTCCAGGTTGGCACGCATGCGGCCGGCATGCACCTCCAGCCCCTCCAGCAGCTCCGCGGCCGCGTGCGGGCCGGTCTGCGTCCTCCGGGGCCGGGATGGCGGGCCCGTGCGCCGCCTCCGGCTCCGTCCCCGACCGGTCAGTTCCTCCTGGTCAGCTGCTCGTCCAGTTCGTCGAAGAGCAGTTCCGCGTGGTCGATCTGCCCGGTTCGGTAGGCGGATCGGGCCACCAGGTGGGCGGCGACCGGGCCGGTCATCATCTGGAAGAAGGCGATCAGCGTGAGGGTGGCGAGGTCCATGCCGCTGCGCAGTCGCAGGGCCACCCCGCCAAGGACGAGGATCATGCCGAGGGTCTGCGGTTTGGTGGCGGCGTGGCTGCGGGACAGCACGTCCGGCAGTCGCAGCATCCCGATCACCCCGAGCAGGCAGATGGCCGCGCCGGCGAAGACCAGTACCGCACCGGCCAGGTCGAGGATCTGGCGCCATGTGTTCACCGTGCTTCTCCCCCGGTGCCGTGGTGTCCGTCGTCTCTCCCGGTCGTCTCCGCGCCGTTCTTCGGCGACGGCCGGTCGCGTACCGCGATGAATCGCGCGATGCCGACCGAGCCCGTGAACCCGAGGAAGGCCAGCACCAGCATGATCGGGAAGTAGAACGGGTCGCGCGCGATGGCGGACTTGGCGCCGAGGCCGGCGATGATGAGGGCGGCGCCCACGTCCAGTGAGATGGCCCGGTCCAGCATGGAGGGTCCCGACCAGATCCGGACCAGGAGCGCCGCTCCGGCGACGACGATCAGTACGACGGCCGCGGTGAGCAGTCCTCGGTCGATGGTCTCGGGCAGGCTCATGCGTGTGCTCCCCTCTCGGGCCCGGCCGGTGGAGGTGGTTCGGCGACGCGGGCGATCTCGTCGGAGGTGCCGAAGGCGCGCACGATCAGCCGTTCGAGCCGCCAGACGGAGCGGCGCGCCGCGTCGAGCGCGGCCGGCTGGTCCGCGTCGAGGACGTGCAGGAAGACGGTGGACGTGGCGCGGCGTACCTCGACGATCGATCCGCCGGGCACGTTCGACACGGCGACGGCGGTGGCCGCGAGCATCAGGTCGGAGCGGCAGCGCAGCGGTACGGCGATGACGGCGGCCCGGTGCGGGTGGCCCACGAAGATCTGCCGGGTGACCCGTACGCCGGAGGTGTACATGTCGTAGAGCAGATAGCCGGTGAGCATCAGGATGCCCCACGGGTGCAGGCGGAGCCCGAGGTCGACCCGGGGCAGCGGGAAGGCGAGGCAGACGGCGACCGCCACGACGACGCCGGTCAGCACGTTCGCCAGGTGCAGGCTGGACCACAGCAGCACCCAGATGAAGGTGAGCCAGGCGATCAACGGGAGGTCCAGCACCCGTCCCCGTACGCCGAACTCGCAGCTGAACGGCGGCAGGTCCTTGTTCCGGAAAGTCAGCTTGAACGGGCGCCTCACCGGCCGAGCACCGCCTCGATGTAGGGGGCGCGCGCGAGGAGTTCAGCGGCCGAGCGGTCGGTGTACGAGGTGAGGGGTCCGGCGAAGACGGTGAAGGCGAGCCCGAGGGCGACGGCTGCCGCGGTGGCCGCGGTCATCGGCCGCGGCAGCTGTGTGGTGGTGGTGACGGCGTGTCCGTGCAGGGTGGCCGGGACCGCACGCCCGGCGGGCTGGTGGCGGGGGCGGACCGGTTCGTCACCGCTTCCGGGGATGTGGTCGGGGCCCTCGTCGATGTCCTCGTCCTCCTCCTCGGAGTCGGACTCCAGGACGGTGCCGTACGCGACCTGCCCGGGGGGTGCGGCCCGCCAGAACGCCAGGTTCCACACCTTGGCCATCACATACAGCGTGAGCAGGCCTGCCACGGCCGATCCGGCGACAAGGAGCCAGGCCCAGGCGCTTCCGTCGGCAACACCGGCCCGCATCAGCCCGAGTTTGCCGATGAATCCGGAGAGCGGCGGGATGCCGGCGAGGTTCATGGCGGGGATGAAGAAGAGGAGGGCGAGCAGCGGGGCGGCCTTGGCCAGTCCACCGGTGCGGGTGAGTTCGGTGGTACCGGTCCGGCGCTCGATCAGCCCTGCCACCAGGAAGAGGGTGGTCTGGATGGTGATGTGGTGGGCGACGTAGACGATCGCTCCGCCATACCCCTCGCGGGTGGCGAGGCCGATACCGAAGACCATGTAGCCGATGTGGCTGATGAGGGTGAAGGAGAGCAGGCGTTTCAGGTCGGTCTGGGCGACCGCTCCCAGGATGCCGATGATCATGGAGGCGAGTGCGGCGGCCATCAGCAGATCACCGAGCCGGTTGCCGGGGAAGAGCAGGGTCTCGGTGCGCAGCATGCAGTAGACACCGACTTTGGTGAGCAGACCGGCGAAGACCGCCGTGACGGGCGCGGGCGCGGTCGGGTACGAGTCGGGCAGCCAGGCGGCGAGGGGGAAGACGGCGGCCTTGATGGCGAAGACGGTGAGCAGCATCCCCTGGATCAGGGTCTGTACCCCGAGCGGGAGTGCGGCGAGCCGTCCGGCCAGCTGGGCGAAGTTGGCGGTGCCGGTCGCCGCGTAGGTCATGGCGATGGCGGTGAGGAAGAGCATCGAGGAGAACAGCGAGATGATCACGTAGGTGGAGCCCGCGCGGACGCGGGGTCCGGTGCCGCCGAGGGTGAGCAGGACGAAGCTGGCGACCAGCATGATCTCGAAGCCGACGTAGAGGTTGACGAGGTCTCCGGCGACGAACGTGCAGGAGACCCCGGCGACCAGGATCAGGTACGCGGGGTGGAAGACCGCCACGGGGGTCTCCTCGTCCCGGTCGGCCATGCCCTGTCCGAGGGAGTAGATCAGCACGCAGAGCGTGATGGCCGAGGAGACGGTCAGCATCAGCCCGGACAGCCGGTCGGCGACCAGGGTGATGCCGAGCGGGGGCGCGAAGTCGCCGAGGTGGACGACGAGCGGGCCGCGTATGTCGGCGACGATCATCAGGGTGACGGAGAGTCCGAGTACGGCGGTGAGCACGGCGACGCTGATGAGGCGCTGGACCTGCTTGAGCCGGGTACCGAAGGCGAGGCTCAGTCCGGTGGCGCAGAGCGGCAGCAGGACCGGCAGGGGTACGAGTGCGTTCATCCGGTGGCTCCCGGGTCGGTGTCGGCCGAGTGGGCCTGCTGCTGGGCGTAGTCCTCGGGGTCCGCGCCCAGTACGTCGTGCCAGAGGTCTCCGGTGGCGTACCGGCCCCGGGCCTGCAGGGCGCGGTCGGCGCGCAGCCTGGCCCGCAGGCGGCGGCGCTCCTCGCGGTAGCGGGCGCGGTCCTCGTCCGTGGCCTGGGGGGCGGCCCGGTAGCGTTCGCGCAGTTGGGCGCGCTCCCCGAGTACTTCGGCGCGCAGCACGATGCGGCGGTCCTCCTGGTCGTCGTGGACCTCGTCCGTGCCGTTCAGCTGATGGCTGCGGTAGGCCATGGCGAGGAGGAACGCGGTGGTGGCGAGGGTGATGACGATCGCCGTGAGGGCGATGGCCTGGGGCAGCGGGTCGGTGATCCGTGCCAGCGGGACGCCGTAGAGGAGCGGTTCCCGGCCCGCCGGTCCGCTCGCGGCGAGGACGAGCAGGTTGATTCCGTTGCCCGCGATCACGGCACCGAGCAGGATGCGGGTGAGCGGCCGGGTGAGCAGGAGGATGCCGCCGACCGCGCACAGCACCGAGGCGGTGGCCAGGAGCGAGAAGCTGACCGTCATCCGGGGGTGCCTCCCGTCCCGGGGGCCGTGCCCGGTGGTGGTGCGGTGCGGGCGGCGACCACCTTTTCGATCGCGGCTCGCTCGATCTGCCGGTCGATCTTGGCGCCGAGCGCACGCACGATGTCCAGCACCACGCCCAGGACCAGCAGATAGACGCCGAAGTCGAAAAGGACCGAGGTGCTCATGTGGAACTCACCGATCAGTGGCAGCCGGCCGTGGTAGGTCCAGGCGTGCAGGACCGTTCCGTCGATGAGTCCGAGCAGGGCGACGCCGGTGGAGATGAACAGGCCGAGGCCGGTGAAGAGTCCGGGCTGCAGCGGTGCGGCCTCGGCGAGTTCGAACCGGCCGCCCGCCAGGTAACGGGTGATCAGGGCGAGTCCGGCGACAAGCCCGCCGACGAAGCCTCCGCCCGGCATGTTCTCGGCGCAGAACAGCAGGTACACCGAGAGCACCAGGATCGGGTGGAACAGCAGTCGGGCCACGACCTCGAAGACGATCGAGCGGTGTTCGGGCGCGAGCGTGGAACCGGCCGCGAGCCAGCTGCGCTCCGGTGCGCCTTCGTCGCCCCGCGGCAGACGCGCCATCTCGCGGGCCGACAGCGACCAGGCGGTCTCTCCCTTCAACTCCTCCCGCAGCGACGCCTCCTCGGTGCGGCGGTGCAGGTAGATCAGGCTGGTCACCCCGATCGCCGCCGCCGCGAGCACGGCGGACTCCCCCATCGTGTCCCAGGCACGCAGGTCGACCAGGATGGTGGCCACGACGTCCTTGAGTCCGTGGTGGGCGGTCTCCTCCACCATGGCCGCACCGGCCGGATCCGCCGTGCGGGCCGCGGCCGCGACCCAGACCACCACGCCGAGCGTCGCCGCCGCGGCCAGCGCCACGGGAATGCGTGCGACCCGCCGCCAGGTGCTGACGGACTCCTGGAAGCGGACCGGCATCCGCCGGAGTACCAGCACGAACACGATCATGGACACCGTCTCGACGCAGAACTGGGTGAGGGCCAGGTCCGGGCCGCCCTGGACGACGAAGAGCAGCGCCGCGCCGTATCCGGTCAGCCCGGCCAGGACCACGGCCTTCATCCGGCGTCTGACGGTGAGACAGAGAAGGGCGGCCGCGCAGGTCAGCACGGCGACGGCGCCCTGCAGCGGGACGTCCCAGAGCACCGGGAGGACCGCCCCGTGCCAGGGCCGGTCCGTGACGAGGACGGCGAGCTGCCCGGCCAGCATCACCAGCAGGGTGGTGGCGAGGTAGACGGTGAGCGAGCCGCGCTGGACGATGCCGGTGAGCTGGAGGGAGAACCTCTCCAGACCGAGCAGCAGGTGTCCGAAGACGCTGTCGGCGGTCGGCCAGGCGATTCTCCGGGAGAGCCGGGTGACGTCCGTGTGCGCGAGGAAGAGCACCACGCCGCCCGCCAGGGCGACGGCGGAGAGCAGCAGGGCGGTCCCGAAACCGTGCCAGAGCGAGAGGTGGTAGGGGTGCGCGGGCGGAGGGAAGGTGTCCGCGTACGCGCTCAACAGCCGCTCGGTCCATCCGACGCCCGGGCCCAGCACCAGCCCGCAGAGCGCGAGCAGGGCCGGCGGGGCGAGGAAGGCCGCACCGACGTGGTGGACCGGGGTTTTCTCGACCCCGGGTTTGCGCGCGAAGGCGCCCCATACGAATCGCAGGGTGTACGCGACGGTCAGCGCCGAACCGGCGACCGTGACGCCCAGGGCCCAGCGGTCCGCGGTGTCTCCGTGCAGCAGCGCCTCGAACGCGGCCTCCTTCGCGGCGAACCCGAGCAGTGGGGGCAGGGCGGCCATGGATGCCGCTGCCACCACCGCGACGGCGCAGACATGCGGCAGTTCCCGGGCGAGACCGGAGAGCCTGCGCAGATCGCGGGTGCCGGCCGCGTGGTCGACGATGCCGGTGACGAGGAACAGCGAGGCCTTGAACAGGGCATGGGCCAGGATCATGACGGTGGCGGCCAGTGCCGTGTCCCGGTTGCCGGCACCGGCGAGCAGGATGAGGAAACCGAGCTGGCTGACGGTTCCGTAGGCGAGGACGAGCTTGAGATCGTGCAGGCGCAGCGCCCGCCAGCCGCCCAGCAGCATCGTGGCGGCGCCAAGGATGATCACGACCGGGCGCCAGATCGGCACGTCCGCGAAGCCGGGGGCCAGCCTGGCGACCAGGTAGACGCCGGCCTTCACCATCGCGGCGGCGTGCAGATAGGCGCTGACGGGGGTCGGTGCGGCCATGGCGTTCGGCAGCCAGAGGCTGAACGGCCAGATCGCCGACTTCGACAGGGCCCCGGCCAGGATCAGCACCACGGCGACCGAGACGGCGAGGCTCGCTCCGGGCGGGTCGGCGACGATGGCGGAGATCCGGTACGTTCCTGCCGCCTGACCGATGATCAGGAAGCCGACGAGCATCGCCAGGCCGCCGAGCGTCGTCACGGTGAGCGCCTGGAGCGCGGAACGACGGCTGTGTTTCTGCTCGCTGTCGTACCCGATCAGCAGGAACGAGAAGACCGTGGTCAGCTCCCAGAACACATAGAGCGAGATCAGGTCGTCGGCGAGGACCAGAGCGAGCATCGCGCCCGCGAAAGCCAGGAGGTTCCCGGCAAATCCGGCCAGTCTCGGGCTTTCCCGGGTGAAGTAGGAACCGCAGTACAGCAGGACCAGCATGCCGATTCCGGCGGCGAGCAGCACCATGAGCTCGGCGAGCGCGTCGAGCCGCAGATCGACCTCGACGCCGTACGCCGGCATCCACTGCCACGACCAGGTGACCGCGCCGCCGGACGCCATGGCGTCCCACTGCGTGGCCGCCCACACGGTGGTGGCGGCCGGCGGCAGCGCGAGCACGACGAACGCGCGGCTGCCCAGGGCCCGTACGAGCGGACGTGCACAGGCGGCCAGGACGAAGTGACAGACGATGAGCGCGGTCATACGGGCCCGGGGAGCATCCCGCGCCCAGCCCGGTCAGATCCCGGAGCTTGAGGTGACGCATGACGGAGAAAGAGCACTAAATACAGATATATCGCCGATCGCATTTCACCCATACGGCGCGCCGCGCCCGAGTCGGGCAGCTGACACCAACCCGCTCCATCACCCGAAACGGACCGGAATGGACATCTCCGGATCTTGGTGGAGGAGCCGCGCCTGATCGGTGATGCACATGTGAGCCCACTTTCTTTGGCATTTCACAGTGTGACTAATATCTACGCGTCGGAGTTCTTAAAGGATTTGACCAGTCGTGAGGCTGGCATCACGTCAAGGAGCACGCCCTGCTCACGCGCGCCTCACGGCGGACCAAGCGGACCAAGTCGTCCACCATGTCGCTACGGACGGCCCTGCTCGTACTCGCCGTCGTCCCCGGCGTCGCCCTGGCCGCCCTCTGGGCCGTCACCAGTGGCCAGACGCTGGCGGACTTCCAACAGCAGGCATCCCAGGGGCAGTTGGCCGAAAAGGCTGGCCAGCCGTCCAACATCGTGTACTACAACCTGCAGGAGGAGCGTCGGCTCAGCGCCGAGGCGCTGGCCCGCCACCAGGGCGCCACCGACGCGCTGAAGCAGCAGCGCAAGAAGACCGACGAGGCGGTCGAGAGCTTCCTGGCCCTGTCCGACGTGACGACCGGCGACGCCCCCGCCGAGGTCAAGGACGCGGTCACCCGGGCACGTGACGCGATCAACCAACTGTCCACCCAGCGCGCCCTGGTCGACGAGGGCGGCAAGAACCAGCAGAAGGTCGTGTACGGCTACTACACGGACCTGATCGCGGTCGACCTCGAACTCTTCACGTCGCTCAGCCACGTCAAGAACGGCGAGATCACCACCATCTCGCAGCCGCTGGTCGACCTCTTCTGGGCCAAGGAGATGATCTCCCGCTCGGACGCCCTGCTGTCGCGGGGCTGGTTCGAAGGGAAGCTGAGCACCGAGGACCTGAAGGAGGTCCGGGAGTCCGTCTCCGGCCAGTCGCTCCAGTACACCAACAAGGTCACCCCCTATCTGTCCTCGGACGAGAAGGCCATGTGGGAGGAGATCACCCGCAGTTCGGCCTGGAAGACGAAGACCCGGGTGGAGAACGAGGTGCTGCGCCCGGCCGACGCCGACAGCGCCGGATTCGTGCAGCTCCAGGCCAAGGAGAAGACCTGGCGCGGCGCGATGGACGACATCAACCCGCGGATCGAGAAGCTGCTGGAGCACCGCACCGACGTCGTGGTCACGCAGGGCCTGGACAGCACGATGTCCATGCTGTACCAGATGTTGGTCACCACGGTCATCGGCCTGGTCGCCGTGATCGCCGTCATCTGGACCACCTGGCGCCTCACCCGCAATCTCCGCCGCCGGATCGGCGCCCTGCAGGAACGGGCCGAGGAGCTGGAGAAGGCTCTGCCCGATGTCGTCGAGCGGCTCGGAAAGGGCGAGCGCATCGACGTCGAGGCCGAGGCCCGCGCGATCGAGCACGACAGCAAGGACGGCAAGTCCGACGAGCTGACCCGGCTCGGCGACGCGCTCAACCTGGCGCGCACCAGTGCGCTGGGGGCAGCCGTCAAACAGGCCGACCAGCACCGCGGCTTCGAGCGGCTGCTCCAGCGGATCGCCCGCCGTACCCAGCAGTTGATCGGCCAGCAGCTGAAGAAGCTGGACGAGCTGGAGCGCAAGCACGAGGATCCCGAGGTGCTCGACGGCCTCTTCGACCTCGACCACCTCACTGCCCGCCTGCGGCGGTACGAGGAGAACCTGGTGATCCTCGCGGGCGGCTCCCCGCACCGGCGCTGGCGCAAGCCCGTTCCGCTGCTGGACGTCATGCGCTCCGCCCAGGGCGAGGTGCAGGACTACCGGCGCGTGGTGCTGGATCTCGACGGCAGCCCCTGGCTGTCCGAGCGGGCCGTCGGCCCGGTCTCGCACGTGCTGGCCGAACTCATCGAGAACGCGCTCAGCTTCTCCCGGCCGCCGAGCCCCGTCGAGGTCAAGGCCGCCCAGGTGATCCGCGGTCTGGTCATCGAGGTCGAGGACCGCGGCCTGGGGATGGACGAGGAGCAGCTGGCCGCGGCCAACGAGCTGATGACCCGGCCGCCCCGGATGGACGTGCTGGCCCACGCCGACGACATCCGGCTCGGTCTCTACGTGATCGCGCGCCTCGCCGACCAGTACGACCTGAGGGTGGAGTTCCGTTCCTCAGCGTACGGCGGCACCCGGGTGGTCGTGCTTGTGCCGGACACACTCACCGTCCCGGCACCGCAGTCCGGCCCGGTCGGCGTGCCCTCCCTGTCGGCGGTCCCGGACGCGGCCCCGGCGGCAGCCCCCGCGGCGGCCCCGGCAGCCGGTGACGCGCTGCCCACCCGCGTACAGGGTCAGGCGCTGGCCGATGTCACCGCGCTGAACACGGCGGGCGCCTCCTACGAGGCGTCGGAGCAGGAACGACCGTCGTACCAGGACGCCGGCAGCACGTTCACGGACGTCCAGGAACAGCACCCGGCGGCTCCGGAGAACACGGTTCCGGTGCCGGACGAGCCCTACGAGACGTCCACGCCGTCCTATGCCGCACCGGCCGCGCCGTACTCCCCGTACCCGGCCCCGTACGACACCCCCGAGCAGCCGTACATGACGGCCGCCGGCCAGTACCCGGTGGACCAGTCGCCGTACCAGGCCGCGCAGCAGCCCTACGCGACGCCCGGCGAGCCGTATTCCGACCCCGGGCACGGGTACGCCGCTCCGGCCGGCGCCGGATCCCCGGGCCTCCCGATCCCCGGGCCCCGCCAGTCCGACCACGAGACCACGCGGGCCGCGCAGCTCTCGGTGTCCGTGCCCGACCACCCCGCGCCGCCGGAGCCGGACGCCCTCCTCGCACCCAGCGGATCCGACCGGCCGGCCACGCCCGCACCCTCCTCGGAACCCCCGCTGCCGCGCCGCGTACGGCAGGCCAGCCTGGTGGACGAACTGCGGATCGGTCCGACCACTCCGACCGTCGCGCCGACCCCGCCCCGTGGGGACACCTCCACGCCACGACCCGCACCGCGCCGGGCCGGGGCCGCCATCGGAGCCTTCCAGCGCCGGTCCCGCGCAGCCCGCGCGACCACCGAGGTACCGAAGCAGCCCACCTCGTCGCCCGCCACCCCCCTTCCCACGAGAGAAGAACGGTCATGACACGCACAACCGCCACCCACCAGGATCTCGACTGGCTGCTCGACGGCCTGGTGGACTCGGTGGCCGAGACCCGGAACGCCGTCCTGCTCTCCGACGACGGTCTGGTGGTGAGCCACTCGCGCACCATCGAGCGTGCCGACGCCGAACGGCTGGCCGCCATCTGCACCGGCCAGCAGAGCCTGGCCCGCGGCGTCGGCCAGCTCTTCGGCGGCGGCGGCGTGCACCAGGTGATCGTCGAACTGGCGGACCTCTGGCTCTTCATCATCTCGGCCGGGCAGGGTAGTCACCTGGCCGTGATCGCCTCCCAGGAGGTGGACGCCGAGATCATGTCGCTGGCCATGCACAACCTGGTCCAGCAGGTCGGGCAGAAGCTCGGCACCCCGGCCCGTGCCGAGTTCGACGCCTTCGGCACCGGGGACGGGCGGCACGCGTGACCCCGCACTGGGAGGAGGAGGCCGACGAGGACGGAGCGGGCACGATGGTGCGCCCGTACACCATCACCCGGGGCCGAACCGCTCCCGAGCGGGACGACTTCACCCTCATCACCGTGCTCACGACGGTGCAGGACCCGCGGAACGAGCACGGTGCGCCGATCCTGCCGGGGCGGCTCCAGCCCGAGCACCGGCTGATCCTGGACCGCTGCCGCCGCCCGTCCGCGGTCGCCGAGGTCTCGTCCGACCTCGGACTGCCGGTGTCGGTGACCAAGATCCTGCTGGCCGACCTCGTCGCCCATGGCCTGCTGCTGGCCCGCGCCCCGCTCTCGGTGGCGCGGGTGGCCGGCGGAGCGAACATGGGTGTGCTGGCCGCCGTTCGTGACGGACTCCGGAGACTCTGAATCAAGATGACAAGCAGTCAGGCGGCACCTGCCGCCGTCAAGATCCTCATCGCCGGAGGTTTCGGCGTCGGCAAGACCACCCTGGTGAGCGCGGTCAGCGAAGTCACGCCGCTGCGCACCGAGGAGTATCTGACCAAGGCCAGCATCGGCGTCGACGACCTGGCAGGCGTCGGCCAGAAGGACACGACCACCGTGGCTCTGGACTTCGGCCGGATCACGGTCAGTTCCGAGCTGGTGGTCTACCTCTTCGGCACCCCCGGCCAGGAACGCTTCTGGTTCATGTGGAACGACCTGGTGAACGGGGCGCTCGGCGGCGTGGTGATCGCCGACACCCGCAGGCTGGAGACGAGCTTCGCCTCGATCGACTTCTTCGAGAGCCGGAAGATTCCGTTCGTGGTCGCGATCAACTGCTTCCACGGCCAAAACAGCCGTACCGCGGAAGAGGTCAGGACCGCACTGGACCTGGACCCGCATGTGCCGCTGCTGGTCGGCGACGTCCGTGAGCGGACGTTCAGCCGGGACGTGCTGCTGGCTCTCGTGGATCACCTGATGAGCCTGCCGGTCGCGGCCGGCTGACCGCCCGTTCCCCCATATTTTTTGCTCTGGAGAGTTCTGAGATGGCATCACCCCTGCGTGTTCTGATCCACGGCGGCGGAATCGGCGGGCTCACGCTCGCCACCGCGCTGGCCCGGCGCGGCCACCACGTGGAGGTCGCCGAGATCCGCGACGAGGTGGAGGCGCTCGGCGTCGGCATCATCCAGCCGTCCAACGCCCTGCACGTCATGCGGGAGATCGGGGTGCTCGACGCATGCCTCCGGGCGGGCTTCGAGTGGGAGATCCTGACGATCGCCGACCCGACGGGCAACACGCTCGCCGAGATACCGCAGCCGCGCATGGACGACGCTCCGCCCAACAACGGCATCCCCCGCCCCGCCCTGGCCGGGCTGCTGAACGCCGCCGCCGTCGACGCCGGAGCCGTCATCCGCTTCGGAACCACCATCACCGAGCTGACCGACGACGGCACCGGCGTGGACGTCACCCTCTCCGACGGTTCCACCGGCCGCTGGGACCTGGTGGTCGGCTTCGACGGCATCGGTTCACCGCTGCGCACCCGGCTGTACGGGGACCGCTACGTCCCCGAGTACACCGGCTTCGCCAACTGGCGGGTGACGGTGCCCCGGCAGCCCCAGGTGCGAGGTGTGGTGATGGGCACCGCGGGCCAGGACGCCAAGGCGCTGCTCACCCCGATCACCGAGGAACTGATGTACCTGGGTGCGGTGTTCGCGGAGCCCGAGGACTTCCGTCCGGACCCGGAGCGGGCCCATGAGCAGCTCAAGGAGCGGCTGACGATGTTCTCCGGGCCGATTGCCGAGGCGCTCGCCACGGTCACCGACCCTGCCTCGGTGGTGTACTCGCGGATCTCCCAGGTGACGGTCGAGGACGCGTGGCACGTCGGCCGGGTGGTGCTCGCCGGTGACGCGGCCCACGCGTCCACCCCGCACCTCGCCCAGGGAGCGGCGATGGCCGTCGAGGACGCACTGGTGCTCGCCCAGTCGCTGGACGCCGAGTCCGATGTGGCCGCGGCCCTCAAGGCCTGGGAGGACCGCCGCCGTCCGCGCGCCATGTGGGTGCAGGCCGTGTCGCGTGCGGTGCTCAAGCAGGAGACGGGCACGCCGACCACGCCCGAGGAGGACGAGCTGCTGAAGATCGGCATCCCCGGCGCGGCCCATGTGCTGGTGAAGCCCTACTGATCGACGCGGCACCGCACGGCGGGAGCTGCCCCGCATCGGCCGGACCCGGCACGCCCGGGTCCGGCCGATGCGTCACCGGCTCCACCGCCACCCCGTCGCTCCCCGACGCGCATGCCTGGACGGCCCCCGGAAATCCGGATGAGGTGTGCCGTCCGCATCCGACAGGATGAGGCATGACCTGGACCTTCACCGAAGACGTCGATGTCTTTCTCGACGCGGCCGGCGCCTCGCTGGACGCGTCCCCCGCGGAGAACACCTTGGTGCTGACCGTCACCGCGACCCTGCGACGCCATGGCCCGCACGCCTACGGCGACGCCGCACCGCTGCTGGGCTGGTGGCGCGGGGCGGACGACGAGGTCGCCGGGACGCTGGTGCAGACCCCGCCGTATCCGCCCGTACTGGGGACCATGGCCCCCGAGGCGGTCGGTCCGCTGGCCGCGGCGCTCCCCCTGACCAAGGTGAACGCCGACCGGGCCACCGCCGAGGCGCTGGCCGCCCTCTGGCCCGGTCACCGGGTCGAGCAGGAGCAGCGGCTCTACCGGCTGGAGGAACTCGTTCCGCCCTCCCCCGCACCCCCGGGGCGGCCCCGGACCGCCACCGCCGCCGACCGGGAGCTGCTGGTGCACTGGCATCGCGCCTTCGCCGATGAGGTCGGTCAGCCCGGTACGCATGTGGAACGGATGGTGGACGAGCGGACGGCATCCGGCGGACTGACGCTCTGGGAGGACGACGGGGTGCCGGTGTCGATGGCGGGCAACACCACTCGGATCGCCGGCACGGTGCGAGTCATGACGGTGTACACGCCAGTCGAGTACCGCGGTCGCGGCTACGCGGCGGCGGTGACGGCGGAGGTCAGCCAGGCGGCGCGGGAGGCGGGCGCACGGGAGGTGCTGCTCTTCACCGACCTCGCGAATCCGACCAGCAACGGCGTGTACCGGCGCATCGGTTACCGGGCGCTCTCGGACCGGCTGCTGATCAGCGCGCAGAAGAAGTGACGAACCGCCCGCAGCCGCCTGGTGCGTGGCTGCGGGCGGGGTTCCGCGCCGGCGGCCGGGGCCTGTACGGCTGACCGCCCGTCCCGTCGTCGGCGGCGGGGCGCGTCACGGCTCGTCGACCGCGGCCAGACGGGAGTGGCGGCGGCCGTACAGGGCGTACACCGCCACGCCGACGATCAGGAAGCCGGCGAACTGCACCCAGGTCACCCAGCCCGTGCCGTACATCAGGTAGACGCAGAAGGCGATGCCCAGGATCGGGCTCAGCGGGTAGAGCGGTACCCGGAACGAGCCCGTCACCTCCGGGTTCCGGCGGCGCAGCACGATGACCACGATGTTCACCACGACCATGATGGCCAGCGTGCCGATGGTCGTCAGATTGACCACGCGTTCCAGCGACGAGAAGGCCGCCAGGACCGCGAAGACGACTGCCACGATCCAGGTGTTGGCGACCGGCGTCGACGTCCGCGGGGAGACCCGTTCGAAGACGCGCGGGACCAGGCCGTCGCGGGACATCGACATCAGGATGCGGGTCTGCCCGTACAGCGTCGCGAGTACGACGGATGCGATCGCGACGACCGCGCCGAAGGCGATGATTCCGCCGCCGACGGTCGAGTCGGTGACCTGGTCGACGACGATCGAGAGGGCGGCGGGCCGGTGGCCGACGGCCTCCGGGCCGAGTGCTCCGATGGCCGCGAGCGCGACGGCGCAGTAGAGCAGGGTGACCAGGCCGATGCAGACCATGATCGCGATCGGGACGTTCCGCCGCGGGTTCCTGACCTCTTCCCCCGCGGTGGTGATGGCGTCGAAGCCGATGTACGAGAAGAACGCCAGCGACGCCCCGGCAGTGACCCCGCCCGCCCCGTGGGAAACGAAGGGCGTGAGGTTCCCGTGCTCGTAGGCGGTGAAGGCGATGACGCAAAACACGATGAGGATGGCGATCTTGAGGACGGCCATCGCCGTGGTCGCGCCCGCGCTCTCACGCACACCGCGTACCAGCAGCATGGCGGCCATCATGACCACCAGGACCGCGGGCAGGTTGATCACTCCGCCGTCGCCGGGCCCCGCCGAGAGGGCCGCGGGCAGCTGCCATCCGAACAGGCTGTTCAGCAGCTCGTTGACATACTGGCTCCAGCCGACGGCGACCGCGGAGACCGCGACGCCGTACTCCAGCAACAGACACCAGCCGACGAGGAACGCGATGCGCTCGCCGAGGGTGGCGTAGGCGAAGGAGTAGGAACTGCCGGAGACCGGGATCGCGCTGCCGAGTTCAGCGAAGGAGAACGCGGTGAAGACGCAGGTGATCGCGGCGAGCAGGAAGGACAGCACGACCGCGGGGCCCGCCTCGGCGACGCTGTCCGAGAGGCCGACGAAGATGCCGGTGCCGACGACGGCGCCGATCCCGAAGCACACCAGCTGGAAGAGCCCCATGGTGCGCTTGAGGCCGTGTCCCTCCAGGTCGGCGCCGGACTCGGCGATCAGCTGGTGCGGGCTCTTGATGCGCGCGCCGGAAGGGCGCATGGAGCTCTGTGGGCGCAACGGACTCAACGGGACGTCTCTTCTCTGGTGGAGCAGTGGGGGATGTTCCGGGGCCCGTGGGGAGCTCCGGGGAGGGGTCCGGCATGAAAGTGGGGTTCGAGCGTGCGAGCCCGAACCCCACCCCGAGGCGACGGATCAGTCGCCTGCGCGCATGTTCACCCGATGTGGGTGCTTGTTCCTGCTGCGATCAGCCCGCGGCTGCCATCGTCGCGACCATGACGGCCTTGATCGTGTGCAGGCGGTTCTCGGCCTCGTCGAAGACGACCGAGTGCGCGGACTCGAAGACCTCGTCGGTGACCTCCAGCTCGGTGAGTCCGTAGGTGGCCTCGATCTCGCGCCCGACCTTGGTGCCGAGGTCGTGGAAGGCCGGGAGGCAGTGCAGGAACTTCACGTCGGCGTTGCCGGTGGCGCGCAGGACGTCCATGGTCACGGCATACGGGGCGAGGGTCTCGATGCGCTCGGCCCAGACCTCCTTGGGCTCGCCCATGGAGACCCAGACGTCGGTGGCGACGAAGTCCGCACCCTGGACGCCCTCGGCGATGTTCTCGGTGAGGGTCACGGTCGCGCCGCTCGTCTCGGCCAGCCTGCGGGCCTCGGTGACGATCTCCTCGGCCGGCCAGTACGACCTGGGCGCGACGATCCGCACGTCCATGCCCAGCAGCGCGCCCGTGACCAGGTACGAGTTGCCCATGTTGAAGCGGGCGTCACCGAGGTACGCGAAGGCGATCCGCTCCAGCGGCTTCTCGCTGTGCTCGATCATGGTGAGGACGTCGGCGAGCATCTGGGTCGGGTGCCAGTCGTCGGTGAGCCCGTTGAAGACCGGCACACCGCCGTACACCGCCAGGTCCTCGACGGCCGCCTGGCTGTCGCCGCGGTACTCGATGCCGTCGAACATGCGGCCGAGGACGCGAGCCGTGTCCTTCACCGACTCCTTGTGCCCCAGCTGCGAGCCGAGCGGGTCGAGGTAGGTCGTGGACGCGCCCTGGTCGGCAGCGGCCACCTCGAAGGCGCAGCGGGTGCGGGTCGAGGTCTTCTCGAAGATCAGCGCGATGTTCTTGCCACGCAGTCGCTGCACCTCGGTCCCCGACTTCTTGGCCGCCTTGAGCTCGGCAGCGAGGTCGATCAGGCCGCGGAACTCCTCGGCCGTGAAGTCCAGCTCCTTGAGGAAGTGGCGGCCTGCGAGGTCTATGGCCATGGGACTGCTCCTGGATCGGGTGAGGCTCACACATACGGACCATGGAAGTCTATACGAAGCTATGCATCGCTATACATGCCGTCCACCGTTGCCCCACGTGTGGCGCTGTGTCGTCGTGCGCCGCGGCACGGATCGCGGGCCTCAGACCGGGTCACGCACCACGGGGCAGCTCATGCAGCGAGGGCCGCCCCGACCCCGGCCGAGTTCGCTGCCAGGGATCTCGATGACCTCGATGCCTTCCTTGCGCAGATGGGTGTTGGTGGTGGCGTTGCGCTCGTACGCGACGACGACACCCGGCTCGACGGCCAGCACGTTGCAGCCGTCGTCCCACTGCTCGCGCTGGGCGGCGTGCACATCCTGGACGGCCGTGAGGACCCGGATCGAGTCCAGGCCGAGAGCGTGGGCGATCGCGGTGTGCATCTGCTCGGGCGGATGGTCGGTGACCTTCAGGTCCTTCGGCCCCTCGCCGGGCTCGATGGTGTACGAGCGGAGCATGCCCAGGCCCGCGTACTGGGTGAAGGTGTCGCCGTCGACCATCGTCATGACCGTGTCGAGGTGCATGAACGCACGGTGCTTGGGCATGTCGAGTGCCACGATCGTGTGCGCCGACCCGGCGTCGAACAGGCGGCGGGCCAGCATCTCCACCGCCTGCGGGGCGGTGCGTTCGCTCATCCCGATGAGTACGGCACCGTGGCCGATGACCAGCACGTCGCCGCCCTCGATGGTGGAGGGGTAGTCCTCCTGCCCCTCCGACCAGAGGTGGAAGACACCCGCGTCGGGGCCGGTGAAGAGCGGGTGGTGGCGGTAGATCGCCTCGAAGTGGACCGTCTCGCGCTGCCGGGCCGGCCACCGCATCGCGTTGATCGACACCCCGTCGTATATCCAGGCCGAGGTGTCCCGGGTGAAGAGATGGTTCGGCAACGGGTCGAGCAGGAAGTCGTCCAGGTCCATGACCCGGAAGCGGACCGAGGTCGGCTCGCTGCTGCGCTCCAGGAACTCCCGCTTGGTCATCCCGCCGACCAGCGCCTCGGCCAGCTCGGTGCCGGGCAACTTCTCGAAGGCGGCGCGCAGATGCTCGGTGGCGAGCGGCCCGTACTCCTTCTCCGTGAAGACCCGGTCCAGGACGAGCCGTCTGGCCACCGGAATCTCCAGCGCTTCCCGGAGCAGATCACCGAAGAGATGCACCTCCACTCCCCGGTCGCGCAGCACATCCGCGAAGCCGTCGTGCTCCTGACGGGCGCGGCGGACCCAGAGCACGTCGTCGAAGAGGAGCGCGTCCTTGTTGCCCGGAGTGAGCCGCTTCAGTTCCAGATCGGGACGGTGCAGGATGACGCGGCGCAGCCGCCCGGACTCGGAGTCGACATGGAATCCCATGCGTCCATCCTCACCACGGGCGGCGCCGTTCACCCGGTGAATCGCCAGCGGATTTCCCGTTGATCCCCTCGGAAGATCCGCCGGCGCCCGCACGGCGCGGCACGGTGCCGCGGCATGCGGGCCCGGCGCGATCCGACCGGCGGGGCGTGGTCAGAGTCTCGGGTCGACCGGCTCCGACTCCAGCGCCAGCACCGCGAACACCGCCTCGTGGACCCGCCACAGCGGCTCGCCCTCGGCGAGCCGGTCCAGCGCTTCGAGCCCCAGCGCGTACTCCCGGAGCGCCAACGACCGCTTGTGGCCGAGGAATCGGCCGCGCAGCCGCTCCAGGTTCTCCGGGCGGGTGTACTCGGGCCCGTAGATGATCCGGAGGTACTCCCGGCCGCGTACCTTGATGCCCGGCTGGACCAGCCTGCCCCTGTCGTCCCGCACGAGCGCGGCAAGCGGCTTGACGACCATGCCCTCGCCGCCGCGGCCGGTCATCTCCAGCCACCAGTCGATGCCGGAGCGCACCGATGCCTCGTCGCCGGTGTCGACGACCAGCCGACGGGTGACCTGGAGCAGCCCGGTCGGGTCGTGCTCGACCAGCCGGTCTATCCAGGCCAGTTGCTCATCGTGCGGTACGGAGGCCAGCGAACGGCCCTGCACGGCCAGGATCTGGAACGGTGCGAGGCGCACCCCGTCCAGGCCCTGGGTGCTCCAGCAGTAGCGGCGGTAGGCCTCGGTGAACGCGGCCGCGTCCTCGGCGCGCCCCCGCTGACGCTCCGCGAGAGCGCCCACGTCCACCCCACGGGCCCTCGCTGCCGCAAGCGCAGCTTCGGCCTCCGGGAGGACGGCTCCGGCGGCGGCGCCGACCGCGCCGTACTGGGAGCGCAGCAGCCCTGCCGCCTTCAGCGACCACGGCATCAGCTCGGCGTCGAGCAGGACCCAGTCGGTGGCCCACTCCTCCCAGAGCCCGGCGGCGGTGACGGCGGTGCGCAGTCTGCCGAGGATCACCTCGGTGAGTGCGACATCGTCGAGGAACGGCCTTCCGGTGCGGGTGTACAGCGCCCCGGTGGGCCCTCCCCCGCCTGCGCGGGAGAGGTCCGGTGCGCCGAACCGTTCGCGGGCGGCGGCCGCATCCCGGCAGACCAGCGCCACCGCACGCGATCCCATGTGCTTCTCCTCGCACACGACCTCGGTGACGCCGTCCGCCCGGTACTGGGCGAAGGCCTCGGCCGGGTGCTCCAGGTAGCCGTCCTCGTGCGAGGTGGCGGTGGGTGCCATGGTGGGCGGAAGGTAGCCGAGCAGCCGCGGGTCCACGGCGAACCGGCTCATCACTTCGAGCGCCGCCGCGGCGTTCTCCTCGCGGACCGAGATGCGGCCCATGTGCCGGGTCTCCACGATCCGGCGGCCGTGCACATCGGCGAGGTCCAGCGGGCGGCCTTCCCTGCCCCCGGGTGCCTCGGTGGTCAGCGGCTTGGCCGGCTCGTACCAGACCTTCTCGGCCGGTACGTCGACGAGTTCGCGCTCCGGCCAGCGCAGCGCGGTCATCCTCCCGCCGAACACGGCGCCGGTGTCCAGGCAGATGGTGTTGTTGATCCAGGAGGCGCGGGGCACCGGCGTGTGGCCGTAGACCACGGCGGCACGTCCGCGGTACTCCTCCGCCCACGGGTAGCGCACGGGCAGGCCGAACTCGTCGGTCTCGCCGGTGGTGTCCCCGTAGAGCGCGTGCGAGCGGACCCGGCCGGAGGTGCGTCCGTGGTACTTCTCGGGAAGTCCGGCGTGGCAGACGACGAGCTTGCCCCCGTCGAGCACGTAGTGGCTGACGAGTCCATCGACGAACTCCTGCACCTGGCCCCGGAAGGCGGGGTCCTTCTCCTCCTCCCGGTCCAGCTGCTCGATGGTCTCGGCGAGACCATGGGTGTGCTGGACCTTGCGGCCCTTGAGGTAGCGGCCCAGCTTGTTCTCGTGGTTGCCGGGCACGCACAGGGCGTTGCCCGCCGCCACCATGGACATGACGCGGCGCAGTACGCCGGGGCTGTCCGGGCCCCGGTCCACGAGGTCGCCGACGAAGACCGCCGTCCGTCCTTCGGGGTGCGCGCCGTCGACGTAACCGAGTCTGCCGAGCAGGGCTTCGAGTTCTCCGCTGCAGCCGTGGACGTCACCGATGATGTCGAAGGGTCCGCCGAGGTGGCGCAGATCGTTGTAGCGGCGCTCCCGCACCACTTCAGCATGCTCCGCCTCCTCCTCGGAGTGCAGGATGTGCACCTTGCGGAAGCCCTCGCGCTCCAGTCCGCGCAGTGAGCGGCGCAGTTCTCGGCGCTGACGCTGGATGACACGGCGCGGCATGTCGGCGCGGTCGCGGCGAACCGCGTTACGGGCGACGCAGATCTCCTCGGGCAGGTCGAGGACGATGGCGATGGGGAGTACGTCGTGGCTCCTGGCCAGGTCGACCAGCTGTTTGCGGCTCTCGGGCTGGACGCTGGTGGCGTCCACGACGGTCAGGCGGCCGGCGGCGAGCCGCTTGCCCACGATGGTGTGGAGGACGTCGAAGGCGTCCCGGCTGGCGCTCTGGTCGTTCTCGTCGTCGGCGACCAGTCCGCGGCAGAAGTCCGAGGAGACGACCTCCGTGGGCTTGAAGTGCCTGCGGGCGAAGGTGGACTTGCCGGAACCGCTGGCTCCGACGAGGACCACGAGGGAGAGGTCGGTCACCGGCAGGGTGAGCGAGGTACTGGTCATGCGGCGGTCGCCTCCTTCTTCGTCTTGTTCTCGGTCGTCTTCCCGGCCGTCTTCCCGTTCCTGTCGGCCGCGGTCATCGTGAACACCGCCATCTGCGTGGGCGGTCCCACCTCGGGGTCCTCGGGCCCCACCTGGACGAAGTCGACCTCGTATCCATGCCGCTGTGCCACTTCCCGGGCCCAGCCCTGGAACTCGGCCCTGGTCCACTCGAACCGGTGGTCTCCATGGCGCACCTGCCCGGCCGGAAGACTCTCCCAGCGGACGTTGTACTCGACGTTCGGCGTCGTTACGATCACGGTCCGCGGCCGGGCGGAACCGAACACGGCGTACTCCAGCGCGGGCAGCCTCGGCAGGTCGAGGTGCTCGATGACCTCGCTCAGCACCGCGGCGTCGTAGCCCTTGAGTCTCTTGTCGGTGTAGGTGAGCGAACCCTGCTGGAGGGTGACCCGTCCGGCCTGCCGCTCCCCCATCCGGTCCAGCTTCAGCCGCCGTGAGGCCAGGGTGAGGGCACGCATGGAGACATCGACCCCGACGATCTCCGTGAAGCCCACGCCCTTCAGCAGTTCCTGCACCAACTGCCCCTGACCGCAGCCCAGGTCGAGGACCCGGCTCGCCCCGGCGGCACGCAGCGCGGTGAGGATCGCCGTGCGGCGCTGCACGGCGAGCGGCACGGGCCTCTCCTCGGTGTCGGCCGTCTCGTCCACCGCGTTGTCGATGCTCTCGACGTCGAGGTCGTCCGACTCGGCGAGCCGCACCAGTTCGAGCCGCTGCATCGCCTCCCGGGTCAGCCCCCGGCGCCGGGACAGATAACGGCTGGTGATCAGGGTCTGTTCGGGGTGGTTGGCCAGCCAGCCCTCACCGGCCCGCAACAGCTTGTCCACCTCGTCCGGCGCGACCCAGTAGTGCTTGGCGTCGTCGAGCACCGGCAGCAGGACGTACAGCTGCCGCAGGGCATCCACCAGCCGCAACTCGCCCTGCAGCACCAGCCGTACGTACCGCGAGTCCCCCCACTCCGGGAACTGCGCGTCCAGCGGAAGGGTCACGGCGTCCACGGTCGTCCAGCCGAGCGGACCGAAGAGCCTGCGTACCAGTTCCACTCCGCCGCGTGCCGGCAGTGCGGGCACCTCGATCCGCAGCGGAAGCGGCTCCTGTGCACGTTCGGGCAGGGCGCGGCACACACCGCTCAGCGCGGTCTTGAAGACCGTGCTCAGCGCCACGGAGAGCAGCGAGGAGGCCGCGTACGGGCGGTCGTTGACGTACTGGGCGAGCGCCGCGTCGGGAGCGCCGCCCCGGCCCTTTCCCTTGCCGCGCCGCACCAGCGCGACAGGATCCACCTCCAGCAGGAGCGCCGCCGTGCAGCGCTCGGCAGATGCCTCGGGATAGAAGACATGCGCGGTGCCATGGGATGTGGAGAACGCCTGCGCCTTCTCGGGATGCTTGTGCAGCAGAAAGCCGAGATCGGTTGCTGGGCGGTCCGGATTGCCGGTGGTGGTGATGGTCAGGAACACACGCCCGATTATGGTCTGCGTCACTCTCACCTCTCCAGACATTTTCGTGTGTCTACGGCTCTGCGGGCCCTCCCTTCCCTTCGCCCTCCGGGGTGCTTTCGAGCAGCCCGGCCAGCTCCGAGATGCTCTCCGGTCCGACCCGGCAGCAGCCGCCCACCAGCCGGGCCCCGGCGTCCTGCCAGGACCGCACTCTCCCCGGATCGAACGTGGGCTCGCCGACCCACTTCCGGCCGCCGGTGTCCCACCGCTCGCCGCTGTTCGGATAGACGACGACCGGCTTGCCGGCCACCTGGGCCGCCACCCGTACCGCGCGGTCCGCGTCCACCGGATCGCAGCAGTTCACCCCGACCGCCAGCACACCCTCGTGCCCCGCGGCGAGCGCGAACGCCGCCTCCAGCGGCTGCCCCGCCCTGGTCCTGTCCCCCTGCACGCTGTACGAGAGCCAGACGGGCAGCCCGCACCCCTCGACCGCCCCCAGCAACGCCTCGGCCTCGTCGATGTCCGGCACCGTCTCCAACGCCAGCGCATCGGGCCCCGCCGCGGCCAGCGCCTCCACCCGCGGCCGGTGGAACCGCGCCAGCTCCCGGACGGAGAGCCCGTAGCGGCCCCGGTACTCGCTGCCGTCCGCCAGCATGGCGCCGTACGGGCCGACCGAGGCCGCCACCCAGACGTCCCGCTCCACCGATGCCCCGGCCCGCCGCGCCAGCCGCACACTGCGGACGAACAGCTCCGCCGCCCGGGCCCGTCCGATCCCCCGCCGCCCGAACCCCTCGAAGCTCGCCTGGTAGCTGGCCGTGATCAGCACCTGCGCACCGGCCCGCACATAAGCCGTATGAGCGGCCTCGATCTGTCCCGGCCCATCGGCCAGCAATCGGGCCGACCACAGCGCGTCGGACAGATCGCAGCCTTGCGCCTCCAGTTGGTTGGAGAGGCCGCCGTCGAGCAGGACCGTCCCCTCCGAGACGGCCCGGTCGAGCGCACGCGCGGGCGGACCGTTGACCGATCGGACGGCTTGCACGGGTGACTCCCTCCTGTGCTGGGGATCGGCCAGGCCTCGACCGGCCCCTGTCGAACGGTGAACAGGCCCTGGGTCGGGTCGACCAGGTCCTGTCGTGGTCCTGGGCGGGTGGTCAGGACCCCACATCGGCGGGACCGAGCCGGGACCGTACCTGCTTCGGGTGGGCCGCAACCGTTCCCGGCTCAGGTGGGCCGGAACCGTTCCCGGCTCAGGTGGGCCGGAACCGTTCCCGGCTCAGCCGAGCTGGGACTGGACCTGGGAGGAGATCAGCTCCAGATGTTCCAGATCGTCGAGATCCAGGATCTGGAGGTAGATCCGGGACGACCCGATCGCGCCGTACCTCCCGATCTTGTCGACCACCTCGGCGGGCGAACCCGCGAGGCCGTTCGCCTTCAGCTCCGCCACCTCACGGCCGATGGCGGAGGCACGCCGCGCGACCTCGGCGTCGTTCCTGCCGACACAGACCACCAGGGCGTTGGAGTACACGAGGTCGTCCGGTCCGCGGCCGGCCGCCTGGGCCGCCTCCCGGACCCGGCCGAACTGCTTCTCGCTGTCCTCCAACGACGCGAAGGGAATGTTGAACTCGTCCGCGTAGGCGGCTGCCAGCCGCGGTGTCCGCTTCGTGCCGTGACCACCGATCAGGACGGGCACCTTCGCCTGCGTCGGCTTGGGCAGCGCGGGTGAGTCGGTCAGCTGGTAGTACCTGCCGTCGAAACTGAACGTCTGGCCGCCCTCCGTCGCCCAGAGCCCGGTGACGATGGCCAGTTGCTCCTCGAGCCTGCCGAACTTCTCCTTGGGGAACGGAATGCCGTACGCCCTGTGCTCCTGCTCGAACCAGCCCGCGCCCAGACCGAGCTCGACGCGACCACCGGACATCTGGTCGACCTGTGCGACCTGGATGGCGAGCACGCCGGGCAGCCGGAAGGTCCCCGCGGTCATCAGCGTGCCGAGCCGAATCCGCTTGGTCTCGCGCGCCAGCCCGGCCAGGGTGATCCACGCGTCGGTCGGGCCGGGCAGCCCGTCCCCCGGCCCCATCCGCAGATAGTGGTCGGAGCGGTAGAAGGCGTCGAAGCCGAGATCCTCGGCGGCCTTGGCGACGGTGAGCAGGGTGTCGTAGTCGGCCCCTTGCTGGGGCTCGGTGAAGATTCGAAGATCCATGCCCCCATCCTGCACCTCCCGGCGTCTGCGTCATGGTCCCGGCGAGCCCGCCGCCGAGCCCGCCGGTCCGCGGACCGTGCCGTAGCGGTGGTCGCGCTCGCCTTCCCGCTCCATGTCCTGCCGCCGCTCCCGGTCCCGCTCGTCGAGTCGCCGCAGCATTCCGTGCACCCGGTCCAAGGACTCGTCGGCTGCGTCGATCGCCTCCATGCACTGCCAGTAGAGCCCCTGCTCATCGGTCTCGCAGGCCACCCCGACCAGCGCCATCCCCACTTCCCCGAGCAACGCGCCCAGCCCCGTCAGCGCCGCCCGTGGTTCGCCGACCCCGGTGAGTTGCACCGCCCTCGCGACGGAGGCTCGCGCCGCCGGATGCTCCAACGGCCCCCCGCTTCTTCCGCCGATCTCGCTGAGCCCGCGCGCCTCTGCCCGTAATTCCTTGGGCCCGTCCACCGCCAGCCGACTGCCGATCGCCTGGGCCAGCACCTGGGCCTGCCACGCCTCGGCGATGATGTCCGGTGTGCCGCGACTCTGCGCCAGAGCACGTCGACCGACGCCCACCAGCCGCTCCGCGTCCATGCGTTACCCCCGTCCGTACGAAAAGCCGCTCACCTCATTCATTACCCAGAGTGAGGGAACGGGCACCGAAAAGCCAGAGGAATTCGGAAATCTGTGGACACCAGGTCGACTGTGGATATTTTGATCACTCCGAAGAGTGACGATGTCGATCCTCAGGGCTGTCCGGACGGCCCGGCGCCGGGAATCGGGTCTCATTTCTGTCGATCTTGTCCGCCAGTGCCGCCAGCGCATCGATCCCCAACACCTCGCAGAACTGGAGCAGATACGCCAGAACGTCCGCGACCTCGTCAGCGACCCGATGCGCCGTCTCGGGCGCGTCCATCACCCGCGCCGACTGCTCCGGCGTCAACCACTGGAAGATTTCGACGAGTTCGGAGGCCTCGACGCTCAGGGCCGCCGCCAGGTTCTTCGGGGTGTGGTACTTCTCCCAGCCTCGCGCGGCCGCGAAAGCGGCGAGCCGTTGCTGGAGGGCACGTACATCGAGTTCTGTCACGGTCCCAGGTCTACCACCGTCACCCCGGCGGCCCCCCGGGCCCGTACCGCCCCGGCCGGCCACAGGTCCGGCGGCGTTCCTACGAACCGGGTACCACCGCCGCCGCGGCCCCCTCGACCTCCATGCCGGCCGGCGACAGCAGGAAGACGTTCCGGTCGACCCGGTGCATTCCGCTGCCCAGGCCGAAGACCACCCCACTGGCGAAGTCCAGGATGCGTTTGGCCACGTCCGGCTCCGCGCTGGTCAGATCGAGCAGCACCGGCACCTGTGCGACCAGGTGCTCCGCCACCTCCCGCGCGTCCGCGAACACCTGGACCCGGAGCACGACAAGCCTCCGCTGTTCGGCTTTCGCGCTCTCGTCGGGGACCGTGCGGTGATCGACCCTGGACGGCCACTCGTTGCGGCCGCGCAGGGGTACGACCTGGGCAAGCCCCTCCCACTGCTCGTCCGTGACGTCGTACCTGCTCACCGGACCACCCCGTCTGTGCTTCGGTCGGCGTTGCGCTCGCTGTTCATCAGGCAATTCTCTCGCCCATCACCCGTTCGGCGTACCAGCGACACGGCTCACGGGCCGATCGGCGCAAAGGAACCAGCACGTCGGACGAGTCATCGGCGCGGCGGGCACACTCTCATCGCCGCCACGGCGACTGCGCCGGCGATCACCGCCACGATCCGTCCCACGGCGCTGCCGCATCTCGCGTGCCGGATCGGCCCTCCGGCCGAAGCGGCCGTGGGAGCTCCGCCTACTTCCCTGCCGGGCGGACTGCTTCACCGGCCTGCTCCACCTCCTGGGCCACCACGGCGACCTCGGTCATCACCTGGAGCACCCCGGGCAGTTCGGAGCCGTCGAGCTGCCGGTACTCGCTGCCGATGGTCACCACCAGCCGCTCGGGGAGGCCGAGTTCGGGGTGCCGACCCTCGGCGATGACCCGACGGGCCGCCTCGATGGCGGGAATCCCGGCGGCGTGGAAGGCGTGGGCGCGCTCGCGCACGTACTCCAGGTACACGATGTGGTCACGCACCCCGGCACGGTCGAGGACCGGTCCGTGCCCCGGCACGATGATCTCGGCACCGGTGGCCAGAATCCGCTCGCAGGCCGCGATCACGTTGTCGAGCGGGCCCGCCCAGTGCACCGGGTGGTCGCCGGGCTGAGCAGGGGTGGAGGAGAAGATGACGTCCCCGCTGAACACGGCGCGTTGCACGGGCAGATGGACCATCAGGTCGCCGGTGGTGTGCGCGGGCGGCAGCGCGGAGAGCTGGACCGGGTACTCCCCCAGGGTCAGTTCGAGCTCCCCGGTGAAATAGGTGGTCGGCTGCACCGGCTCGGTCTGCGACCAGTCGAAGGGGCCGAAGTGGCGTCCGAGATAGGCGCCGAGCGGGGTGGCCGGATCGCCGCCCGCGACGAGCGCGTGCTGCTGCTGGGGCGTGGGCTCGTAGTGGATGTGTTCGCGGGCCTCGCGGGTCGCGATGATCTCCGCGTCCGGGAGTACGCCCGCTCCCCAGAAGTGGTCGCCGTTCGCGTGGGTGACGACCACCCGGTCGATGGAGCTGCCGCCGGGCAGCCGCTTCCTGGATTCGTCCAGGAACTGACCGGCCAGCGCGGTGTCGTACGGGGTGTCGATCCAGAGCGCGCTGCGGGGCGAGGTCAGCAGGCCGCAGTTGGCGAGACCCCAGCCGCGTCTCGGCGGGAGCCACGCGTACAGGTCCCGCTCCAGCTCGACGAAGTCTCCACCCGTGCTCTGCATGGACGCGATTATGCCGACCCCGGTCGGGCCGCGCGTTCGCCCCTCGTCAACGCACGCTCCGCATGGCGCAAAATCGACGGTGCTGCTGGCCGAGGTCGGCGGGTTGGTGACGGTGCGAGACCAGGAGCCGTCACCTCGATACGTCATTTTCCGGATATCTGGCGTCAATTCACCGCTTGGCATCGCGGAACGCAGCGACAGCAGACCGAACGGTCGCTGGCCCGCATGGGGCCGATTACCCACCGAGCATGGCTGAAAATAGACGAATCAGAGAGCCCCCGGTGTCGGCGTCGCTATCCGTGCCTGCACGACACTGCCACCGGGGGCCTCCTCGATGTCGGGGCCGGGTACCGCTGTCGGCTGCCGCGCCCTAATACGTGGCAGGCGGCGTCCACTGCTGGTTGGCGCCGCCGTGGCAGTCCCAGAGCGTGAGCGCGGTCCCGCTGGTGCTGTCGCTGCCCGGGACGTCCAGGCAGCGGCCGGATGCCTGGTTGACCAGCACCCGTGTGGAGGTGTTGTACGTCCACAGCTTGGCGGGGTCGGTCACGGCGCCGCCGGTGCCCGTACCCGCACAGTCACGGACCACGACAGCCGCGCCGTTGCCCGTGCCGTCCGCGGTCAGGCAGTAGTCGGACATCAGCCGCAGGGTGCCGTCGGCCGCCTTCACCCATGCCTGGTTGTTGCCGCCCGTGCAGCCGTAGATCAGGGCCGCCGCCCCCTCCGAGATACCGCCCGCCGCGTCCACGCACTTTCCGGCCAGACCGGTGACCGGTCCGCGCACCGAGTTGCCGAGGGCGAGGTTCTGCACGGTGCCGCCGCTGACCGTGTCGGTCCGCGTCATGGACGCACAGGCGTTTCCGCTGTTCGAGGTAGCGGAGACCTGGGCGGTCACCGTGCCACCGTTGCCCTGGGGCAGGCCGAAGCGGGCGGCACTGAACGGCTGGTCGTAGCAGGTGGCGCGAGGGTCGTTCCACTCGAAGTACTCCGTCCAGTCGACCATCCCCGAGGGCGAGATGGCGGTGGCCGGTGTCTTGATGCTGCCCAGTTTGTACGACGTACCCGCCGTGGTGTCCGCGACGGTGGCGCCGAACCAGCCGTCGCCCTCGGCCGCGACCTTGAAGGTGTACGTGTGACCGGCGGTCCAGTCGAGGTTCATCCGGCAGCTCATGCCCTCGCCCTCGCCGCCGAAGCTCTGGCACCAGGAGCCGGAGGAGCCGGCCGTGGCCTGGGAGACGTCCCAGACGGAGAAGAGGAGCAACCTGCTCGATCCGCCGTTGGACTGCATCCCGAGGTAGGCGCCGTTGCCCTGGTCGAAGCCGAACTGGTGGCTCCAGAAGATCCTGGAGGTGTACCCGGGGTCGTGCAGGACGGTCGTGGACCAGGTGACGTCGGTCAGGACCGGCGCCCCGGAGAAGGAGTAGTAGGTGTAGGTGCCGGGAGTCGTCCCGAGGTCCGCGGCCTGGGTGGGGCCGGCCGCGCCGAACAACGCCAGCGTGGCCGCGGCGGCCGTGGCGAGGGTGGTGCCGAACAAGTGGCGCAGAGTCATCATGCCTTGCACCTGCTTCTGGTGGGGGGAACAGGAACGTGCGTGCTCTCTTGCGTGCACCTCCACGGCGCCGAGGTGCGGGCCGCGCGAGAGGAGGTACTGCCATATGTTTCATGACGGCGCGACAGACGACAAGGGATGTTCGCTTGGCGGAGGAAACAAACATTCAGAGCCATGAAAGGAGCTTTTTCCCCGGCCAACGGCACCAGAGTGGGCGTCACACGGCGATGACGGTGACTCCGGCATCGGTGAACCGGGCCTGCGCCTCGGGCGTGATGCCACTGTCGGTCACCAGGAAGTCGACCCGACCGAGATCACAGACCCGGGCGAAGGCCCGCTTGCCGATCTTGGAGGAGTCGGCGGCGACGACCACCCGCTGCGCCTGCTCGGCGAGCAGACGGTTGATGCTGGCCTCACCCTCGTGGTGGACGTACGTCCCGCGCTCGGTGTCGATCGCGTTGACGCCCAGCACGGCGACATCCAGGGTGATCTCCCCCAGCACGCCGCTGGCCAGCGGGCCGGTGAGTTCGTACGACTGGGGCCGGGGCACGCCACCCGTCACCACGATCTTGATCTGCGGCCGGATCACCAGTTCGTTGGCGATGTTGAGCGCGTTGGTCACCACGGTGAGCGTCGGCTGATCCCCGGCCCCACGGCCGGTGTCACCGACGAGGTCGGGGCGGACGGCCAGCGCGCGGGCCACTTCGGTGACCGTGGTCCCGCCGGTCAGTCCCACCACCTCGCCCACGGCCACGAGTTGGGACACGGCTCGGCCGATGGCCTGCTTCTCCGGGGCGTGGCGTCCCGCCTTGTAACGCAGCGCCAGCTCGTACGAGACCCCGTGGGCAACGGCGCCGCCACGGGTCCGGGTGAGCAACTGCTGTTCGGCGAGCTGGTCCAGGTCGCGGCGGATGGTCGCGGCCGAGACGTCGAGTGCCGTCGCGGCCTCCTCGACCTCCACCCTGCCGTGTTTCCCGACCAGCTCCAGCAGCGCGTTCCACCGGGTATCCCTGGACAAGAGAACTCTCCTTACAGGTCCGGGGTTCGGGCGCCCATCCCCTCGGGCGCGGTCACCGGCACCTGCGCAAGCGTGACACAAGCCACCGACCAGTCAGACTGGCTGCGCCATGAATGCTTGAACATGCGCATAGTGCCCCTATAACGTGCGTGAACGAGCATCCCACCTCGCGTACGGAGCGCAGAAGTGTCATTTATCGAGAGTGAGACCGCGAGTCAGCCGGAGTGCTGGCGGCGCGCCGCCGACTTGGCACCGAGCCGGTCGGCCGCCCTGCCCACCACCGGCGAGCGCATCGCCGTCGTCGGCTGCGGTACCTCGCTGTACATGGCTCAGGCGTACGCGGCTCTCCGCGAGGCATCCGGGCAGGGCGATTCCGATGCGTTCGCCGCGTCGGAGTTCCCCCTCGGCCGCCGGTACGACCGAGTCGTCGCCCTCACCCGCTCGGGAACCACCACCGAGGTGCTGGAACTGCTGGCCCGGCTCCGCGGCACCCTCCCCACCGTCGCGATCACGGCCGACCCGGACACCCCGGTGATGACCTCGGCCGACGATGTGGTCGTGCTCGACTTCGCCGACGAACGGTCCGTGGTCCAGACCCGGTTCGCCACCACCGCACTCACCCTGCTCCGCGCCCACCTCGGTCTGCACAGCGACGCCGTGGTCCGTGACGCCGAGACCGCACTGGCCGAGCCGCTGCCCGAAGGCCTGGCGGAGTGCACCCAGTTCACCTTCCTCGGCCGGGGCTGGACGGTGGGCATCGCCAACGAGGCCGCGCTGAAGATGAAGGAGGCGTCGCTGTCCTGGACGGAGGCGTACCCCGCGATGGAGTACCGCCACGGTCCCGTCAGCATCGCCACCACCGGCACGGCGACCTGGATGTTCGGCACCGCCCCCGAGGGCCTTGCGGAGCAGGTGGGCTCGACCGGCGCCCGCTGGGTGCACAGCGGCCTGGACCCGCTGGCCGACCTGGTACGCGTCCAGCGCTTGGCGGCCGTTCGCGCCGCCGCCCGCGGCCTGGACCCGGACAGCCCGCGTCATCTGACCCGTTCAGTGGTGCTCGCGGACAACTGACCGGCCAAGCGGCGTCACCGGTGCACGTGCAGCAGCCCGGGCGAGGGTGTTCGCCCGGGCTGTGACCGGGCCGGCGGTCCTGCCGTCCACCGGCCCGGCCCCCCGGAGGATGCCGCGGTGGTCAGGATTCCTCGAAGTAGACGTCGAGGACCGCGTCGAGTTCCTCCGCCCACGCCTTGAGGCTGCTCCTGGCCGGGGCCTCGACCTCCGCGTTGAACCACCGCCGGGTCGACATATGGACCGTGACGGTGAACCGGCGGCCGAAGCGAGGGGTCTTCACCTCGACCGCGCCGATCTCGTCCCAGCGGAAATCAGCCTCCTGATCATCCAACCGGAACCGAACGCCGTCGTGGTCCGCCGTGATCGACCCACGCCGGTCGCTCACCTCGAATACAGGGCCGTCCGCTGCCTCCTTGTCGTCGGCCGCCGCTTCCGCAGCAGCCTCCGCCTCGGCCACCTCCTCCTCGGGCACGGCATCGGCGTCGTCGGGAGCGTCGGCGCCGGGCGCCTGCTCCTCTGTCTGCTCCTCTGTCTGCTCCTCTGTCTGCTCCTGGTCCTGGTCCTTCTCCTGGTCCGTATCCGGCTTCCCGGCCGTGCCGGGGGCCGTGATGCCAGGGATGTACGCCGGGTCTGTCCCCGCGGCGTACCCGGGCTGAGTGCTGGGGTCTATGCGCTGCTCCACGGCGGGCAGTATGGCCGACGAACCTGTACGAGACCAGTGACCACCGCACTCCCCGCCTGTCGCCCCGGCCACAGCCGGCCCCTCAGCCACGCCTTCCGTACTGCGTCACTGTCGCCGTGCCGTGAGGAGTTCCGCGACCCTGTCCAGCGGGAGCGCGGGGACGTGATGTCCGGCCCGGCCGGACATCGAGTGGGCGCCGGTGAGCACGTTGAGCACCGCTTCCTCCACCGCCTCGACCACCGCGCCGTAGAAGGGATCCATCCGGCCCCAGGGAACGAAGCGCATCGACTCGTACGGCGCGCTGCCGTCGTCCTCCGGAAACGTACTGGTGAGCGCCGACGGATTGGCCGTGGAGAAGGCCAGGAAGAGGTCCCCCGAGAAGTGGCTGCCGGTGGTGCCGGTGCGGGCGAGGCCCAGCGTCACCCGGCGGGCCAGGGCCTTGCACTGCCCCGGCAGCAACGGCGCGTCGGTCGCCACGACCACGACCACCGAGCCGGCACCGGGCGGCACCGGGCGCTCCTGGCCGGACGCGGGTTCGGGAACCGGCATGCTCGCCGGGTCCGGCAGGTCCCGCCCCATCGGCACTCCGGCCACCGTCAGTTCACGCAGGGCGCCGAAGTTGGCCTGCACGAAGGCGCCGACGGTATAGCGGTCCTCGCCGTACCTCACCACCCGTGACGCCGTCCCCGAGCCGCCCTTGAAGCCGTAGCAGCGCATGCCCGTCCCGCCGCCGACGCATCCCTCCTCGACCGGGCCGGAGACCGCCGCCTCGATCGCCTCCGCCGCATGGCGGGGCTCCACGGCCGAACCGTGGATGTCGTTGAGATAGCCGTCCCAGGTCTCGGTGATCACCGGCAGCAGCCACTCCGGCGCCATGTCACGACGGTTGGCGCGTATCCACTCGACCACACCGCGATGGACGGGACCGACCGCATAGGTGTTGGTGATGACCACCGGCACGGCGAGCGAACCGCTCTCCTCGATCCAGGTCGTTCCGGTCATCTCACCGTTGCCGTTGAACGAGTGCCAGCCGGCCGCACAGGGGATGCCCACGCCGTCCCGGCCGCGCGGCAGGAGCGCCGTCACCCCGGTACGTACGTCCTCGCCCTCGACCAGGGTGACGTATCCGACCTCGACACCGGGCACGTCCGTGATCGCGTTCCACGGCCCCGGCTCGCCGGGCAGCGGGATGCCCGCCTCCCGTGCGCGCATACGGCCTTCGCTTCGGCCGATCCCGTCCGCACTGTTCTCGCTCTGGCGCTGTTCGCTCATGCGGTCAGAGAGTACGGGCGCATCGTGCGTCGCACGAGGTGCGAGGCGACATCTCGTCATCCGGGGTTCGTGGCGCTGCTGTCCGGGACGACGGGTCCGGTCACCGCATGGCTTTTGCCAGTGCCCCGAAACGTCGTCCCGGCCCTGCGTCCCGCGCGCACAGCGGCGGCGGGACCCTGCGGCGTCCGCTACCCGGCGGGCGTGCCCGGTACGTTCTCGACGGCGATCGCGGTCGCCACGAGACCGTCCGCGACCAGCCACCGGCCGCTGAACGCCGTCGGGGTTGCCGTGGTCCCAGCCCCGGAGTCCCGCTCCGTCGCGGAACTCAGCAGCTCGGCGGTGAAACTCCCGTTCGGGTGGAGGGCGATGTCGGCCTCCTCGAAACCGAGCCAGCGGTGGGTGAGCGGGAACCAGGCCTTGTAGACGCTCTCCTTCGCGCTGAAGAGCAACCGGTCCCAGTGGACCCCGGGGACCGCCCTGCGGAGCTCGCGCTCACGCTGCACCTCCGTCGCGAGCGCGATGGTCTCGTGCACCCCGTCGGGCAACGGCGCGTGCGGTTCGGCGTCTATGCCGACGGTGACCACATCCGTCCGGTGCGCCACTGCCGCAGCTCGGTAGCCGACGCAATGGGTCATGCTGCCGACGACCCCGTCCGGCCACATCGGCGCGCCCCGTTCGCCTTTGAGGACGGGAGCGGGCGGGAGACCGAGCTCGGCGAACGCGCGGCGGGCGCACCAGCGTGCAGTGGTGAACTCCCTGCGCCGGATCTCCACGGCGTTGCGGATCAGCTCCTCCTCACCGGGCAGGAGCACTGCCTCGGGCGGGTCGGCGAGCGACTCGGCCACCGCCATCCGGGACGGCAGAATCTTCTCGATCATCTTTCCCCTTGCACCGGCTGGTTGATCTGTTCCCCGCAATCGTCCCTGAAACCGGCCCACTTACTGAAGAGGTCCGCCCTACAGGAGCATCGTGCTCGACGTTCACAAGAACCGTTTCAGGCGCGCTATCCGTGAAAGCGGTCACACACTGTTCAGGGACGCCAGCCGCTGGGATGATCGCTGCTCGCCCATAGTGGAGGAACCGGGGTCCGGGATGAGTGGCTGGTCACCAGAGGTGCACGAGGTGTTGGAGGCGTCGGGATGGACGCCTGGCCGGAAGGCAGACACGGCTCGCTGGAGATCCATGTTTGAAACCGTCGGCCTCGCCATGCACGACGCTGCGGAAGCCTTCCTGCAAGAGTTCGGCGGTTTGACAGTGAACGTCAGCGGGCCGGGGATCAGCTGTGCACGCACACCGTTCGCGTTGGACCCCGAGCTTGCCTGGGGCGAGGATGATCGGTTTGCGGAGTGGGGTGAGTCGATCGGGCATCGTCTTTTCCCTCTCGGTGAGCTGGATCACGGCCGGTTCTTCCTGGGCATTGATGAAATGGGTGTGATCTATCTCGTCGAGACGTGGATTGCCAGCTTCGGACCGATGCCGCAGGCATTGGAGAACTTGGTTCTCGGCATGGCTCCTCGCCGGATCGATGAGGGGTAAGAGCCTGTAGGACAAGCGTCCTGGCGTGTCGCTCACCTGTAGAGGAGCACTCGTTTGCGGTCGCCGCTCGACGCCAGCCGCAGCGTCAGCCGGTCACCACCATCAGGACCCCCACCCACTCCACCAGCAACACGAGTACCCCGTATCCGAGGATCGGGCCCACAGACCGGGCCGGGCGACCTGCGTCCTCGAGCACTACCGTTCTGTGCGCGGCCAGTGCGGCCGGGACACCGACGAAGTAGAGGGCCGACGCGCAGAGCAACCAGGCCGAGATGTCCTGCCATGGACGGAACTCGGCTCCTCGTACGCAGAGGGCCCCGATCAGCGGCAGGCCCATGACCGGCACCAGGACCAACAGCGCCGCGAGCACCACCCACCACCAACGCCTTCCGTCGCCCCGACACACCCCCAGCCAATGGCCGAGGGCAACGGAGGGCAGGACGTAGGCGGCAGACAGCAACGAGCCGACGAAGAGAAGAGCCGGCAGGACGAAGGGCAGCAGAATGACCGACCGCACATCCGGCACCACTCCGAAGAGCGGCGTCGCGACGAGCAGGCCGCAGCCCTCCAGCCACAGCACAGCCATCGACACCGACGACGGTGCAACGCCGCGTTCCTGCCGGATGCCCCCGTGCAGCAAGCGTGTGATCTCCCCTCCCGGCTTCGGCACGCATTCTCACGGGCAGGGCAGACACAGAAGCACCCGCGCGCGGCAGCCTACGGGCCGGCGGCACCGTCCACCGGGGTGATTCGGCAACTGGTACGACGGGACGGAGGTGGCCGTGACCCGTCCTGTGCCGTTGCGTGGCACGGCACGGACGAAATCCATGCCCTCTACACCGAATTCTCGCTCTCAGCCCGTTCGCAGCCGTCCGGGTGACCTATGGTGGTTCGGTGTCAACAGGAATCACCGTGGTCGCGCGCAACATGCGCATCCTCAGAGAGCAGCGCGGGCTGTCGCTGGCCGAACTCGCCCGCCAGGCCGGGCTGGCCAAGCAGACGCTCTCCAAGGTCGAGCTGGGCACCGGCAATCCCACGGTGGAGACGCTCTTCGCGGTCGCGGCCGCGCTCGGGGTTCCGGTGACGCGGCTGGTGGCCGAACGCGAACAGGTCATGACGGTGCGCCGGGGCCGGGACGCGGCCTGGCAGGAGCAGTCCGGATACGAGGTGCGGAGCCTCGACCATGTCTACGGCTCCGGTGTCATCGAGAACTACGTGCTGCGGATCCGTGGCGAGGGATATTCGGAGCCGCATCCGGTGGGCACACTGGAGCACCTCTACGTGATCAGCGGCCGGGTCCGAGTGGGGCCGCAGGACAGTCCGGTGGAGCTGGAGGCCGGTGACTTCGTACGCTTCCCCGGCGACCGCCGCCATCTGTACGCATCCCTCGACGGGGAGAGCGTGGTGCACATCGTCGTGAGCGTGCCACGGGTCCAGCCGGGAACCGGCGGCGGACACGGCACCGTGCGGCGCGAGAACGGCGCACCCGCCGAGGGCTGACCCCGGCGGGTGGGTGACGTCGACGGAACGGCGGTCCGGCTCAGGCCGCCGCGGGTTCCGCCGGTGCGGAGGTGCGGCGGCTGCGCGGACGGACCACGGTGCCCAGTTCCCTGGCCGCCTCGAAGGCGACCCGGCGCAGCTCCGGTGCGATCCGGGCGAGCTCGATGCGGTGCGGTGCGCCGGAGACCGAGATCGCGGCGACGGGGCGGCCGGCCGCACCCATGACCGGCACGGCCACGCAGGTGAGGCCCGGCAGGACCTCCTCGCGTTCGTACGCGATCCCCTCGCGTCGGATCCGGGCCAGTTCGGCCCGGAAGCGCGCCGGGTCGGTCACCGAGTGCTCGGTCCGCTCCGGCAGCCCCTGCGCGATGGCCAGCTCCGCCGCGTCGTGGTCGAAAGCGAGCAGCGCCTTGCCGACCGCGGTGCAGGACGCGGGCATCCGCGAGCCGATCCGGGTGGGCGTACGGGTCCGGCGGTGACCGTGCAGCTTGTTGACGTATATGACCTCCGTGCGGTGCAGCACCGCCAGGTGCACGGTCTCCTGGGTGAGGACGTACAGCTCGGTCAGGAACGGGAGCAGCCGTTCCTGAAGCATCAGCGGCATGGGCCCGTAGACCCGGCGGCCGATGTCGAAGAGCTGGGGTCCGAGCCGGTAGCTGCTCCCGACGCGCTCGACGACGTCGTTGCGCTGGAGGATGCCGAGCAGCCGGAACGCGGTCGACTTGGTGAGTTGCGTACGACGGGCGAGTTCGCTGACCCCGACCTCGCGGTCCTCCTCGGCCAGCGACATCAGCAGGGTCAACGCCTTGTCCACGGCGGTCTGCTGGTCCTGCTGGGGTCCGGTCCCGGACGCACTTCCGGCATCGGTGATCGAGGTGGGGTCGAGCATGTTCGCCTCCGCAACATTCTCCGGCGGCCACTTCAGTGGACGTGCGTCCACTTTAGAGGACCACCTGGGCAGCGTGAACAGCGAAGAAACCCGAATACGACGAAAGCCGTGCCTCGTATGTCACATCCGCGTGAAATACGAGGCACACTTCCGAGGAATCGACCAAATACCAACTAATCCAATCTCATTCGAACCGATCCGAACCGATTCGAGCTGATACGGCCGATGTCGCCGGTCATCGTCGGTCGTGTCCGGGCGGCCCCGGATCACGGCCGGACGATCACCTTCCCCGTGACCTCGCCGTCGATCATGGCCTGGAAGCCCTCGTGGATGGCGGTCAGCGGGATCTCCCGGTCGATCCGGGGCCGCACCCCGGCACTCTCCATGAACCGCAGCAGCGACACGAACTCCTGCCGGGTCCCGCCGGTGGAGCCCAGCACCCGCTGCTGGAGGTAGAAGACGCGGTTCAGGTCGGCCGGCGGGTTGGCCCCGCTGGTCGCCCCGGCCACCACCACCGTGCCGCCCGCCCGCAGCGAACGCAGCGAGTGGGACCAGGTGGCCTCGCCGACCGTCTCCACGACCACATCGACCTTCTCCGTGAGCCGCTCCCCCGTCGGCAGTGCCACGTGGGCCCCCATCTCCAGGGCCGCCTCCCGCTTCGCCGCCGACCGGCTGGTCGCGTACACCCGGGCTCCGGCGGCCCGCGCCAGCGCGATGGCCGCCGAGGCCACACCGCCGCCCGCGCCCTGCACCAGCACCCGGTCGCCGGGGCGCACCTGGGCCTGGGTGAACAGCATCCGGTACGCCGTGAGCCAGGCCACCGGCAGACAGGCCGCCTCGGCGAAGGACAGCGCGGCCGGCTTGGGGATCAGGTTCCGCCGCGGCACGCACAGGAACTCCGCGAACGCCCCGTCGTGCTGCTCGGAGAGCAGCGCCCGGCCGGGGTCCAGGGTCTCGTCGCCGCCTCCGGCCTGCGGGTCCCCGATCACCGGGTGGACGACGACCTCGTTGCCGTCCTCGTCGTACCCGGCCGCGTCGCAGCCCAGCACCATGGGCAGCCGGTCCGCTGGGTGGCCGACACCACGCAGGGTCCAGATGTCGTGATGGTTCAGCGCGGCCGCGACCACCCGGACCACCGCCCACCCCTCCGGGGCCACCGGGGCGGGGACCTCGCGCAGCTCCAGCCCGCTCAGCGGATCGGCGGGGTCCTGGCGTACGGCGACGGCGGCGAGCATCGGTCCTCCTGGGAAGGGGCGGGACGGGGGCTGGGCAGGGGCGGGGCGGCATCAGGATCGGCACACGGAGCGCGCACCGGCGCACCGCGCGGAGCTCCGACCCTTCCCGGCCGGGGCGGCTGGCGGCCAGCCGCTGTGCCGGAAAGCGGCACGGCCCTTTCGGTGACCCCGGCGCCGCCGACGGCCCGCTCCCGGGTGTGGCCCAGACGCGTTCCACAGGGCGGCACAACGCATGGCAGCACCCCTCCGGGACGGCGTCTTCTGGGGTCTGCCCGTACGGACCGACAGCCCGTCCGGCCATCGCCCGTACACCCTGACCAGACCTGAAGGGACCGCCCGTCATGCAACTCAGCGGACTGGGATACTTCGGACTTCGCACCCGGCACATCGACCGCTGGCGCACCTTCGCCGAGGAGGCGCTCGGTCTGTCGGCACAGACCACCGAGGACGGGCTGCGGCTGCGCGCGGACGACCGGGCCTGGCGCATCGCGCTGCACGAGGCCGACGCCGAGGAGTTCGGCTATGCCGGCTGGGAGGTTCCCGGCCCTGCCGAACTGGCCGCCGCCGCAGCGGAGCTGACCGAGGCCGGCATCGACGTGACGTACGCCGACGAGGAGTTGCTGCGCAAGCGCGATGTGCTCGGGCTCTTCCATGTGAAGGACCCCAACGGCGTCCAGGTCGAGATCTTCTACGGCGCGCGCACCGCCATCACCCCGTTCGTCTCGCCGACCGGAGCCCGCTTCGTCACCGGTGAACAGGGCCTGGGGCACGTGGTGTTCTCGGTGGACGACTATGCGGCGACGCTGCGGTTCTACACGGAACTGCTCGGCTTCCGGCTCTCCGACTTCTGCGACCTCGGCCGCAAGCGCATCGCGTTCCTGCACACCAACCCGCGCCACCACTCGCTGGCCTTCGCCGGTCTCATCATCGAGCCCGAGCGCAAGCCGCGGAAGGACGTCGAGCCGGGCGAGCTGTTCCACTTCATGCTGGAGGTCGACGACCTCGACACCGTCGGCTACGCCTACGACCGTTGTCTGGACGGCGCCGCACCGGTCGCGCTGACCCTCGGCCGGCACAGCAACGACAAGATGCTCTCCTTCTACGCGATCACGCCCTCCGGCTTCGAGATCGAGTACGGCCACGGTGCGATCACCGTCGCCGACCCGTGGACGGCGACCCGTGTCGACGGCACCAGCCTGTGGGGCCACCGCCGCCCGCCCAAGCCCGCCGCCCCCGCCGCGCCCCCGGCCGCGCCGGCCCAGGAAGGAGCCACGGCATGAACGCCCTGAACCGCACCCCGGCCCCCTCCGTCGACGTCAGCGAGTACTTCGACATCGACCACGGTCTCGTCGATCGCGGGATCTTCAGCGACAACGCGCTGTACCAGCAGGAACTGCGCCGCGTCTTCGCACCCAGCTGGCTGTTCCTCGCCCACGAGTCCCAGTTCAGGAAGCCCGGCGACTTCTTCAGCACGTACATGGGTGAGGACCCGGTCATCGTGACCATGGGCAAGGACCGGCGCATCCGGGCCTTCCTCAACGCCTGCCGGCACCGCGGCATGCGGGTCTGCCGAGCCGACGCGGGAGCCACCAAGGCGTTCACCTGCAGCTACCACGGGTGGGCGTACGACACCTCCGGCAAGCTGATCAACGTCCCCAACCGCGAGGGATATCCGGACGACTTCGACGAGAGCCGCTGGGGCCTGACCGAGGTCGCCCAGCTGGACACGTACAAGGGTCTGATCTTCGCGACCTGGAACCCGGACGCCCCGCCACTGGTCGAGGCGCTCGGCGGGATGACCTGGTACATGGACGCCATGCTCGACCGCGACCCTGAGGGCACCGAGGTCGTCGGCGGAGTCCACAAGTGGGTGCTGGAGGGCAACTGGAAGCTCGCGGCCGAGCAGTTCGCGTCCGACTGGTACCACGTCAACATCTCGCACGCCTCCGCACTGATGGTCATGTCGCCCACCGGCAAGGGCCCCAAGGCGGAGATCGTGCAGACCCCGGGCCGCCAGTACACCGACCCGAACGGGCACGGCGCCGGCTTCCCGACCCACCCCAAGAGCCGCTTCGACGACCGGGTGGTGCACGGGTACTACGACTACGACCAGCTGCGCGAACGCCTCGGCAAGGAGCGCGCCGAGGGGCCGATGACGACCGGCCACGCCACCGTCTTCCCCAACTTCTCCTATCTGCCGGTGAACGGCAGCATCCGCGTCTGGCACCCCAAGGGCCCGGACAAGATGGAGGTCTGGGCCTGGACCATCGTCGACAAGTCGATGCCCGACGAGGTGAGGAACGCCCAGCGCCTGTACAACCTTCGCACCTTCGGACCCACCGGCATCTTCGAGCAGGACGACGGCGAGAACTGGAGCGAGGTCCAGGCCACCGCGCACGGCTTCATGGCCGGTGGCATGACGCTCAACTACCAGATGGGCATCGGGATGTCGGCCGAGGACGGCGTCCACCCCGGCACCACCGGACACCTCTACTCCGACGGGGCCGCCCGCGGCTTCTACACCCGCTGGCGCGACCTGATGAACACCCCGGCCTGGCACGAGAAGGCAGCTGAAGAACGATGACCACCACCGACAACGCAGTCCGGATCGCCGACGTCGGCGACATCGAGGAGGGCGAGGCCCTCCAGGTGCCCGCCGAGCGGACCGGACACAACGACGCCATCGCCGTCTTCCACGACGGCGGCGCCTACTACGCGCTCGACGACACCTGCTCGCACGGCCAGGCGTCGCTCGCCGACGGCTGGATCGAGGACGGCGAGGTCGAGTGCCCGCTGCACAGCGCCCGCTTCTGCCTCAAGTCGGGCGAACCGCAGTGCATGCCCGCCACGATCGCCGCCCGGACCCACAAGGTCGAGGTGCGCGACGGCGGAATCTGGCTGCACGCCGGTCAGGAGCCCACGGCATGAAGAGGATCGCCCTGGTGGGCGCGGGTATCTCCGCCGTCTCCACCTGCGACGCGCTGCGTTCCGGCGGCTACGACGGCGAGATCGTGCTGCTGAGCGACGAGGAGGGCGTGCCGTACGACCGTCCGCCGCTCAGCAAGGACGTCCTGCTCGGAAAGGCCACCGTCCGCGACGACGTGGCCCTGCGGCCGGCCGACTGGTACGAGAAGCAGCGCATCGAGCTGCGGACCGGAACCGCCGTGACGGGGCTGCGCCCCGACGAGGGCGTACTCGAACTGGCCGACGGCACCGAACTGACCGCCGACCGGATCGTCCTGGCCACCGGCGGAACCGTCCGCACCCTGCTGGTGCCGGGCGCCGACGACCCCGCCGTGCACACCCTGCGCACCTGGGCCGACGCCGAGCTCCTGCGGTCCCGGCTGACTCCGGGGGCCCGGATCGCCGTCGTGGGGGCCGGGCTGATCGGCGCCGAGACCGCGGCGGTCGCCGCCCAACTGGGCTGCCGGGTCACCCTCATCGACCCGGTACCCGTACCGCTGACCGCCGTCGTCGGACCCGAGATCGCCGGGGCGCTGCACGAGCGGCATCGCACCGAGGGCATCGACGTCGTCACCGGCGGCGTGGAACGCATCGACCGGGCGCCGGGGGCCGACGAGGTCACCGTCACCGTCGGCGGCCACTCCTCGCCGATCACCGCCGACACGGTCGTCGTCGGCATCGGGATCCGGCCGGACACCGCGCTCGCCGAGGCCGCCGGGCTCACCGTCGACAACGGCATCGTGGTGGACGCCGGCCAGCGCACCTCGCACCCGCGCGTCCACGCGGTCGGGGACGTCGCCCGCCGGGCGGACCACCCGGTGCGGCACGAGCACTGGGACGCCGCGCAGCGCGGCGGACAGGCCGCTGCCGCCGGGCTGCTGGGCACGGACGTGCCCGCCGAGCCGGCCTCCTGGTTCTGGTCCGACCGCCACGGCAGCCGGCTGGAGGCGGTCGGCTCGATGGCCGACGCCGAGGAGACCGTGCGCCGCGGCGAGGTGTCCGGCGCGTTCACCGTGTTCGGGCTGCGCGCGGGACGGGTGGTCGCCGCAGCGGCGATCGACCGGCCCAAGGACATCAAGGCCGCCCAACGGCTGGTCGCCCGCGCTGTCGCGGTCACCCCGCAGCAGCTCGCCGACGAGTCCGTGGACCTGCGCAGCCTGCTGCGCGGCTGACCCCGGTCACGACCTTTCCCCCCGCCGCCCGGTGGCCGGCCGCAGTCCCGCCACCGGGCCCGTGCCGCGGACCGGCACACCCGCTCCCCGCACCCGCCGCCGTGCGCTGGGATAGCCGACGCAGCGCGGCCCTCAAGGAGGATCCATGAGCATCCACACCCCGGACTCCGCCGCCCCCACCGGTGGTGCGGCGCTGGACGACATGCTGCTCCACTTCGAGGTGCAGCGCCTCTACACGCTGGAAGCCCAGCTGCTCGACCAGCACCGCTACGCCGACTGGCTGGAACTGCTCGCCGAAGACCTGCACTACTGGGCGCCGGTGCGGACCAACCGGCTGCGGCGCCAGCAGTCGCTCGCCGACGGCGCCCCGGGCGAAGTCGCCATCTTCGACGAGACCAGGGCGAGCCTCGCCTGGCGCATCCGGCGCTTCGACTCCGGCATGGCCTGGGCCGAGGACCCGCCGTCGCGCACCCGGCACCTGATCACCAATGTCACCGTGCGCCCCGGTGACGAGCCCGGCACGTATGTCGCCGAGTCCGACTTCCTGGTCTACCGCAACCGGCTGGAACGCGAGGTCGACCTGTACGCGGGCGGCCGCACGGACCTGCTGCGCCGAGGGGAGGACGGTGGCCTGCTGATCGCCCGCCGTCACATCCTCCTCGACCAGAACGTGCTGCTCGCCAAGAACATCAGCACCTTCCTCTGACCGGCGGCCCTCCCCCACCCTGTACCTCCCCCGTACCACCCGGCAGGCCCACCCCGCCCGCCCCCGCATCCCCGTGGAGTTCCCGTGACGTCCGTCCGTGCACACGACGCCGTAGACGCCGTAGTTCCCGAGATCACCGAACACACCGTCCAGACGTCGCTGGGCACGATCTCGGTCAAGGAGGCCGGGCAGGGCCCGGTCCTGGTGATGCTGCACGGGGGCGGACCGGGTGCCGACGGGCTCGCCAACTACCGGCAGAACCTCGCCGCGCTCACCCCGCACTTCCGGGTCGTGCTGCCCGACCAGCCGGGTTTCGGCGGCAGTTACCGGCCGTCCGAGGAGGAGCTGGACGCCCGCTCCATCACCGAGATCACCGTGGACGCGCTGCTGCAGGCCCTCGATGCCCTCGGCATCGAGCGGTTCCACCTGCTGGGCAACAGCCTCGGCGGCGCGGCCGCGATCGCCACCGCTCTCGCGGCGCGCGACCGGGTCGAGAAGCTGGTCCTGATGGCGCCCGGCGGCGGCTGGCTGCCGTTCGGCCCCACCCCCACCGAGGGCCAGAAGGCGATGTTCCGCTACTACAACGGTGAGGGCCCCACCGTGAAGAAGATGCGGGACTTCATCCGGGTCATGACGGCCGAGCCCAAGCGCTGGGAGGACACCCTCCAGGCCCGGTACGAGGCCTCGCTCGACCCGAGCCACATCGAGTTCTACCACCGCTACAACGCGGCCTTCGCCAAGCGTCACGGCATGGACCCGCTCTGGCGCGACGTGCACCGGATCAAGGCGCCGACGCTGCTGCTCTGGGGGCGCGACGACCGCACCATCACGCTCGACGGCGCCCAGCTCATGCTCAAGCAGATCCGCGACGTCCAGCTGCATGTGTTCGGCGGCTGCGGCCACTGGGTGCAGCTGGAGCGGCAGGCCGAGTTCGAGCGGCTCGTCACCGACTTCCTCCAGGAGCGCTGAGCCATGACCACCCCGGCACGCCCCGCCGTCACGGAACCGGCTGGCCGCTGGCTCGAGGGCGACGTCGCCCTGATCACCGGTGGCGCCGCCGGCCTCGGCCGCGCCGTCGCCCTGCGGTACCTCGCGGAGGGCGCCCGGGTCGCGGTGCTCGACCGGGACGCCGAGCAACTGGCGGCCCTGGCCGAGTCCGCGGGCGAGTACGCGGACCGGGTGCTCGCCCTCACCGGTGACGTACGCTCGACTCAGGACCTGCACGCAGCGGTCACCGCCACCGTGGAGCGCTTCGGGAAGCTCGACATCCTGGTTCCCAACGCCGGGATCTGGGACTACCACCGCAGTCTCACCCGGCTCACGGGCGAGGAGCTTGCCCAGGCGTTCGACGAAGTCTTCGCCGTCAACGTCAAGGGCTACCTGCTCGCCGTGGAGGCGGCCTGGCGCGAGCTGGTCGCCACCCGGGGCAGCATCATCATGACCTTGTCCAACTCCTCCTTCCACACCAACGGCGGCGGCCCCGTCTACACGGCGAGCAAGCACGCCTGCCTCGGTCTGGTACGGGAGTTCGCCTACGAGCTCGCTCCCAAGGTCCGGGTCAACGGTGTCGCCTGCGGCGGGATGCGCACGCAGCTGCGGGGGCCGGAGAGCCTCGGGCTCGACGAGCGCAGGATCGAGGACTCGTTCGCCCGTGCCGAGGCCGCGGGCGCCGTCCCGCACGTGCCGCTCTACGAGGCGAGCGTGGAGCCGGAGGACTTCACCGGGACGTACGTCCTGCTGGCTTCCCGCCGCAACAGCGGCAACATCACCGGGGCCGTGGTGCCCGTGGACGGCGGCATCGCCGTACGCGGTTTCCGCACCGCGGCCGGCGGCGCCGATCTCTGACCGGCCGCCGTCCCGCTCTCCCCCACACCACCCTCCAGCCGACAGTCACCGAAGGAGCCGCTCGGGTCATGGTCGACATCAGTCCTGCTGCCGCTGTGCAGCGCAGAGCACGGTACGACTCAGCCGCCGCAGCCCTCGTCTACGAGGGCCGGACCATCACGGCGGGCGCCCTCGCCGCGACCACGGCCGGGCTCGCCGCCGGGCTCGCCGCCCTCGGCCTGCGGCGCGGCGACCGCGTGGCGTACCTGGGCCTCAACAGCGCCACGCTGCTGGAGACCATGCTGGCCGCCAGCCACCTCGGCGCGGTGTTCGTGCCGGTCAACCACCGGCTGGCCGCTGACGAGGTACGGCATATCCTCAACGACTCGGGCACGCACACGCTGATCGCCGAGGAGGGCCACCGGGCCCTGGCCGAGAAGATCCTCTCCGACGTCCCGGTACGCCGGTCCGTCCTCGTCGACACCGACCCGTCCTGCCCGACGGCCCCCGCCCCGCCCGCGGTGTGGACCCCGCTGTCCGAGGTGCTGTCCTCCGGCGCGGCGCCGCAGGCCGCGGTGCCGGTGGAGGAGGACGATCTGGCGGCGCTGATGTACACCTCGGGCACCACCGGCCGCCCCAAGGGCGTCATGCTCACCCATGGCAACCTGTGGTGGAACGCGGTGAACGTCGACACCATGGTCGACACCCGGCCCGACGACGTGAACCTGGCCGTGGCCCCGCTCTTCCACATCGGCGGGCTCAACGCCCTCACCCTGCGCACCCTGACCCGCGGTGGTGTCGTCGTCGTACGCCGCACCTTCGAGCCCGAGCAGTGCCTGGCCGACCTGGTCGAGCACCGGGTCACCAGCATCTTCGCGGTCCCGGCGATGTTCACGGCGCTCACCCGCGCACCGGGGTTCGAGGAGGCCGATCTGTCCGCGCTGCGCGCGGTGATCGTGGCGGGCGCCGCCGTGCCTCCCCAGCTCATCCGGGACTACGCGCAGTCGCACGGGGTGCTGCTCCAGCAGGCCTGGGGGCTGACCGAGACGGCACCGTTCGCCACGTATCTGCCCGCCGCCCGCACCCTGGAGAAGACCGGTTCGGCCGGAGTGCCGATGCCGTACACCGAGGTCTGTCTGATGGTCCCGGGCCAGGGCGGCATCATCGAGGAACCACATGTGCGCGGCGAGATCTGTGTGCGCGGCCCCAATGTCGTGTCGGGCTACTGGAACAACCAGGAGGCGACGCAGGAGGCCTTCGACCGCGCGGGCTGGTTCCACAGCGGCGATGTCGGATACCGCGACGAGGACGGCCTCTACTACGTGGTCGACCGGATCAAGGACATGATCATCAGCGGCGGCGAGAACGTCTATCCCGCCGAGGTCGAGCGGGTGCTCAGCTCCTTCCCCGGAGTCCACGAGGTCGCGGTCGTCGGCATCCCGCATCCGAAGTGGGGGGAGACCGTCGTCGCCGTGCTGACCTGCGAGCCGGGGGTCGAACCGACCCTTCAGGAGGTGCGCGACTTCGGGGCCGGGCGGCTGGCCCGCTACAAGCTGCCCACCCGGGTGGTCCTCGCCCCCGAACTCCCGCGCACCGCAAGTGGCAAGCTGGTCAAGGGCCGGGTACGGGACATCGTCATCGACCGGACCGAGTCGGCCACCGGCTGACCCGCCTCCAAGGACCGGCCCGGTACCCCTCCTCACCCCGGGCCGCAACTGGCCCGCCCCCCTGGCCCGAGGACGGGGGGCGGGCTTCCCCCTGACCGGGGCCGTCCCCCTCACGGGACCCACCGCACACCGAGGATCCCCCCACCACGAAGGGCCGCCGCCCATGACACCCACTCCCGCCGACCGCCGCCCGCTGCCCGTGCCGCCGCTCCCCGGCCACCTCGGCGGATGGTCGCTGCACCCCACCGTGGCCGAACACCCCTCCCCAGACGCCGCGTTCGGTACGGCCCCGGCGGGCGCCGTTCGCGCGTACTCCGTGAGCCGCGGCCACGACGGACAGCCGGTCGCCCGCCTGACGGTCCACCGGGTGGTGCACCATCCGCTGCGCGGCTGCTACCCGGTCGGCGCGCACGATCTGCTGCTGGAACTCGTCGTCACGCCGCCGCACGCCCCGGCGACGGCCGTCCCGGACACCGCCGAGCTGCTCGGCTCGCTGGCCGCCGCCCTCTTCGCGGCCGATCCGTCCTGCCGTCGCATCATGACCGCCCCGGCCGTCGAGGACATCGCCGCTCAGGAGCGGTACGCCGCCGGGGGCTTCCGCCCGGTGGCCGAGGCCGATGTGCGGGAGGGAACCGTGCTGCTGATGGTGGTCGAGCCCGAGCAGGTCACCACCATCGCCACCTCGCTGTCCGACATGCCGCACTGAGACCGGACGGGGTGTCCCGGCGGCGACGCGAGGCGTGCCGCACCGGCCGTCCCCGGTGCACAGCCGAACGCCCCGCGGATCCGGGGTGCGCCGGGGCCGCGGGGCGGAGGACCGGGAGATCCCGAATCCTTGCGAGGGATCCCCCGGCCCCGTGGGTCCGGGGGATTCTCGCGTCAGGGCTGGATGGGCATCGACCAGCAGTTGGACGTGACGGACTTGCCGGAGAGACGGTCGGTGAGCCAGGAGACGGCGTCTCCCTGGTCGGTGAGGAGCGGCGCCAGGTGGTTGGTGAGCAGTCCGTCACCGAGGTTGGGCAGGGCGACGGCCACGTAGGAGACGTTGGCCCCCTTGGCGCACCAGTCGACGGCCAGCTGGCGTGCCTGTCCGTGCGGGACGATGTCGTCCTGGATACCGGTCGCCAGACGTACCGGGCTGGTCGGCTTCAGGGTGCCGATGCGCTGGTTGTCGAGGGTGTTCTGGATCTGTGGCTCGGCGGCCACGATGTCGCTGAGGGACTGGCCGGTGGTGGTCCACGACTTGCTCTTGGCGAACCCGTATCCGAAGAGCGCGTCACCGGTGCACATCGTGGACAGGTCGTTCAGCGCCTCCTTGCCCGAGGCGCTGAGGTACTTGTCGGCGATGGCACGCAGCTCGGGGTCGGACTGGAGGAAGCCGTTGAGCGACCAGCCCAGGGCCCCGGCCAGGGCGCTGCCGTCGATTCCCTTGATGACCTTGACCAGATCGGCGGGCGGCGCACCGGCGTAGGTGCCGGACAGGGTGATGTCGGGTGCGTAGGTGGGCTGGAGTTCGGCGGCCGAGGCGCTGGCGCCGCCGCCCTCGCTGTAGCCGTAGAGAGCGACGCGCGAGGCGGAGGTGACCGACGCTCCCGGCACCGCACGCGCGGCACGGACGGCGTCGAGCAGGGCGTGCCCGCCGTCGAGGCGGTTGACGTAGGTGTGCAGCCGGTCGGTGGCACCCAGTCCGACGTAGTCGGTGACGACCACCGCGGTACCGGCGGCCAGCAGCCGGTAGATCGCCAGGTCCTCGTAACCGACCGACATGGTCTCGCCGTTCAGCGTGATCGGGTTCTGCAGTGCCAGGGAGGCGGCGCACTGGTCGCCCTGCCCCATGGTGCCCGGCGCCAGGGCCACCAGCGGCCTGGGGCCGCTGCCCTTCCAGGCCGCCGTGGGCTCGATGTAGGCGCCGGTCACCGCGACGGGCTGCCCGTTGGAGTCGGTGGACTTGTACATCAGCCGGGTCGCGGTGCCGGGCAGCGGACCGTTGATGCTGGGCAGGCTGAGCGCGAGCGGAAGGGACTCGCTCCGGATCAGGGCGCCGTCGGCCGAGGGAAGCGAGGCGGGCGGCTGGTAGAACTCGGGGATGGTCACACCCCGGGAGACCACGTCGCCGGAGTCGGTGGCGGCCGCGGCAGGCAGCGCCTGGGCGCCCAGGCAGGCGACCGCCGCGAGTGCGGTGGCGAGGACGCGGAGTCGGTTCGGGCCGGCGGATATGCGTCCGCTGCCCCGGAGTTCGGTGGGTGCCGTATCCGGCCGGTCGGTGGGGCGGGGTCGGTTCATGCGGCTCACTCCCTGCTTCGTCGGTAGGTACGGGCTGTGCCGGTCCACGGTGTCCGGGGGCGACACCGTGGGCCTGTGCCGTTCTCCGCCCGGGATGGCTGTGGACGGCATGTGCCTTCCGGTCGGTCCCTGCGGATCACCTGTCGGTGCCGCCACCGCTGGGGGCAGGGCGACGCCGGTGCTGGTGCTCTGCGCACCGGGCACGGCGCACAGCGACGAGTGGTCGAGCGCTCGGGACGTGGTGCGTACTGCGGTGCCCGAGCGAGCGCACACCCTGGTGCAGGCGGAGTCCGATGCTCGTGGCACGGATCCGCCGCACTGCCATGGCGGGCCCCAGGGCACCGAACTCACCGACACAGCCGTTTAGTTACTGGCGAGTTACATCGGGAGAGTAGAGGTAGGCGTCACTCAGTGACAAGACGTCTGCGGGTGTCTTTTCCGCAGCACCCACCCTGCTGCCGCGCCCGTCGATCCGACTCGGCGCCGACGATCTCCGGGCGGATGCGCGGGCAGCCGACGTCGACGGGGCACTGCGTGCCACGACGGAGGACTTCGCCGCACACGGAACGACCAGGAGCGGTCCGCAGCGCCGAATGCCGCCAGTGGCTCACCGGCCACGGACCCGCGCCCGACATCGCGGCCAGGCAGGCTGTACACGCACATGCAAGCTCTTTGGATCACCAGTCCGACTCATGCCAGGAAATGCAGGCGTTTCCCCTCGCATGTGCGGCAGTATGATCTGCACATGCTCACGAGGACCAGAGGGAGTAACTCCGTGAAGACCCTTTCCGCACGCCGGACCCGCCGGACCCTGCACCTGGCCGGTGTGGCAGCCGCCGCGCTGCTGGCCCTGAGCGCCTGCTCCTCCTTGTCCTCCTCCGACGACTCCTCGTCGTCCGGATCCGGCTCCACGGCGTCGGCGTCCTCCTCCCCGAAGCTCTCCGGCACCGTGACCGTCTTCGCCGCCGCGTCGCTGAAGGAGAGCTTCACGGCCCTGGGCAAGGAGTTCGAGAAGGAACACCCGGGCACCAAGGTCACGTTCAGCTTCGGTGGCAGCGACTCCCTCGCCGCGAGCATCACCGGCGGCGCCCCGGCCGATGTCTTCGCCGCCGCCAGCGCCAAGACGATGCAGATCGTCACGGACGCCGGTGACGCCTCCGGCACACCCGCCACCTTCGTCCGCAACCAGCTGGAGATAGCCACACTGCCGGGCAACCCCGACAAGATCTCCTCGCTGAAGGACCTGACCACATCCGGTCTGAAGGTCGTGCTGTGCGACAAGGAAGTGCCGTGCGGGGCCGCCGCCCAGAAGGCGCTGGAGGCCAGCGGCCTCACGCTCACCCCGGCCTCGTACGAACAGGACGTCAAGAGCGCGCTGACGAAGGTGGAGTTGAAGGAGGCCGACGCCGCCGTGGTCTACCGGACCGATGTGAAGGCGGCCGGTGACAAGGTGGAGGGCGTGGAGTTCCCCGAGTCGTCCGACGCCATCAACGACTACCCGATCGCCCTGCTCAAGGACGCCCCCAACGCAGGAGCCGCCCAGGCGTTCATCGAGCTGGTGCGGTCCGCCGAGGGCCAGCAGGTCCTGAGCGAGTCCGGGTTCCTGAAGCCGTGACCTCCCCGCACGACCCGTCCGCCGCCGGGGCCGGCCCTCTGAAGGGCGGGCTCCGGGGCGGGCGTTTCCGCCTCGGCCCCCACCGGAGCGTCCGCACCGGCCCGCGCCGAGGCGTGCCCCTGCCGCTGCTCCTGCCGGCACTGGTGGGGTTGGTTTTCCTGGTGCTGCCGCTGATCGCCCTGCTGGTCCGCACCCCCTGGCACAGCCTCCCGGACCAGCTGACCAGCACCGAGGTCTGGCAGGCCCTGCGACTGTCCCTGCTCTGCGCGACGGCCGCCACCGCCGTGAGCCTGGTGATCGGGGTTCCGCTGGCCTGGCTGCTGGCCCGGGTCGAGTTCCCCGGCCGCGGCTTCGTGCGGGCTCTGGTGACCCTTCCGCTGGTCCTGCCCCCGGTGGTGGGCGGTGTGGCGCTGCTGATGGCGCTCGGGCGCAACGGTGTCGTCGGGCAGTGGCTGGACTCCTGGTTCGGCATCACCCTCCCGTTCACCACGGCCGGAGTGGTGGTGGCCGAGGCGTTCGTGGCGATGCCGTTCCTGGTCATCAGTGTCGAGGGCACCCTGCGGGCGGCCGACCCTCGGTACGAGGAGGCGGCCACCACGCTGGGCGCCTCCCGCTTCACCGCCTTCCGCCGGGTCACCCTGCCGCTCATCGCCCCCGGTATCGCGGCGGGTGCGGTCCTGGCCTGGGCGCGTGCCCTCGGCGAGTTCGGCGCCACGATCACGTTCGCGGGCAACTTCCCCGGCCGGACACAGACCATGCCGCTCGCCGTCTACCTCGCCCTGCAGAGCGACCCGGCCGCCGCGATGTCGCTCAGCCTGGTGCTGCTCGCGGTGTCCGTCGCGGTCCTGGCGGGACTGCGCGACCGCTGGATGACGGCCTCATGACCAGCACCGATGCCACGACGTACGAGACCACCGCCGGCCGCGGCCCGGCCACGGAGGGGCTGGATGCCCGCCTGGTCGTCGAGCGCGACGCCTTCCGTCTCGACGTGGCGCTGACCGCCGCACCCGGGGAGGTCGTCGCCCTGCTCGGCCCCAACGGCGCGGGCAAGACCACCGCATTGCGCGCCCTCGCCGGCCTCGCCCCGCTGCACGGCGGACATCTGCGCCTGGACGGTGCCGAGTTGGACCGTACGCCACCCGAGGCGCGCCCGGTCGGCGTCGTCTTCCAGGACTACCTGCTCTTCCCCCACCTGACCGCCCTGGACAACGTCGCCTTCGGGCCGCGCTGCCACGGCGCCGCCAAGGCGGAAGCACGCGCCCAGGCCGCGGTCTGGCTGGCCCGCATGGGCCTCGCCGACCACGCCGGGACCAAGCCCCGCAAGCTGTCCGGCGGTCAGGCCCAGCGCGTCGCCCTCGCCCGCGCCCTGGCCACCCGCCCCCGACTGCTGCTGCTCGACGAACCGCTGGCCGCGCTCGACGCGCGCACCCGCCTGGACGTGAGGACTCAACTCCGCCGCCACCTCGCGGAGTTCGAAGCCGTCGCCGTGCTCGTCACCCACGACCCGCTGGACGCCATGGTGCTGGCCGACCGCCTCGTCGTCATCGAGGACGGCCGCATCGTCCAGGAGGGCGCGCCGGGCGACATCGCCCGCCGCCCGCGCACCGACTACATCGCCCACCTGGTGGGCCTCAATCTCTACCGCGGGCAGGCCGAAGGGCGCGCGGTCCACGTCGACGGCGGACCGCTGATCACGACCACGGACACCGTCACCGGGCCGGCCTTCGTCGCGTTCCCACCGAGCGCCGTGACGCTGCACCGGGACCGCCCGGCCGCCGCCGACGCAGGCAATCTGTGGCCGTGCGAGGTGGCCGGACTGGAGACCCACGGCGACCGGATCCGAGCCGAACTCACCGGCGGGCTCCCGCTCGTCGCGGACCTCGCCACGGTTGCCGCCGCCGAACTCGGCCTCCACCCGGGGGCCACGGTGTGGGCGGCGGTGGACGCGGCCCGGACCCACGCGTACCTCGCCTGAGGAGGCGGCCCGCCCCCACGCGCATCCGGCCCGGGGGGACGGCGGCCCCTCGTCGGGGGGACCGGCCGGGTCAGGTCCAGGGGGCGAACGGCGGCCGGGCCGGAGCGGGGCCGAGCGTGGTGGTGCCAGGTTCGGCGCGGTGCCCGAGCCCGGTCCGGTAGACGTTCAGCGCCGCCTCCGTCCGGCCCTCGCGGCGCATCAGGTCCCCGAGCAGCCGACAGATGTCGGCGAGGTCCCCGGCAGCTCCCGTCTGTTCGAGCAGGGAGAGCGCGGTGACGTAGTGCCGCTCGGCGGCCTCCAGGTCCCCGCCCTCCTCGGCGATCAGCCCGAGAAGCCGGTGGGCGCCCCCGGCGTGCACCGCACCACGACCGGGCTGGAGTCCGACCAGCAGGCTCTCCAGGAGCTCCGCGGCCTCCGCCGGCTTCTCCCTGCGACGCAGGACGTCGGCGAGTTCGACCTCCACCTGCGAGACGTACAGGGCCGCCCGCTTGGAGACCAGCATCGAGCGCGCGGTGCGCAGTTCCGCCTCCGCCTGCGCGAGGTCGTCGTGCTGGGCACAGACATAGCCCCGCATCCAGTGGCAGTGGGCGAGTTCGGTACGGATCTGCAACTGCTGGTAGAGCTCGGTGGCCCGCGCCAACGACGTCTGGGCTGCCTCGACCTTGCCTTCGGCGATCAGGGTGCGGGCCACCGTCCGGTGCATGGTGGCAACCAGGGCCGGGTCGGACACCTGGGGCACCAGGGCGAGGGCGAGTTCTGCGGCCTGCGCGGCGCGGGCGTGCGCGCCCATGTCCATGTACGGGGCGATCGAGGCCGTGTAGAGCTGGAGCAGCGCGCCCGGATCGTGCAACCCGGACGTGTTCAGTCCGTCGATCGCGCTCTCCAGGAGGTAGCAGGAGTAGCGCAGTTCACCGGCGAGGTAGTGGGCGACCGCCCTGCCCCGGACCGCGCGGGCCCGGGCGGGGAGCGGTTCGTCGGCCAGCGCCTGTTCGGCCGCCTCGAACCGGGCCAGGGACTCGGTCAGTTCGCCCATCTCCATGGCGCATTCCCCGAGTCCCACGAGTGCGGCCGCCCGTTCCTGGGTGAGCCCGTACTCCTCGGCCTCGCCGAGGATTAGCTCGTAGGCGGCCTGCGCGTCGACGGCGTCCTCGGTGGCCAGGACCCGCTGGGCGTCGGCCAGCCGCAGCCGCAGGGCGGTGACGAGGTGGGTGGGCTTGCCGGTGGCGAGTTCCTCGTAGGCGACACCGAGCCGTTCGGCGATGTGCCGGAGGGCGGCTTCGGAGGGCCGCACCTTTCCGGCCTCCAGGGTGGAGACATAGGCGGCGGTGTACACCGGCTCGGCGAGCTGGCGCTGCGTCAGCTCGTGTTCCTTGCGGAGCCGCTTCACTCGGCGGCCGATCACGGCCGGTGAGTCCTGCCCCTCCCCCTGCCCCCGGTCCGGCCGACCGGGGGTCCCGTCTGCGACCTCCCGCTCCGGCCCACCGGCCGTCCTGCTGCTGGTTCCCGCCATGACAGCCCCCTTGTTCCGTGTCTGCCGGTGGTAACCGGCCGCCGTGTGCGTCCGCGAGCGCCGAACGGAGGGACCGCCGGTCGACACCGCAGCCATCGCCGGGAGCGGGTGAAACCGATGCCCCGGCACTCCTCGTCCCGTGCGCCGGTCCTCCGACCGGCCCCCGGTGCGATGCCTGACACACCGCGCTTGCCACCTGGCATGTTCCCACAGGCCCCGGCGCCGCCCCCGAGCCCTGCCGCTCCTACCACGCCTTCCGTGCTGACCGTATTTATCCGGCTACAAAGAGCTCAGTTACCTAAAAGCAACATCTTTCATAGCCCTGACCCCGTTGTGCGGTTCCCTGACGCAACCTAAGTTAAACCGCAACTCAAACGCACTCAACCGAGGAATTAACATGGCGCAGGTGTTGGAGGACGTCGACCTCCCGGCCACCGGCGGGCCCGGCGACCAGGAGCTCGGCAGCTCCCCGCTGGCCCTCGCCTGGGGCCGGCTCCGCCGGGACCGGGTCGGCATGATCTGCCTCGGAATCGTTGTTCTCTTCGTTCTCGCGGGGGCGCTGGCTCCGGTCATCTCCTCGCTGTACGGCAAGGACCCCTTCACCCACTACGGCCAGGACATCCCCGGCCTGCTGACCGATACCGGCGCACCTGCCGGGGCCAATGGCGGCATCAGCAGCGAGTTCTGGTTCGGAGTCGAGCCCGGTCTGGGCCGGGACGTCCTGACCCAACTTCTGTACGGCATCCGGAACTCGCTCACGGTCTCCGTCATCTGCGTGCTGATCACCACGTCGCTCAGCATCGCGGTGGGTGTCACCGCCGGCTACCTGAGCGGCCTGACGGACCGGATCTTCGGATTCGTCTGCAATGTCCTGCTGGCCTTCCCCTACCTGCTGCTCCTCATCGCGATGACCCCGGTCATCGACTCGCTGCTGGTCGGCGACACCGAACAGGAACCGGTGTGGATGCAGTTCGCGGTCCTGGTGGTGGTGTTCTGCTGCTTCGGCTGGATGAGCCACGCACTCGTCCTCAGGTCCCTGGTGCGGTCACTGCGCGAGCGCGAGTTCGTCCAGGCGGCACGCGCCATGGGCATGCCGCGGCACCGGATCGTCCTGCGTGAGCTGCTGCCCAACCTCACCGGGCCGGTGATCGTCCACATCACGATGGCGGTCCCCGCCTACGTGACCAGCATGGCCGCGCTGTCCTTCCTCGGCGTGGGAGTCACCGAGCCCACCCCCGACTGGGGCCGGATGATCTCCCAGGGGGCGCACTACTTCTACTCGGTGCCGACCTTCATGTTCTTCCCCGGCGGCGCGATTCTGATCTTCGTGCTCGCCTTCAACCTCCTCGGCGACGCGGTCCGCGACGCCCTGGACCCCAAGTCCCGCTGAAGAAACATTTCTTCGCTCGGATCCTCAAGGAGAGTCCCCCGTGCGTACCAGACACCCTCTGATCGCGGCAGCCGCCGGCCTGGCCGCCGCGGCCATGCTCACCGGCTGCACCTCCGCCGGCGGCAATGACGGCAACGCGTCGACCAAGCCCAGCGGGTCCACCGAGCACACCGTCGACACCGTGCGGATCGGCACCGCGGAGGAGAACCAGGGGCCGGCGCCGGCCATCAAGGGGGCGAAGCAGGGCGGCACGATCACGGTCTACGAGACCAGCGACTACGCCCACCTGGACCCGCAGAAGATCTACAGCTCGGCCTACCAGGACGTCTACAACCTGGTCGGACGCCAGCTCACCGGCTACGCCAACATCGACGGCCAGAAGGTACTCGTCGGAGACCTCGCCACCGACACCGGCAAGGTGTCCGACGGCGGCAAGACCTGGACCTTCACCCTGCGCGACGGCCTGAAGTGGGAGGACGGCAAGGCGATCACGTCCGCGGACGTGAAGTACGGCATCGAGCGCTCCTTCGGCAAGGGCTTCGAGGTCGGCCTGCCCTACTTCCAGCAGTGGCTGACCGGGGCCGAGAGCTTCACCGACGCCCAGAAGCAGTACAGCGGCCCGAAGGACGGCGACCTCGACGCGATCGAGACGCCCGACGACAAGACCATCGTGCTGCACTTCCCCAAGGCGCAGACGGACGTGGCCTACGCCGCCGCCTGGGGCACCACCGCCCCGGTCCGTGAGGACAAGGACACCGGCACCAAGTACGACCAGAAGCCGTTCTCCTCCGGCCCCTACCGCATCACCGAGCACAAGCAGAACAGCTCGATGACCATGGTGCGCAACACGCACTGGGACCCGAAGTCCGACCCGATCCGGTACCAGAACGCCGAGACCTACGCGTTCAAGTTCGGCCAGCAGCCGGTCAACATCAACCAGCGCCTCCTCTCCAGCAGCGGCGAGGACGCCCACGCGATGTCGACCCTGACCGGGGTGTCGACGGAGCTGATCGACACCCTCAACGCGCGCGCCGACAAGGACAAGATCTCCTACCGGCAGGACACGGGCTACACCTACTGGTACGTCCTCAACAACCGACACATCACCGATGTGAACCTGCGCAAGGCCCTGCTGTACGCGTTCCCGAAGCAGCAGGTGCGTCAGCAGGAGGGCGGCAGCTACGCCGGCGACCTGGCCACCACCATCAGCTCGCCGACCCTGGCCGGGTTCCAGAAGTACGACGTCTTCAAGGCCGACGAGCGCGGTGACGTCGCCAAGGCCAAGGAGTACCTCGCCAAGTCGAAGCAGAAGCTCGACAAGATCACCCTGGCCTACAGCAACACCTCCCCGTCGAAGCAGCGGCAGGCCGAGGCCATCGCGTCCGCGTACAAGAAGATCGGCATCACCGTCGTCACCAAGCCCGTCGACGGCAGCAACTACTACTCGGCGACCGCAACCGAGGACACCCCGTACGACATGTGGTGGACCGGCTGGGCCACCGACTGGCCGACGCCGTCGACCCTGATCGACACGGTCTTCAACTCGGGCAGCCCCGCCTACGCCAACCAGGCCGGATACAACAGCAAGACGACCGACGCGGAGCTCAAGCGCATCGCCGCGCTGACCGACACCGACGAGAAGTCCAAGGCGTACTTCGCCCTGGAGCAGAAGATCATGGCTGACGCCCCGGTGATCCCCTACGTCTATGCGATCAGCACCTTCATCCACGGCAAGGGTCTGGTGCTTCCCAACGCCGGCACCCCGATGAGCGTCCTCAACGGCGCCTACATCGCCGACTGACGTCCGACCCCACCTTTCACAGCAACACTTCCGGAGTGAACCGTGCTCGCCTTCGTGATACGGCGGATCGTGCAGGCAGTCGCCGTCCTGTTCGCCGTCAGTCTCGTCACCTTCGGGCTGTTCTACGCAGCCCCCAGTGACCCGGCCCGCATCGCCTGCGGTCCCAAATGTGACGCCGGACAGATCGCTGCCGTCGAAAAGAGCATGGGCCTCTCCGAACCGATCGCCACGCAGTACGTGACCTACCTGACGGGTCTGGTCGCCGGGCGGGACATCACCGACGTCGACGGCACGACGGTGATCGACTGCTCGGCGCCCTGCCTGGGGTACTCGTACTTCATGCAGGAGCCGGTGACCGACGCGATCGCCGACCGGTTCCCGGTGACGCTGTCCCTCACGCTCGGCACGGTCGCCCTGGTGATCGTGCTGGGCATGGGGACGGGCTTCATCACCGCCATCAAGCGGCGCACCTGGGTCGACCGCTGGCTGTCCACCTTCACCCTGCTCGGGGCGAGCGTCCAGCTCTACTTCATCGGCTACATCGCCCAGTACTACCTCGCCTTCCAGAGCTCGATCTTCCCCAAGCCGGCCTACGTCCCCTTCAGCGAGGACCCGGCCGGATGGTTCGCCGGCATGCTGCTGCCGTGGCTCTGCCTCGGCATCGTGAGTGCCGCGATGTACGCCAGGCTCGCCCGCAGCCAGATGCTGGAGACGATGGGCGAGGGCTTCATCCGCACCGCCCGCGCCAAGGGCATGAGCACCTGGCGCACCCATCTGAAGTACACCTCGCGCGGAACGGCCGCGCCGATGGTCCAACTGCTCGGTCTGGAGATCGGGTTCACCCTCAGCGGCGCCGTGATCGCCGAGACGGTCTTCGGCCTCAACGGGATCGGCAAGCTGTCGGTGGACGCCATCCTGCAGAACGACCTTCCCACCATCGTCGGGACCGTCATGGTGGCCGCGTTCATCGTGGTGCTCTTCATCGCCATCGCCGACTTCTTCATCGCCCTGCTGGATCCGCGCGTGCGGCTCTCCTGACACCTCATCAGTCACGCCGCCACCGGCCCCCACCACGCACCCGCACGCCAGGAGTTAGCCCAGATGGCCACCGAAGCCCCCGACACCGTGCTGTCCGTCCGCGGACTCGATGTCGTCTTCCGCCCCGGTCAGGGAGCGGACGTCCACGCGGTCCACGCCCTCGACTTCGATCTGCGCCGAGGTGAAGTCCTCGGCATCGTCGGGGAGTCCGGCTCCGGCAAGTCCGTCGCCACACTGGCCCTGATGGGTCTGCACGAGGACAACGGGGCAAGCGTCACCGGCAGCGCCCAGCTGCACGGAGCCGACGGCAGCACCACCGAACTCGTCGGTGCCGCGGAGCGCACCATGCGCACGGTGCGCGGCGGCCGGATCTCGATGATCTTCCAGGACGCGCTGGCCGCGCTGAGCCCGTACCACCAGGTGGGCGCGCAGCTGATGGAGATGTACCGCCTGCACCACCCCAAGGCGTCGCAGGCCCAGGCCCGGGAGCGGGCGCTGGCCATGCTGGAGCGGGTCGGCATCCCCGACCCGGAGGCCAGGGCCAAGGCCTTCCCGCACCAGTTCTCCGGCGGCATGCGCCAGCGCGTGATGATCGCCATGGCGCTGATGAACGAGCCCGAGGTGGTCATCGCGGACGAGCCGACCACCGCACTGGACGTGACCGTCCAGAAGCAGGTCCTCAGCCTGCTGAAGGACCTCCAGCGCGACATGAACCTCTCGATCATCTTCATCACCCATGACTTCGGCGTGGTGGCCGAGACCGCCGACCGGACGCTGGTGATGTTCCGCGGGAAGAAGATCGAGGAGGGGCCGACCCAGGAGCTGCTCACCGAGCCGAAGGAGCCCTACACCTCGGCCCTGGTCGCGGCCGTCCCCACCCTCGACACACCGCCCGGCAGCCGGCTGGCCACCGTCGAGTCCCTCACCCGGGGCGAACAGCCGTCGGCGCAGGAGAAGGACACCGAGGCGGCTCCTGCCGAGCAGCCCGCCGCGGAGGCGGCCACGGACGCATCACCGCTGCTGTCCGTACGGGACCTCCAGGTCCACTTCCCGGTACGGACCGCCGTGCTGCGCCGCCACACCGGCGACGTCAAGGCCGTCGACGGAGTCACCTTCGACATCGCGCGCGGCGAGTCCTTCGGGCTGGTCGGCGAGTCCGGATGCGGCAAGTCCACCACCTCCCGGGTCGTCATCGGCCTGGAACGCGCCACCGGCGGGAAGGTGCTCTTCGAGGGCAAGGAGGTCCCCGTCGACGGATCGTCCCGCGGCCGCACCCTGGCCCGCGACATCCAGATCGTCTTCCAGGACCCCTACGCCTCGCTGAACCCGCGACTGACGGTGGAACAGATCATCGCTGCCCCGATGACCATCCACACCGACCTGGACGCCGACGCCCGGCGCGCCCGTGTCCTGGAGCTGCTGGAGCAGGTCGGCCTCGAGCGCCGTCATCTGCGCCGCTACCCGCACGAGTTCTCCGGCGGCCAGCGCCAGCGCATCGGCATCGCCCGCGCGCTCGCGCTGCGCCCCCGGCTGATCATCGCGGACGAACCGGTGTCCGCACTGGACGTCTCCGTCCAGGCACAGGTGCTCAACCTCCTCCAGGACCTGCGCAGCGAACTCGGCCTCTCCTACCTCTTCGTCTCGCACGACCTCGCCGTCGTACGGCACTTCTGTGAACGCATCGCGGTGATGAAGGCCGGCCGCATCGTCGAGACCGGCACCCGCGAGCAGATCTTCGACGCCCCCCAGCACGAGTACACCCGCACTCTGCTGGAATCCGTTCCCCGCTTTCGTCCCGGCGCCGCTGCGGCCTGAGCGCCCTCGCCGTACCCGAACGACAGCCGAGCCATCCAACCTCCGCTGGAGCACCGCCATGCCCACCGTCCGCCAGCCGGGCCTCGTACTGACCGACCACCACTTCTACGTTCCACTGGACCACCGTGCTCCGGAAGGTGAGCACATCACGCTGTACGCGTGTGAGGTCACCGCCACCGGGAAACGCCCCGAGGACCTGCCCTGGCTGGTCTACCTCCAGGGAGGCCCCGGCTCCGGCGGCCCGCGGCCCGTCGGCCGCGCGAACTGGCTGGACCGCGCCCTGGACTCGTACCGCGTGCTCCTCCTGGACCAGCGGGGAACCGGCCGGTCCACCCCCGCCAACCGGCAGACGCTTCCGCTGCGGGGCGGCCCCGAGGCGCAGGCCGCCTACCTCACCCACTTCAGGGCGGACTCCATCGTCCGCGACTGCGAACTGATCCGCGCCCAGCTGACCGGCGGACGCCCGTGGACGGTCCTGGGGCAGAGCTTCGGCGGCTTCTGCACGGTCACCTATCTCTCGCTCGCACCCGAAGGGCTGGACACCGCTTTGATCACCGGCGGCCTGCCGGGGCTCGACGCGAGCGCCGAGGACGTCTACCGCGCCTCTTTCCCCCGGATGCGCCGCAAGACCCTGGCGCACTATGCGCGTTACCCGCAGGACGCCGTCGAGACCCGACGCATCGCCGCCCATCTGGCCGAGCACGAGGAGATCCTGCCGGACGGCACCCTGCTCAGCCCCGAGGCGTTCCAGCAGCTCGGCATCCTCCTCGGCAGCGGCGACGGTTCGCACCGCCTGCACCACATGCTCCAGGACGCGCTGCTCACCACGCCCGCGGGACCGCGGCTTTCGGACGCCTTCGGCGAGCAGGTGGCCAGTGTGCTCAGCCATGCCGCCAACCCGCTGTACGCGCTGCTCCACGAGTCCATCTACGCGCAGGACGGCGCCCCCACCGACTGGGCGGCGCACCGGGTCCGGGACGAGCATCCCGACTTCGACCCCGAACGCGTCCTCGCGGACGACGACGCACCGCTCCTGCTCACCGGCGAGTCGGTGCACCCCTGGATGTTCCGGACCCATCCGGCGCTGCGGCCGTTGCGCGAGACGGCACAGCTGCTCGCCGCACACAGCGGCTGGGAACCGCTCTACGACACGGCCCAGTTGGACCGGAACACCGTGCCGACGGCCGCGGCCGTCTATCACGACGACCTCTTCGTCGACACGGAGCACTCGCTGCGCACCGCCCGTTCCATCCGCGGTCTGCGGACGTGGGTGACGGACGAGTTCGAGCACGACGGAGTCGCGGCCGGCGGCCGCACGGTCCTGGACCGGCTGCTCCGGCTGGCCCGTGACGAGGCCTGACGACCCGACGGTCCGGTGGGTCCCGCGCCCCCCGTCGCGGGGCCCACCGAGCCGGACTCCCACGGCTCCCACAAGGGCCTGTTCGACTGTTGCCAACGGGGCGCCGCCCACTCTACGTTGGGCGGAAATTTAAGCGCACTTACGCTATCGCTTTACTTCACTTCCGAGTTGAACACCAGAGTGAGGATTGACATGCGCACGAGTAAAACTGCTGCCATATCCGTGAGCGTCGTGATGACGGCGATGCTGGGGGCGGCCCTCACCGTTCCCGCGGTCGCGGCGGACCCTGAGCCCACCCAGGAGCAGCGCGTCTCCGTCGAGTACTTCCCCGAGCCCGGCGGCGAGGGCAAGCGGACCGAGGTCCCGGTCAACACCGAGACGGTGAAGAGCCGTTCGGCCGCCCGGAGCGTGGCACCCACCGCGGAGACGACGGACGGGCAGGTCGGGCAGCTGTCCGTGACCGGCTCCTCCGCCGACCGCCTCGACGTGGTCATCGTCGGCGACGGCTACACCGCCGACCAGCAGGACGCCTTCCACACCGCGGCCGCCGCGAAGTGGGCCGACATCACCAAGATCGAGCCCTACGCGAGCTACAAGGGCCTGATGAACGTGTGGACCGTCGACGCCGTGTCCAACGAGTCCGGCATCAGCGGTGACCCCTCCGAAGACGTCGTCAAGGACACCGCCCTCGGCAGCTACTTCTGGTGCAACTACACCGAGCGCCTCGTCTGTGCCGACATCGACAAGGTCGCCGCCTACGCCGCCAAGGCCCCCGAGGCCGACCTGGTCGTCGTCCTCTCCAACTCCACCAAGTACGGCGGCGCCGGCTACTCGGGCCTGGAGGAGTACGGCTACCCGTTCGACGGCGTCTCGACCCTCTCCTCGGACAACTCGCAGTCGAGCATGATCGCCACCCACGAGATCGCGCACTCGGTGGGTCTGCTGGCGGACGAGTACACGTACGACGTCTACGGCACCTGGCCGTACGGCGAGGCCACGGACATCAACTCCAGCATCTACACCGCGGAGCAGATGGCCGCCAACAAGACCAAGTGGTACCGCTGGCTGGGCGAGGCCGACCCCACGGGTAGCACCGTCGGCACGTACGAGGGCAGCAGCTACTACCCCTACGGGATCTACCGCCCGACCTCCAACTCCATCATGCGGGCCCTGAACATCACCGAGTTCAACCTGCCCGGCCGTGAGGCCATGATCGCCGGCTTCTACCGCGAGGCCAACGCGCTGAGCAGCGATGTCAGCACCAGCAACCCGGTCCTCAGGACCAGCACCATCACGGTCTCCCAGGCCCAGCTCACCGGGCTGGCCGCGCCGGAGCTGCGCTGGTACGTCGACGGCGTCCAGGTGCACAAGGCGCTGAACCTCACCAGCGTCAACCCTGCCTCGCTGGGCGTCCGGCCGGACGGCAAGGCCCACACCGTCACGGTCAAGTCGGTGGACCGCACCGCCTCGATCCGCGACCCCCAGGCCCTCGCCGAGGCCACCGAGAGCCTGACCTGGACGGTCAAGGCGTCCGGCAACAAGCCGAACAAGGGCAACAGCAGCAACAAGGGCCACTGACAGCCTGACAGCCGGCAGTACGGCAGTACGGCAGCACTGAACGCCCCGTCGTTCCCGGACTCATGGTCCCGGAACGGCGGGGCATTCCCCGTGGTGTGCGCAACATGCCTGGCGTACGAGGTGCGTTCCGGCTCGGTCCTCACCCATCCGACGGCCGGTGGGGCCTCGTCCGATCGCGGCACCCCCGTTCGAGGCCGCGGGGCTCGGCGCGTACACGGTGGCGATGCACGCCGCCCGCGTCACAGAGCCGGGTCGCCGTCGTGCAGCACCCGCTGGAACATCCGGTGATCCCGCCACTGTCCGTTGATGTGCAGATAGCGCGGGGCCATGCCGATCGCCTCGAACCCGCATTTCTCCAGCACCCGTTGGGAGCCGGTGTTCTCCAGGAGGGTGGTCGCCTCGATCCGGTGCAGACCGACCTTGTCCCGGGCGATCCGGCAGACCCGCTCCACAGCGGTGGTCGCGAGCCCACGCCCCTGCTGGTCCTGGGCGACCCAGTACCCCAGGTAGGAACTGCAGAAAGGGCCCATGGTGATTCCGGACAGCGTGACGGCGCCTGCGATCCGCCCGTCGGACTCGAAGAGCAACGGCACGAGCCGTCCGTCCGCGTAGTGCCGTCTCTGCTCCTCCAGGCGCTGTGCCTGACCGGCGACGGTGAAGAAGGACTCCGGGCGGCGTGGTTCCCAGGGTGCGAGGTGTTTCCGGTTCTCGACATAGGCGGCACACAGCGCCGGGGCGTCCGCCGGTTCGGCGAGCCGCAGTATCACGCCGTCTGCGATTTCTTCGGTTCCGATGTCCATACGCGCACCCTAATAGGGCTTGGTCAGGTGGCCGGGCGCCCTCCGGTCGCCGTCGCCGTGGGGCGTGTGGCTGCTCGAGCAGCAGCTTCCGCACAGCGCGGCGGCCGGGGGCGGTGCCGGTCCTGTCTCCAGGCAATCCGCCTATTGCACATGCCCTCTCAGGACTCGGCGGCGAGCAGCGGCACGTCGAGGCGGTCGGCGAGTTCGTCCACCGTGATGCCGAAGGTCTGCGTGACCCTCACCCCCTGCGGGGAGATGTCGAAGACCGCGAGGTCGGTGTAGACCCGGTCGACACAGCTCAGCCCGGTGAGCGGGTAGGTGCACTCGGGCACCAGCTTGGGTGTGCCGTCCTTGGTGAAGAGCGTCATCATGACGAACACCTTCTTGGCACCGATCGCCAGATCCATCGCCCCGCCGACGGCGGGAATGGCGTCGGGCGCCCCGGTGTGCCAGTTGGCCAGGTCACCGGTGGCGGAGACCTGGAACGCCCCGAGGACGCAGATGTCCAGATGACCTCCGCGCATCATCGCGAAGGAGTCGGCGTGGTGGAAGTAGGAGGCTCCGGGCAGTTCGGTGACCGGCACCTTGCCCGCGTTCGTCAGGTCGGGGTCGACCTGGCCCTCCTTCGCGGCGGGCCCCATGTTGAGCATGCCGTTCTCGGTGTGGAGGACCACGCCGGAGCCGGCGACCAGGTGGTCGGCGACGAGGGTCGGTTGCCCGATGCCCAGGTTGACGTAGGCGCTCGCGGGGATGTCGCGTGCCACCAGGGCGGCCATGTCGTGCTTGCTCAGCGGACCTTGTTCGTTCATCACTCGGCTCGTCGCATTCATGCGGGATCGGCCTCCTGCACCACGCGGTCGACGTAGATGCTCGGGGTCACGACGGTTTCGGGATCGATCCGGCCGGTCTCGACGATCTCGCGGACCTGCGCGATCACCGTCGTGGCGGCCGTGGCCATGACCGGACCGAAGTTGCGGGCGGTCTTGTGGTAGACGAGGTTGCCCATGCGGTCGGCGCGGTGGGCGCCGATCAGGGCGACGTCGCCCTTGATCGGGTACTCCAGCACGTACGTGCGGCCGTCGATCTCGCGGGTCTCCTTGCCCTCAGCGAGCAGCGTGCCGACGCCCGTGGGGCAGAAGAAGGCACCGATGCCGGCCCCGGCCGCCCTCATCCGTTCCGCGAGGTTGCCCTGCGGAACCACTTCCAGCTCGATCCGGCCCGCCCGGTAGAGGTCGTCGAACACCCACGAGTCCGCCTGGCGCGGGAAGGAGCAGATCACCTTGCGGACCCGCCCCTTGGCCAGCAGCGCGGCAAGCCCGGTGTCGCCGTTGCCGGCGTTGTTGGACACCACGGTGAGGTCCTTCGCGCCCTGACGTATGAGGGCGTCGATCAGGTCGACCGGCATGCCAGCCATCCCGAAGCCCCCGACGAGCACGGTCGAGCCGTCCTCGATCCCGGCCACCGCCTCGTCCGCGTGGGCACACACCTGCGCGCTCATCGGCCGCCCTCCGTCACGTTCTCCAGGACCACGGCGAGGCCCTGGCCCACTCCGATGCAGATGGCCGCGACGCCCCACCGCTGCCCCGACTCCCGGAGCCGGTGGGCCAGGGTGCCCAGGAGCCGGCCTCCGGAGGCGCCCAGCGGGTGGCCGAGCGCGATGGCACCGCCCTTGGCGTTGACGATCTCCGGGTCGACGCCCCAGGCGTCCACGCAGGCCAGCCCCTGCACGGCGAAGGCCTCGTTGAGCTCGACGGCGGCAACGTCCGACCAGGAGATGCCCGCGGCCTTCAGCGCCCGGTTCGCCGCCTCCACGGGGGCGTAGCCGAACAGCTGCGGGTCCAGTGCGGACACGCCCCGGCCCGCGATGCGGGCGATGGGGTCGGTGCCGATGCGTGCGGCGGCGTCGCCCGAGCCGAGCAGCACCGCGGAGGCGCCGTCGCTCAGCGGGGAGGCGTTCCCGGCCGTGATGACACCGTCGGGGCGGAAGACGGGCTTGAGCCCGGCGAGCTTCTCGACGGTGGAGCCGGGCCGGATCCCCTCGTCCCGGGTGAAGGTCGTCCCCTTGCGGTCCACGACGACGGGAACCACCAGCTCGTCGTAGAAGCCCGCGTTCCAGGCGTCGTCGGCGAGGTTGTGGGAGCGCGCGGCCATCTCGTCCTGCCGCTCCCGGCCGATGGAGAACCGCTCGGCCAGCTGTTCGTTGGCCTCGCCCAGCGAGACGGTCCACTCCTTCGGCATCCGCTCGTTGACCAGTCGCCATCCGAGCGTGGTGGACACGGCGGTCACGTCCCCGGCGGGGAAGGCGCGCGAGGGCTTGGGAAGGACCCAGGGTGCCCGGGTCATCGACTCGACCCCGCCGGTGAGCACGATGTCCGCGTCTCCGGTCTCGATGGCGCGGGAGGCGATGATGGCGGCATCCAGCGAGGAACCGCACAGCCGGTTGACGGTGGTGGCGGGGACCGAGGTGGGCAGTCCCGCGAGCAGGACGGCCATCCTGCCGACGTTGCGGTTGTCCTCACCGGCGCCGTTGGCGTTGCCCCAGACCACGTCGCCGATCTCCGCCGGGTCGAGCGCGGGGGTCTTCGCCAGGATCCCCTTGACGGCCAGCGCCGCCAGGTCGTCGGGTCGGACGTCGGCGAGGGCGCCCGAGAAACGCCCGAAGGGCGTTCTTGCTGCTGCGTAGAGATAGCTGTCGGTCACACGGTCACGGTACGGGCGCCCGGTTCATCACGTCCAAGACCTAGTCGGGATCGATTGATAAGGCCGCCTTATATAATCGACCTCATGGAACTCCGCCAGCTCCGCTCCTTCCTCGCCCTGGCCGAGGAATGCCACTTCGGACGCGCGGCCGCCCGCCTGCACGTGGCCCAGCCGGCCCTGTCCCAGCAGATCAAACAGCTGGAGCGGGAACTGGGCGTCCCGCTCTTCAACCGGTCCACCCGACGCGTCGAACCGACCGAGGCCGGCCGCCAGCTCACCGCATACGCGCGCGTGATCGTCGCGGAGGAGGAACGCGCCCGGGTCCATATGCGGGAGCTGGCCACCGGCCACGCCGGGCGGGTCTCCGTCGGCTTCATCGGCACGGCCACCTACGACGTACTGCCACGGGTCGCCCGTACCGTGCGCGCACAACTGCCCGGGATCACCCTGGACCTGCGGGGCGAGCTCCTCACCCCCCGGCTCGTCGAGGGCCTGCTCTCCGGCACCTTCGACCTTGCCGTCCTCCGGGGCCCGGTGACGGACGAGAACCTCCGTACCACCCCGCTGCGATCCGAACCCCTGTTGGCCGTGCTGCCGTCCCACCACCCCCTGGCGGACCGGCCGAGCATCCCGCTCCAGGCCCTGGCCGCCGAACCGTTCGTCGTCCACCCCTCGCAGTCCCGGTCCCAGATGTACGACCGGGTCCTGGCGGCCTGCCGCCGGGCCGGCTTCCGCCCCGCCTCGCTCATCGAAGTCGGCGAGACGGCCACCCTGGTCGTCTTCGTCGCGGCCGGACACGGCGTCGCCCTCGTGCCGCAGTCCGTCCAGAGCCTGAGCCTCGACGGCGTGACCTACGTGCCGCTCACCGACCCCGAGACCGTCGACCTGGTCCTGGCCCGGCGCGCGAACCGCACCTCGGCCGCGGCGGAACAGGTCGCCGCGGTGATCGAGGACTGCGTCCGCGGCTGAGACGGCGCGGTGCGAGCCCTGGCCCCCGGCGGGCGCGCGCGAAGAGGTCGGGGAGGCGCCCTCTGCGTTTAAGTGCCGGCCTTCACTCGTAGTGACGCACTGCCGTCCTACTCATGGCTGGGGGCTCTGGTTGTCCCTAACGTTCCGAAGGGATCGCCGTGCGCCGTGCACGGCCCACGAGTTGAGGACGGCGACGTGACAAGTGCTGTGAAAAGCCAGAAGTTCAGCATCCTCTTCGACTGGTTCGATCAAGGACGGGACGGACAGCTCACTCAGGACGACCTGCGGGCGACGGCCGATGTCTTCGCCCGGGTGGCAGCGGAGGACGATCACACCAACATCACCGCGATGCGCGACGCGTTCGAGCGATGGTGGCAGCTGCTGCTCAGGCACGGCGACACGAACGGGGACGGGCGGCTCTCACGACAGGAATTCATCGCGGTCACAGAAGCCAATGTCACGGCTCCCGAGCACTTCGGGGGCGCGGTGATGGCCATCATCGACGCGTTGATGAACACCCTCGACACCGACCGCGACGGTTTCCTCAGCCGCGACGAGTACGTACGCATGTATGACGCGCTGGGCATCTCTCCGGAGCGCTCCGGAGAGGCGTTCACCAGGCTGGACCTGAACGGGGACGGGGTGATCAGCCACGAGGAGTTCCGGATGGCCATCTCCGACTTCTACCTCAGCACCGACCCTGACGCGCCGGGCAACTACATGCTGGGCCCGATCGGCACATCGGCCTGATGCCCCTGCCCACAGCCGCGCGCGGGACGATGCGGCTGTGGGCAGACAGGTGGCACACAAATTTTCAGCGTCCAGCCTTGGCGGCTGCGTTCTGGTGGTGCGCGACCGTGACACTCTCCACCGCGGCGGCCAGAGGCGCCGCAAGCTGCCTCCACTGGGCCCGTGATGGAGCCTGAAGCGCCACACTGATCGAGTGACAGGGGCGGAGTGACAGCGGGGTCCGCAATGGGCAGGCCCCCGCACCCGCCCGGTCGTGGGCAACACCTGGGGCTCCGGTACCGTCCGCGTGGTGACCGCCCTCGACGCCCTCATGCGCTTCTGCCCGCCGCCCACTGTCGCCCCGGCTGCTGTGGACTGGGCGCGGGCCGAGCAGAACCTGGGTACGGCGCTACCTGCCGACTACAAGCGGCTCGTCGAGACGTACGGCTCCGGTGTCTTCGACGACACGATCTGGCTGCTCGTTCCCGATTCCGCCTACGACGACTGCGACCTGCACGAGCAGGCCACGGAACGAGCCGAGGAATTGGCCGCCCTGTGGGAGTTGGGCGAGGAGAAGCCCACCGCGCTGCAAGAGGTGGGGGCTCGGGTTCTGCCGTGGGGGTTCGAGGAGGGTTCGGGGGCCTTCCTCTACTGGCTGGTGCGACCCGGTCAGCGGCCCGACGAGTGGACCGTGCTCTACAACGAGGGACGCGGACCCCTGTGGGAGCACCACGGCATGGGATGCCTGGCCTTTCTGCTCGCGGTGCTCACGGGAACGGCTGAGACCGGGTACTTCGGCTACCTCTACGAGACGCTGAAGCCGACGGAGCATCGCTTCACGACGGCCACCGAAGCCCGCGGAACGGGTGCGTGACCTTACACGTCCGAAGCAGGGCCGTTGGGGTCGCGAGGCGCAGCCGCTGACCGAGACCGAACGATCGCCGCGAACACGGCTGTTCCCCAGGCGGTCGCGGTTGCAGGGCCCCGAGGGAAACAGCCTCTGCGAACCAGCTCCCATCCGAACGGCTTACGTGAGGAGCAGCCGTTCGACCGAACCGAGTTGGGCATCCGCCCGTGCACCAGACCAACATTCCGTACGCTGCGTCAGCGCACGGGTGCGGAGCGTAGACGACGGGCGTGTCGGTTCGCGACCCTGGAGGGGTCGGTCGGACGGTACGTGGAGGCGGGCGGGTTGGACGAAGCAGCGATGGGCGCAGGTGGCGCCTGTGGGATTCAACCAGGTAACGGGGCTACGGAACCGGAGAGTTCGGACAGCCTCAAGGCCTTCGGGGAGGTTGTGAAGGCATTCCGCAAGCGGGCACGGCTGACGCAGGAGCAGTTCGCGCCCATGGTGCGGTACTCGGTGCAGACCGTGGCCTCGATCGAGCAGGGACGGCGCTTCCCGCCGGCCGACTTCGTGGACCGGTCGGAAGAAATCCTGGACGCGTTCGGGGCGTTGCGGGGTGCAGCGCGACATCTGTCGCGGCGGCCCGGGCTGGCCAGCTGGTTCCGGCAGTGGGCCAAGCTGGAGGCGGAGGCGGTGAGCCTCTACACGTACGAATGTCGCTTGATCCCAGGGCTGTTGCAGACGGAGGCCTACGCACGGCGGCTGTTCGTCAACCAGTTGCCGCCGCTGTGCGATGAGCAGATCGAGGCGCAGTTGACGGCCCGGCTGGAGCGACAGCGGCTGCTACGGGAGCGGCCCAACACGGCTTACGGCTTCATCCTGGAGGAGAGTTTGTTCCTGCGGCGTACGGGCGGGCCGGAGGTGACGCGGGAGCTCATCGATCACATGCTGGAGCTCGCAGAGTTGCGCAACATCGAGATCCAGGTGATGCCGCTGGTGCGGGAGGACCATGCGGGACTGGACGGCCCCATCCAGCTCCTGGAAACCCCCGACAACAAGTGGTTGGCATACTGCGAAGGTCAGGAAAGCGGTCAGCTCAACTCCGACTCCAAAGTGGTCACCATGCTCCAGATGCGGTATGCCAGGATGCGGTCACAGGCTCTTACCCTGGAGGACTCCACGAGCCCGTTGCGGAGGATGCGAGGAGCAGCATGAGCAGCACCACAGAACTGGCCTGGTTCAAGAGCAGCTACAGCGGCGGTTCCGGAGACAGTTGCATCGAAGTGGCGAGGACCCCCGAGGCGGTTCACGTCCGGGACTCGAAGGTGGAGCAGGGGCCTCAGCTCGCCCTCTCACCCACGTCGTGGACGAGCTTCGTCTCGTACGCGGCTCAGGCCTGACCGAGCGCCCCGTGCCGGTTCGAGTTCGGCTCCGGGGCGCTTCTCCGCACGTCCTTCAGGCGTCGTCCGGCCAACGCGGCGTCCAGGCGGCTCGGCGGCACTGGAAAGACACCGGGCACGCACCGGGGATCCTCACGAGAAGCCGTCGAATTCCAGGTCCACATACTCGTCGGGAAGACCGGTCCACGGATTCGTTCCTGCCCTGAGCAGCCGTTCTTCCTCGCGCCAGTGGAGGAAAACCTGCACGCCGCCGCCCCAGAAACCCCCCTCATCGAAGGATCGCTGATCGGGATCACCGAGGAAGAGCCCACGCAGGAACTCCGTCATACCGCACTCATAGACCGTGATGGAGGCATCGTCCGCCATGACGACCACACCCCATTCGTCCGGGTCTTCATCGGTGGTGAGCCAGCACAGCACAGCCGCCCCCGGCGTCACCCCCCAGGCGATGACCGGGAGTTTGACGATGCCGGAGCGTTCCGGCTCACGTTTCATGTCCCAGACGAAGCGCGCGTTCGCGGTCTCTTGCCCCATCGAACCGGAGTCATCGCACTGCGGCGACCCCGGACGCGCTATCGCTATCCAATCCGAGATGCAGCCGACGCCGTAGACGGACATGAACCACTTGTAGTCCGAGGGGAATTCGGTTCCCCAGGACCGCCTCATCTCACCCCAGTCCACCTCATCCCCGGCCTCATGATTCAGGGAGAGGAGGTCACCCAGCGCCTCGCCCTCCTCCCGACCGGCCTTCCTGAACTTTCGTTTACTCATCACGACATCCGTTGGATCCACCCGTCGAGGCTTTCCTGCGCATCATGCAGTCCCTATGGCGAAACCGCGACGGCCTTCCGGACACGGACCAACCGCAGCCGGTTCTCCTCGAGCCAGTCCGAGGCGACATCGACCGGCACACACACCGCAATCTGCGTCGACGGCGAGTCATGCACGGTCACCTCCACCGGGTCATCGGGAACCACCTCCAGCCAGGCACTGCGGCCACCGGCCGGCCACTGAGCGCCCTCCTCGGCCTGAAGAGCATCGAGACAACGCTCCCACTCGTCCAGATCTTCAAGTGATACCTGCAGGTCGACTCGTCCGTTGACGAAGTCGCTCTTCAGAACGATCTGGGCTGCGTAGTACCGATCTTCGCCCACCGTACGAGGCTCACCGCATCTGACCTCAACGGCGACGCTCTGGACCGAATCTGCAAACCGGAACAGCTCGAACGTCTGCGCTCCATCAACCACAATTGCCTCTTGACCACTCGATGGACCAGGTTGTCCTTGATCCTCTCTTGGTGGTCGACTCCGGAAGTCCCTCGGGGGTTGATCAGGCTGCCGTGTGCGCACACACCCGCAGCCCGTGCTCTGTCTTGTGACCGTACGCCATGTTCTTCAGTTGGTGCCTCTGCGAGGCGGTGAGCGATATCGGGCAGGCGGCTGCAACGGGCACGGCAGGTGGATCAGGAGAAGTGGACCACGCCGTCATCGGGGTGGAGGGAGTCCAGGACGGTCAGTTCATCCTGGGAAAGGTGCAGAGAGCCGGCTGCAACGTTCTGGGTGAGGTGGTCGAGGTCGCCGGTGCCGGGAATGGCCAGGACATGCGGGCCGCGGTGCAGCGTCCACGCCAGCCGGACCTGGGCGGTGCTCACTCCGCGGGCGCGGGCGAGGGCGTGGACCGTGCCGCTGTCGTCGGCGGGTGCGCCGGCGGTTCGTCCGGTGCCGGCGATCGAGTAGAACGGCACGAACGCGACGCGTTGTTCACCGCAGAGGCGCAGGAGTTCCTCCTGCTCGGGCGAGGCGCCGATGCCGTACATGTTCTGGACACAGACCACCGGTGCGATGGCCTGGGCCTCGGCCAGGTGGTGGGGACGGATGTTGGACAGGCCCAGGTGGCGGATGAGTCCGGCATCGCGCAGTTCGCTGAGCGCGCCGAAGCGGTCGGCGATGGAATCGGTGCCGACGATGCGCAGGTTCACCACGTCGAGGTGGTCGCGGCCGAGTTGGCGCAGGTTCTCCTCGACCTGGCCGCGCAGTTGCCCAGGGGTGGCGTGCGGCAGCCAGGCGCCTGAGGGATCGCGGCCGGGTCCGACCTTGGTGGCGATGACGAGATCGTCCGGGTAGGGCGCGAGGGCGCGGTTGATCAGCTCGTTGGCACAGCGCAGCGGTGAGAAGTAGAACGCGGCGGTGTCGATGTGGTTCACGCCGAGCTCGATCGCACGGCGCAGCACCTTGATCGCCTGGTCGCGGTCGCGCGGGACGGCGTCGGGCGCGAGCGCCTCGCCGTGTTGAGTGAGGCGCATCGCACCGAAGCCGATCCGGTGGACCGTGCGGTCGCCGAGCCTCCAGGTACCCGATGCCGCCGCGGAGATCGTCTGTGAGGTCATGGCGGGATGATCGGCGCACGATAACCTGGCGCGCCATTGATTCACACATACGTGAATCCATTGAGGGGCGGTTGTCGTGGCACAGCTCGCGTTCTCAGCGAACGACCTCGCGCAGGTGCGGTTCGCCATCTCGCCGATGTGGGAGGTCGCGCCCAGCTTCCGGCTGCTGACATCGAACGCCACGCATCCGGTCCACGGGGCCTGGGTCGAGCAAGTGCGGCCCCGCGTGCTGGCCGCCGGCCTGGACCGGGGATGGCTTGCCGAGTTGATCGGATCCTCCGGCTATGTGCCCGACTTCCTCACCCCGGCCCCCGGTCAACCGGCCCCCACAGCGGCGGCGGAGTGGGATGCGATCACGACCTCTCCCACCGACCGGGTACGCCAGGACCTTGACCACCTCGCCCGCCACCAGGGACATCTCGGCCCACGGCTATCGAGCCTTCGTGCTGATCCACCCTCCCAGCTGGCCAAGGTCACACAAGAGATCGAAACCTACTGGGAGTTGGCGCTCGCCCCATACTGGGCACGGATCAGGGCCGTACTGGACGCCGACATCTTCCACCGGGCCCGCACCGTCGCCGAACACGGGGCGGGCCACCTCTTCAACGACCTGCACGCCTCGGTGAGCTGGGGCGACAACACGCTCAGACTCGTCCGCCGGAAACGCGACATGTCCCGACACTCCGCAGGCGCGGGACTGCTGCTGATCCCGTCTGCGTTCACCGGCCCCGGGCTGCGCACCCAGGTGAGACCGCTGGACCCACCACAACTCGCCTATCCAGCACGCGGCATCGGCACACTCTGGGAGACACGGCCTGCCACAGGATCCTGCGCCCTCGTCCCCGTCCTCGGCCGCTCACGGACCCTGCTTCTGACCGAGCTGGAGTCCCCGGCCTCCACCACCGAACTGGCCCACCGCACCGGGCTCTCCCCAGCCGGGGTATCCCAATACCTCACCGCGCTGCGCAACGCGGGTCTGGTCAGTGCCCATCGCGCCGGCCGTTCCGTCCTCTACGCCCGCACCGCCGCCGCAGAAACTCTCCTCGAAGCCTCCTCCGCCTGAAGCTCCGGACGGACAACCCCGAAGAACTTCCGGAGCCGACCACTTGGCTTGCTGGATGAAGAAACCCATACCCTGGAGGACGCCACGAGCCTCTTGCGGCAGACGCGAGGAGCAGCATGAACAGCGCGCCGTGGGGCGGTCCTGACCGCGATCGAGAAGCAGCGGCCCGCGACGGCGATGCATCGACATGGGCGGCCGGTGGCACAGGTTCGGTTGCCGCACGGTGATCACAAAGCTTCCGACGACACGGTCCGACAAGAGTGCCGCGATTCGCAGCAATCGGGAGCTGAGCTGCCGTTGGCTGTCCGGTCGACCGCATGCCCAACGGATGGCTACTCCTCCGGGCCCCAAGCCTCACGCGCCCGTCGGCGCTCCGCCTCGCTCGCGTATGGGGGACGCTTTTGACCCCACAGCGGGGAATCGGTCATCACCTCGACTCCGGGTCGCGCCTGCAGTACTCGGCACAAGAACTCCGCGATACCGAGGTCGTGCTGCGTCCAGACATCGTCACCGTGGCTGAAGACCACGACCGGCCACTCCGCTGGTTCCCCGCGAGCGAGCCAGCAGAAGAGATCGGCGCTGCTCGCAACCCCCCACGTCACCAGTTCCTCCGACTCGATGTCGAGGCCGGCAGGGGCCGTGTCCGCCCAGGTGGCACGGGTGTCCGCCGTGATGAAACCCATGCCGCCGAGCGGGGCATCTGGTTCATCGCATGTGTCAGGCGTGAAGGCACCGGGGGCAAGCACCTCAAGGTAGTTCCCCAGAAGCACATCACCGTACCGGGCGATGATTTCCTTGTAATCGGCGGGAAATTCCAGCTGCCAGGCCTCTTCGATCGCGGACCAGTCCACGTCGAGGCCGGCTCCCGGCCTGGGCGGCAGCATTTCTGCCAGCACCCTGAGACTATCACTTGGGGTCATTACAGCGATCCATTTCCAATTTCTACGCACTCACCTGATCGGTACGGGATTACCTTGCCCGTCATTCTGGAGTTCGAGATTCTTGCCGCCCAGTTCATGGCGAACTGTACGGTCTGCTCAGATCGGTCGGACCGAACCAGAATGCCCCACGACCCCCCTCCGCGCCCGGAAGCGCGTCGAACCTCACCGGACCGGAGGAGAAGACACTACTGTTCGGACCGGTCATTTCTTCGCCACGGAGATACCGGTACAACCACTCCGAAAAGGTCATGTCATAGCGGTAGAAGTCGTCATCGCTTCCTACGTAGACGTACATCCGCGACGTCTCCCCCGCTTGAAAGAAGACGCACTCCCCCCGGTCCGATTCGACGAGCGGGACGAGGCCGTCGGGACCCCCGAATCGAGGGTCATCCGACTTGAATTCCGGAGGGGTCAGATCGACCCAGTCAAGCCCTTGGTACGCCTCAAGTGTGACGGAAGCCCATTTCTTCAGATCCCACACCGCATGGGCGGGATGAGTGAAATGAAGATGCCCATTCAGGCGCACCGGCGCGTAGGATTCTATGAACTGCCTGTAGTCGGCGGGAAAGCAGACACCCAATTCGCTTTCGACTGCATCCCAGACTCCGGGATCCGCGCTGTGACTGGGCGGTCCCAGAAGTTCGACGAGTGCCGTCCAGTGTTCCATGGATCCCCCTTGGAAAAGTTCAGTGAGTCAGCAGTGCTGCCACCGGGGGGATTCTGGCACGGCCGTCAACACGGCGGCCGCCACCATCGGGGCGGACGGCGGCCGGGGCGACCTTGACCTGGTCGAACGGCCTCGGAGGTCGAACTGCTTTGGGACCTTTCGGCAGGCATACGCAGGACCGAGCCAACGACGAATCCGGTCGCGGTCCAGCCAGCCCACCGCCTTGTCCTACACACGGCACGACATGCAGGAGGGCCCGAGGCGCACAGGGCGCCCCGGGCCCCGTGTGCCTCGGGCGCGGCTCAGTCGAGCGTCTCTCGTGGGTCACAGGAATCCACATCGATGAGGTACCCGAGGATGTCGGCGAACCCAGAGAAGAAGAGGCTGTCCCCTTCGCCCGTCCACCAGAAGCGCTCCTTTGCGAGCCCAGCGGTGTCGATCAGGAAGATCCCCTGGCTGCGGTCGAGGTTGACCGCCACCGGAAAGAGGGGTGTCCCTGGGGGGATTCCCACGTCCTCGGGAGTTCCGCTCTCCACGACCGCCCGCCGGAATTCCTCCGCGGCTTCCCCCGCTCCGCCCGGCTCCCAATCGTGGCAGCCGAGCAGGACGACGGAGAAGCCCTCCATGCCGTCCGTGAGCAGGAGGAATTCCCGGTAGCCCGCTTCGAGCGGCTGCGCAGAGCGGCGCTCCAGTGCGGCCAGCGCTTCTGCCTCGGCGGGCGGATGAATCACGGGTTGGGGGGTGATCCCCACGGGTGACTCCGAGAAGTACTCCCGTACCCGGTCGGACACCACTCGCCCGACGAGCTCTCTCATGCGCACCGGTCACTCCTCAGGGCCGCGAAATCTGGCAGCCACCGTACTGGCCCTGACCGACCCCGGCCGACCAACTCCCGCTCCACCCGCCGCCGGAGGCACCGCTCCCGGGGCGACGCCTCACGCCGACGCAGTGGCCTCCGCACCGTCCACGTCCGCACCCTCCGCGTCCGTCTCCTCGATCCGGGCCGAGGCGAGCGGGATCGGGGTGAACATCGCCGGTTCCTCGTCCGGGACCAGCGCGGTGGGGCCGTACACCCAGTCGGTGAAGTCGTAGCCGTGGATGTCCAGTCCGCGCATGATCGCGTTGCGCTGGAGGCGCTTCTCGCCGTCCAGGTGCCACAGTTCGCCCCACACGCGGCCGGTGGACTGCACCCGGCGGCAGTGTTCGACGCGGACCGCCTCGTAGGAGACCAGCGCGGCGTCCCAGTCGGGGGCCGTGGCGCCTTCGGCGAGCTGGCGGGCGACGTGCCGGGCGAGCACCCAGCCATCCTCGATCGCCATGATCGCGCCCTGGGCCATGTACTGCAGCGGCGGGTGGGCGGCGTCGCCGAGCAGGGCGATCCGGCCGTGCACCCAGGTCTCGATCGGGTCCCGGTCGAGCATCTGCCACCAGCGGTCCCGCCACATCAGCGGGATGCCCTTGCGCACGGTGTCGCAGGTGGCCTCGAAGGCCGCGTCCAGCTCGTCCGGCGTGCCCCAGTCGTCCTTCCCGGCCAGCGCCTTCGGCGACTCGAACACGGCGACCTGGTTGAACATCTCGCCGCCGCGCAGGGCGTACTGCACGAAGTGGCAGCGCGGGCCGACGTACACGGTGACGTCCTTCTCCGCGATGCCGTTGTCGCGCACCTGGTCGATCGGGACGGCCGCGCGGTAGGCGACGTAGTCGGAGCTGACCACGTCGTCGCCGACCAGCTTGCGCCGAGCCACCGAGTGCAGGCCGTCGGCGGCGATGATCAGCGGAGCCTCCTCGGTCCGGCCGTCCTCCAGGCGGATCCGGGCACCGCCTTCGGTGTGCTCGTAGTCGACGACCGTCTGGTCGGTCAGCAGCTCCACACCGGCCCGCTGACAGGCGCGCAGGAAAATGCCGTGCAGGTCGCTGCGGTGGATCACCATGTACGGGAACCCGTAGCGCTGCTCCAGGTCCCGCAGGTCGAGCCGGGTGAGCTCCCGGGCGTCGATGGCGTCGCGCATCACCATGTTCTCCGGGAGAACACCCAGTTCCTTGGCCTCGTCGAGCAGGCCGTACTCGTCCAGGATGCGGGTGCAGTTGGGCGCGATCTGGAGACCGGCGCCCACCTCACCGAATTCCGGGGCGCGTTCGAGGACGCGCACACGCAGCCCCTGCCGGGTGAGGGCGAACGCGGAGCTGAGGCCACCGATGCCTCCTCCGACGATGATCACGTCGGGCTTGTCGCCGGTGGGAGGGGTCGCAGGAGTCATCGTCTCTTCCTCGGATCGCAGGAGTCGTCGAGTGGCAGGAAGTGCCGGTTCGGCGTCGGCCATGGGTAGGCCGGGGTCGCCGATCGGCACATGCGCCGGTCGGCCGGGTGTGGGGTGGCTGGGTGTGGGGTGGCTGGGTGGCTGGAGTCGTCGGCGGGCGGGGTGGTCACGGGCCGCCGTCGGGGCCGGTCGGTCAGGGGCCGCTGGGCGCGGCCCCTGACCGAAGCGGAGGTCAGAGCCAGGCAGCGAGGGCCGGCGCGGGAGCGCCGCCGGGGGCCGTCAGGGCGTGTGCGCGCCCGGTGAGGTAGGCCGTGATCTCGTGGAGCGGGCCGGTCAGCGGGGCCGGCAGGCCCTCTCCGGACAGCTCCCAGCGGGCGCCGGTGTCGGTCGCCTCCAGGAGCAGCGCGGGGCCGGGGCCCTGGGCGCGCTTGCCGATCACGTCGTCGCAGAGTGCGGCGAGGAAGTCGGCCGGCAGGTCGGCGAAGGTCAGGCCGGTGCCCAGGTCGATCGCGTGGACGCACACCTCGCGGGAGCGCATCCAGGGCAGTTCGGTCGCGGGCACGGTGCGGCCCTGGGCGGTCACGACCGGGGACTGCCACTGTTCGTCGCTGAGCGCGGCCGTGGACGCGGCCAGTTCCTCCGCGGAACGGTGCAGCCAGCCGGTCAGTTCGGCAGCCGTCATCCCGGCGCCCCGTTCGATGCCGGCGGCGCGCTCCTCGGGGGAGGAGTACATCGGCGTGTGCTCGCCGGTGGCGGCCCAGTGGACGAGGTTGCCCAGGGCGTCCGCGTTGGCGGCGACGTGGGCGACCAGGTGCTTGCGGGTCCAGCCGGGCAGGGCGCTCGGCGCGTCCAGTGCGGCGTCGTCCAGGTCCGCTGCCTGGACGAACAGGACCGTGCCGAGCTGTGCCCAGCGGCGGGCGTCCTCGAAGGTCCGGGACATCAGGCGGACTTCTCCTGGACGACGCGGTTCTCCAGGCGGCCGATGCCGTCGATCTCGGCGACGACGGTCTCGCCGCCCAGCAGGTAGCGCTCGGGCTTGCGGGCGTGTCCGACGCCGCCGGGGGTGCCGGTGGCGATGATGTCGCCGGGGTTCAGGCGCACGATCGTCGAGATGTACTCCACCAGGTGGACCGGGTCGAAGAGCAGGTCGGCGGTGGAGTCGGACTGCATGACCTCACCGTCGACGGTCAGCCGGACGTCGAGGGCGGGGCGTACGCCGCCGGGCAGCTCGTCGGGGGTGACCAGGTAGGGGCCGACCGGGGTGCTGGAGTCCCACATCTTGCCCTGGAGCCACTCGCGGGTGCGGAACTGCCAGTCCCGGCAGGTGATGTCGTTGAGCACGGTGAAGCCGGCGATCGCCTGCTCGGCCTCGGCGCCCTTGGCCCGGCGCACCTGCTTGCCGACGACCACGGCGAGCTCGACCTCCCAGTCGAACTTGTCGGTCTCGTCGGGCCGGAGGATGTCGTCGTCGGCGCCGATCAGCGCGTCGGCGAACTTCGCGAACAGGGTGGGGTGTTCGGGCAGGTCCCGACCCATCTCCTGGATGTGGTTGCGGTAGTTGAGTCCGACGCAGACGACCTTCGAGGGCTGCGGGACCACGGGGGCGAAGTCGGCGCCGTCCACGGCGTACGTCTGGGCGTTCTCGGCGGTGGCGGCGGCTGCGCGCTCCGCCCAGTCGTCCTGGCCCAGCAGGGTGCCGACGTCCGGGACCCCGAGGTCGACCAGGACATCGCCGTCGAGCCGGACGGCCCTGGTGGTGCCGCCGGTGCGGAGGGTGGCGAGCTTCATCGGGTGGTTCCTTCCACGTGGGTGCGGTCGAGCCGGAGGGCCTCGAAGATCGGGGAGTCGCTGAAGCGGAACAGGTCCAGAGCGCCGGAGTCGGAGTCGCTGGTACCCGCTTCGGAGCGTACGGAGAACGGCTGCCAGGACGGGACGACGAAGAGGTCGCCGCGCGTCACGGACCAGGACTTCTCCCCCACCGTGACCGTGCCGGAGCCGTCGAAGACCTGATAGACCGACGAGCCGGTCTCGCGGACCGGTGCGGTCTCGGCGCCGCGCGCCACGCGGTGCATCTCGGCGCGGATGGTGGGCAGTACGTCGGCACCGGTCGCCGGGTCGGTGAACCGGACGGCGGCGTGGCCGGGCTCGACGGTGCCGGGGAAGCCTTCCGCCTCCAGGGCGAGCTGGTCGGCGAGGGCACGGTCGGTGTGCTCCCAGCGGTACGCCAGCAGGGGCGAACCGGGGGCGGTCGCGCCGGCCGAAACGGGGCGCAGACCGGGGTGGCCCCAGAGGCGCTCGGAGCGCGAACGGTCCGGGGTGATGCGCTCCGCGTCACTGATCTCGTCGCGGCCGAACTCGAAGAACTGGGTTTCGGTGGCGTACTGGAACGGAATGTCGAGTCCGTCGATCCAGGCCATCGGTTCGGCGGTGGCGTTGTGGTGGGCGTGCATGTTCCAGCCGGCCTGCGGCAGGAAGTCGCCGCGCCGCATGGCCACCGGGTCGCGGCCTACGACGGTCCACACGCCCTCGCCCTCGACGACGAACCGGAACGCGTGCTGGGTGTGGCGGTGCTCCGGGGCGTCCTCCCCGGGCATGAGGTACTGGATGGCGGCCCACAGGGTGGGCGTGGCGAACGGGCGGCCGCCCAGCGCCGGGTTGGCCAGCGCGATGGCGCGGCGCTCACCGCCGCGGCCGACCGGGACGATCTCGCCGGCCTGTGCGGCGAGGGCCCGCAGCTGTTCCCAGCGCCATACGTGCGGGACCGCACGGGAGCGCGGGTGGGCGGGCATCAGGTCGCCGATCTCGGTCCACAGCGGGACGAGAAGTTCCTGTTCGAAGCCCCGGTAGAGCTCCTCGAGCGCCGGGGTGACCTCGGGCTGGCCCGCTGCGGAAACGGCCTGCAGCCGGACGGGAGAGCCCGTAGCGATGTCGTGAGCGAGAGAAGACTGAGTCACGAGCACAGCGTGCGCCCTGACTGGAACGCAGGACATGTAGATTCTGGAGAGCAGAACAGTCGGGCCGGATCGGGGTCCGTACGGAAACGCTTGGGCAGGGCGGGACCGGGTTCCCGTCCGGACACCGGGCCGGAAGCACACATCGGGAGGCATCGTGGACAAGCCGCTGAAGACGCCGCCCCCGTACCCCATCGCGAGCGTCGACCATGCCCTCCGGGCGGCGACCATGCTGCAGCTGGAGGGCGGGGCGACCGTCTCGCAGGTCGCCGAGCGGCTGGGGGTGGCCCGGTCCACGGCCCACCGGCTGCTGGCGATGCTCGTCTACCGGGACTTCGCCGTGCAGGACGAGAACCGCGTCTACCGGGCCGGCCCCGTCCTCGAACTGGCCGCGCACTCACAGTCGCGGGTGTCCCGGCTGCGGGCCGCCTCCCTCCCCCACCTGCGCCGGCTGGTCAGCCTCCTGGACGAGACCGCGAACCTCACCATCCGTACCGGGGACACGGCCCGGTTCATCGCCAGTGTCGAGTGCGGACAGGCGCTGCGGGTCAGCTCCCGGGAGGGGATGGTGTTCCCGGTCCACCGCACGACCGCCGGTCTGCTGCTCCTCTCCGGGCTGGACGATGCCGAGTTGGCGGAGATCTACTCGGCCGCGCGTTATCGCGACCGCCCCGCGGACCGCCCCGACCTCGGACAGCTGCGCGGTGAGCTGGACCGCATCGCCCGCAACGGCTTCGCCGTGAACCAGGAGCGTTCCGAGCGCGGACTCGTCGCCGTGGGCGTGCCGGTGCGCGACCGGGACGGGACGGCGCAGGCGGGCCTGTCGGTGTCCATGCCCAGCGTGCGCTACGACCCGCATGACCTCCCGTCCCTGGTCGCGACCCTGAACGCCGCGGCCCGTGCGGTGGAGGCGGACCTGGCCGCGGCGTACTGATCCGGCCAGTACGACGGGGCAGCGGCCGGGCGCGTTCGCTCCGGCCAGGCTCCGGGATGTCTCCGGTGTCCCCGCCGAAGTGTCCCCGCAGGCTGTCCGCCGTGTCGCCGATCGACCCTGCGGGCCGCCCGGCACACCCCGTGAGCTCTGCCCGACGGTCCGGTCCGGCCGAGGGCCGGGCAGCCTTCCGTACCGCTCCCTGCCCTTCGCTGCCGCCCGCAGGAACGGCAGCGCGGCGTTCCGTCGCCGGAGCCGCCGCAACTTACGTTGAGACCATTTCTCGTTTCCTGTGAACATTTCATTGACGCGACGTAAAGCGAGGTGACATTCTCCACGTCACCGCACCGCACTCCAGCCGTGTCATCCCCCCTCCACCTCGAGTACGGCGGCGGCTCGCCATACCCGTGTCCCCACAGGACAGACAGGACAGACAGGACAGATCCGCAGCACTCCACGGGAACCCCGTCGGCGTGCACGGGTCCGAGGTCCGGTGTGACTGCCCGGCGACGCACCACCCACCCCCTCCTCACTCCGGCACCCAGCCGGAGCCCGTCCCGCCCGACGGCGGGGCACTTCACCTTCCCAGCCAGGGAGAAAGCAATGACGCTCAACAACGGGACGACGTCGTCCCACGGCCCATCCGCGGGGGCGGCCCGGAAGCCGGGCTACGCGGGGACGCTGGCTGCTACCTGCTGTGCAGTGTTCGTGGCGCAGGTCGCCAACGCACTGCCGGCATCCCTCAACGGGCTCTTCCAGCAGGACCTGAACACCCACGGCTCACAGCTGACCTGGATCACCGCGGCGTTCATGATCGCGGTGGTCTGCTTCGAGTTCACCTTCGGTGTGCTCGGCGACCTGTTCGGCCGCAAGAAGCTGATCACCGCGGGGGCCGCGCTCGTCGCCATCGGCAGCTCCGTCGCCGCGATCGCGCCCAACGTGCAGGTCCTCTGGGTCGGAGCCGCCCTGAACGGTCTCGGCGCCGGAGCCATGTTCCCCGGCTCGCTCACCATGATCGCGTCGGTCACCCGCAACGCCCGGGAACGGGCCCACGCCGTCGCCCTGTGGAGCGGGTTCCTCTCCGCCGGTGCGGCCCTCTCGCCCCTCCTCGGCGGGATGTTCGCCGAAGTCGGCTCCTGGCGCGGCTCCTTCTGGGTGCTGGTGGGGCTCGCCGTGGTGAGCATCGTGCTCACCCTCGTGCTGGCCCCGGAGTCCAAGGCTCCCGAGGGCCGCACCCTCGATATACCGGGTCAGATCACCTTCGCCATCGGTCTCATCCTGGTGCTGTACGGCGCCGTCGAGGGGCCGGAGTCGGGCTGGACCACCCTTCCCGTCATCCTGGCCTTCGGCATCGGCGCCTGCTTCCTCGCCGGTTTCGTCCTGGTCGAGCTGGGCGCCAAGTCCCCGATCTTCGACCTGAGCCTGTTCAGGAACCGGGCCTTCACGGTGGCGTCCATCGTCGCGGTCATCGGCATGCTCGCCTTCCTCGGCGCCTGCTTCGCGACGAGCATGTGGCTCGGACCGGTCCAGCACCAGGACCCGCTGCGCGTCGCCATCCCGTTCCTGCTGCTCCAGGGGCCCGCGTTCGTCCTCATCCCGGTCGTCTCCCGGCTGTTGCACCGGGTCGCCCCGACCTGGATGCTGACCTCGGGCTTCGTCCTGATGGCCGTCGGCTGCCTGCTGTGCACCCGGCTCGATGTCACCAACCTCGACCTGACCGCGTTCATCGTGCCGGATCTGCTGATCGGTATCGGGTTCGCCCTGTGCGTGAGCTCGGTGACGGCCGTGGCGCTGGACAGCGTGCCGCCGCAGCTGGCGGGCATGGCGAGCGCCACCACCAACATGCTCCGCGACCTCGGCTTCGCACTCGGCCCGGTCGTCGTCGGCGCGGTCGCGCTCAGCCGTGCGGGGACGGCGTTCACGTCCAACCTGCACGGTGCGGACCTGCCGGCGGACCAGTTGGGAGCCGCGCGCGGGATCGCCGCGGAGGGCGGACCGATCGCCGTGAACAGCCTGCCGTCCAATGTCCCCGGGTCGGCCGCGCACGGCCTCGCGCTCGACGCGTTGGGCAGCGGCTTCGGCACCGCCTTCCTCGTCTGTGGCATCGCCGCCGCCGTGGCCGCGGTCCTGACCGCCGTCGGCATGATCGGCGTACGCCACCGCTCCTCCGACGAGTCCGCGGCGGACTCCTCCCCCGCCGAGCGGGACGGAACGCCCGAACCGGCCGCGATCTAGGCCGTAGCGGACAAGGTGTGCCTTGTTGTGACATGACGCGTCGCCCGGTTGCTGTGCCGGGCGGCGCGTTCCGTCATCCCGGGTGGGTGGCGGAACGCGTACAGGTACGCGACTCCTGCCTCCAGGATTGGAGGGAACCAGCTGGTCACACGGGCCTCCGAGTCTCTCGGGCATCACAGGCCTGCTGTGCCACAACCATTGCCCATGCCCCAACCGCCAGGGGATACTGCCGCCGTCCGGCAGCGCTCCCCGAGCTCCCGACCGCGCAGGAGCGGGAGCGCTCCCTCATACCGGCAATGGAAGGTACGGAATCTCTTGTTCCACAGACACGTTCGGATCGGCATGCTCGGACTCGCCCTCGTGGCGGGACTCGCGACGGCGCCCACGGCCACCGCGGCCACCGTATCCGGCACCGCCCCCACCGCCACCACGGCCGCCACCACCCTCACCGTGGAGGAGCAGCGGCTCGACCGCGCGGCACCCCAGGAGATCCTGCGCCGTTCCGGATTCGACTCCGTGGCCCCGCAGTTCGCGCGGGCCCTCGCCAAGGCGAACTCCTACGCACAGGCGGAGCGCCTCGTCGAGCAGCAGGGGGACCGGCTGTGGCAGCGGGCCGTCGACCGGGCCCAGGGCCGGGGGCCCGCGGGCGGGGACCTCACCCGTGACGACGACCGTCCGCTGTACTGGGCGCGTCTGGGCATGACCCGCGAAATCCGGACATGGGACCCGAAGTTCGACCTTTCGAACAGCCGGCGGGCCAAGCTGCTGGACGCCCTGGAGCGCACCTCTCGCGGCCAGGACACGATCCGCTACTCGCACAACCGGGACATGCGGCGCATCCTGGTCACCGGCTTCGACCCGTTCACCCTGGACATCGACTCCCGGATCTCCAACCCCTCGGGCGCCACCGCACTCGCCCTCGACGGCACCATCATCCAGACCGCGGACGGTCCCGCCCGCGTCGAGACCGTCGTCTTCCCGGTCCGCTGGCAGGACTTCACCGACGGGACGGTCGAGCGGACACTGCGTCCGTACCTGCCGCAGGTCGACCTGTTCACCACGGTCAGCCAGGGGCGCGTCGGTCTGTTCGACATCGAGCGGACCAACGGGGCCTGGCGGGGCAACTACCCGGACAATGCGAACGTCTCCCTGACCGAGACGATCCCGGTCTCCGACCCGGCCTCGCAGCCGCAGTGGACGTCGACGACCCTGCCGTACGCGGCGATCGTCGCAGCGAACACCGGCCGCTTCCCCGTCTCCGACCACACCACGGTGACCGAGATCCCGGCGGGCGAGACCACGTCGGTCACCCGCCCCGACGGCCCCACCGAGGGGTCGACGGCCCGTGGCGGTGGCGGCGGCAACTACCTGTCGAACGAGATCGCGTACCGCGCGACCCTGCTGCGCGACCGCCTCGGCCTGCACTCCTCGCTGCCCGGCGGCCACGTGCACACGCCCGTCCTCCAGTTCGGCACGGGTAACACGGACCCGGCGACCGGTACGATCACCGACCCCGAGTTCGTGCGCAACCGGCTGGACATCATCGCTCAGGTGCGGGAGATCCTGAAGGTCGCCGCGGACAACACGACCGACGTCCGCAAGTAACACGGAGGGGCCCGGTGGCCACCAGCTGTGCTGGTGGCCACCGGGCCCGGCTCGTTTCCTTGCGGACCGGTCAGGACAGCTTGGTGAAGGCCCAGGTCTGCACCGCGGTGGAGCTCGCCGCCTGCTGGGTGAGCAGCGCCCCGTTGGTGGTGGAGGCCGCGGTGAGGAGCAGTCCGCTGCGCTTGCTCGTCAGCGTGTAGCCGCCGGTCGTGGGAGTCGCGATCCACCGCTGGTTCGCGGCGCCGCTGCACGCCCATTGGATGATGGCGGCCCCTGCCTGTGTGGAGTTGGCGTTGACGTCGGCGCACAGGCCGGTCTCCACGTTCTTCAGGGTGTACGTACCGTCGCCGTTGGCCGTGACGTTCCACTTCTGGTTGTCACCGCCGTTCCAGAGCCAGCCGACCAGCTGTGTGCCCTCGGCCGTGGAGTGTGCGGGTACGTCGATCGCCTGGGTACCGGCGGAGATCCGGTTGATCCCGGCCTCGGGCCCGGTCGGCTCGATGCAGGCCGTGGACGACTGGTGGGCGCCGCGGTCGGGCACGCAGCCCGCCGTGACCGGGTTGCCGAAGTAGTCACGTCCGCCCGCGTCCGACACGACCGCGCCGTTGGCGAGGGCGGACGAGCCCGCCTGCAGCAGGTAGCCGTCGGTGTCCGTGCGCGAGGTCGCCGTGCCCGGGGCGGTCAGCTTCGGATCGCTCGTCACCTTGTGGACGTCGTCCGGTTCACCGGTCGGGTGGGTGCCGTAGAAGACGTTCGAGTCGAAGCCGAGGCCCGCCGCGTTGATGTAGCTCGCGTCGGCTGTGGCCACATGGAAGATGTTGTTGGTGAACGTGGCGTTCGCCGCGGCCGAGCCGTTCGCGTTGTTGATGATCTCCACCGGATCGGCGAGGTAGAAGGTGTTGTTGTAGATCTGCGTGTTGGTCGTCTTGGCGCAGACCATGTCGAAGAGCTGTCCGCCGTCGTTCTGGCTGATGTTGTAACGGACGATGTTTCCGTCGGTCGTCGACCCGGAGCCGTTGCACAGGAGGATGAAGCCACCCTCGTTGTCGTGGCTGTAGTTGTACTGGTAGATGGTGCCGATGTTGGCCTCGTCGAGGTCGAGCCCCTGTCCGTCGCAGGTGCTCTGGCCGCCGCTCACCTCGTTGAACTGGTACAGCGCGTCCTGGGTGTTCCAGCCCCAGATGCCGGCCGCGCAGTGCTGGGGTTCACGTTCCCGGAAGCCGTCGACCGTGTTGTACTCGATGAGCGCACCCTCGGTGTGGTGCGGGACGATCGCGTCGCCACCGATGTCGGAGACGGTGTTCCCGCGGATGACGACCCCGGTCTGTGGCGTCCATGTCCCGCAGGTGGTACCGCAGTTCGCGTTGTTGAGCGCGGAGCGCTGCATCCACCGGGTCCAGAAGTGAATGCCGTAGCGGTCGACGGTACGCACCGTGTTGTCGGTGATGGCCACGTCGTCGAACTTGGTGGGAGTGGTGTTCCCCAGGACCTCGAAGAAGATTCCGGCGCTGGCGTCGTCGTCCTTCTTGGTCTGGTTGCCATTGACGTCGTGGATGTCGAGATCCGAGATCCGGTAGTAGGTGCCGGTCCCCGAGTCGGTCCTGGTGACGTGGACGCCGCGCCGAGTCGCCGCGGTCTCACCGGTGTTGGAGATGTCCAGGTTGCGGATCTCCCAGTACTGCTGGTCCGCCAGCAGGACGACATCGGTGACCTGCCCCGCGCCGACCAGCTTGGGCTTGGCGCCCGTTCCGTACGCGTCGACCACGATCGGGGCGCCGGCCGCACCCGAACCCTTCGGGTAGAGCTGCTGGCCGGTACAGGTGGACCCGCGCTTGAGCAGGATCGTGTCACCCGCCTGGAACGTGTGGGCGTTCACCGGTGCCAGCGAGTTCCAGGGGGTGCTCGCGCTTCCGTCACCCGTGCCGGTGGCGTCGCAGTCGACGTAGAAAGCCTGTGCCGCCGCTTCGGCAGCCGCCGGCGACTGCGGCACGGTGGCCCCCTGCGCCGCCGCGGGTGCCGCGGCCAGGAGAGCCGCCAAAGGTATGGACAGGGCCGGGAGGAGCAGAGTTCGTCTTCCGGTCATGGAATGACTCCGTTGATTGTCGGACGAGACCCGCGGCGCCGCCCCGGCCACCTGCGCGGTCCAGCCCTCCCGGCCATCCGGCCGGTGGAAGTACCGCCACGACCCGCACCGATGCATCGGGCGGACACGACAAGGTGCACGGAACAGCGGGTGCAGGTCTTCCTGGATCAGTGACAACAGACGTCTGATGACTGGTCACCCTAGGGAGCCGCGCCATCAGTGGTCAAGACCTGTTCACGGCGATTCGCGTACTCCGGAGAGCCGTACGGACCGGATTCGCACCGGAATTGCCGATCGGACCAGCGGACGTCACGCATGGCTCCGCACGGCAGAGCCATGTGATCACAGCGATGCACGGACGTGATGTCCTCCTGGCAGGGTGGTCCCGGTGAACACGTTTGAGGGAGCCAAGTGCCGTGTCGGGGCTGGACAAAGGAGAGCCGCCACCCCAACTGGGCTGTTCCGTACGGTCGTCGGGCTGACTCTTCTGCTGGCCGCGGCGCTGGCGGGCCTGGTCGGCTGCGCGTCGGCCTCCGGCCCCGAGCTTGTCGCGCCCGCGGTCTTCTACGTCTCGCGCGACCCGGACAGCACCACCGACCTGCACATCGAAGAAAAGAAGGCGGCCCGTGTCACGGTCACCTTCGATGCCGGTGACCTGGAGGGCGTCGCGGTCATCGGAACGGCGATGGACATCTGTCCCGTCCGCCTGCCGGTCTTCCACTGCACGGGGCAGGACGGGGGCCCCTCCCGGGGCGGGAACCACCAGTCCTTCCACCTGAGTCCCGCGAAGGGCGCCGAGGCGGGTGACTCGGCGGTGCTGCGCTATCGGGTCACCTCACCCGGTCGGACCACCGTCACGGGAAGCTCCCTCATCGTGATCGGCCGGCCGACGTTGGTGGTCGACGCACACCCCGACCGGCAGGACGTCGAGCCGGGTGGCAGCCTCGGAGTCGCACTGACCCTACGCAACACCGGCGACGTGCCGGCCCGCGGAGTCGCGCTCTTCATGAACACGCGAGACGGCATCGCGCCGACCGACAGGCACAGCAACTGCCGTTACCGGGGCAGCACATCGACGTGGTGTCGCCTGTCGGCCGCCGACGTCGTCATACCCCCTGGCGCGTCCTACCGGCTCGGTGCACCAGAAGTCCTCAGGGCCGACCGCGACGCCACGTACCCGACCGTCTCGTTCCAGGCCGCCGCCCTCGGAACCGACTACGTGCCCCCGGACGCGTTGGCGTCCCAGTACAGAGAGGGCGACGGATCCGCGCTCCGCCTGGTACCCGCCGATGTGCAGGGCGGTGCGGGTACGGCGGACGGCACTTCGTCGGAACTGAAGGTGTCGGTGCGCAACGAGAGCGACCTGGTCGCCGTGGCCGGCACCGTCAAAGGGCCGATCAGCAGCCTGGCCACGGTCCGCGTCGGTATACGCAACGACGGCCCCGGGGCTCTGCCCGCCTCGGCACGGATCGAGTTCACGGTTCCGGCGGGCACCACCGTCGTGTCCTCCCCCTACGATGTCGAAAGGGACGAGGAACTGATCGACCAGGTCTGCCGCGCCCTCGGCCCGGACGGCACGCCCCTGACCACGGCGACCGCGAAACAGCCGACGGCACGTCGGTACGTGTGTACGGCGAAGGTCGGAGCGGTGGGAGCCACGACGACCTTCCCCTTCACCCTCCGCATCGACAAGGATGTCGCCCACCGCGGTGGGCAAGTCACCGTGTCCGACGGCGAGTCCGGACGTCCCAGCCGTGACGCCACAGCCGCCAATGACACCGCCGAGGTGGCCGTGTCCGTCTGGCCGGGCCCCTCCTGGGCCACGCCCGGCCACTACAGGGCAGCGGCGATCGCCCTTGCGATCCTGGTCCTCGCCGGGGCCCTGGGTACGTGGCGCTGGAAGCGCGCGCACTGACACGGCAGTTGCAGTGCGTTACTCGTCAGCGGGGGCGGCAGTGCGGCGGGCATGTACGCCCGGCGGCCTGGCTCGGGGTTCAGTCGGCAACGCCCTGCTGCGGCTCACGCTGCGGCCTTCTCGACCCGGACCATGCGGGCACGGACGACGAAGGGCCGGGAGACGACCGTGACGGCAACGGAGACGGCGGCCACCACGGTGATCGTGGCGCCGGGGTCGAGGTACTGGGCAAGGCCTCCGGCGAGCGCGGCTCCGATGCCCTGCCACGTCATCCGGCCGGCGGACTCGACTCCCTGGACCTGACCGCGGACCGGGTCCGGGGTCAGCGCGAGAAGCTGTTCCTGGAGCGGCAGGGTGGCGGCGAACCCGGCACTGGCCACGAACACCGCGCCCGCCGCCACCAGGGTCGGCGGGTCGATGGCAAACAGCAGATACGGCACGGCCAGCAGCAGGCGCAGGGCGAACGCGTAGCGGCGCCGTTGGCCGGCGGTGAACAGGCGTCCGACTGTCAGGTCTCCGAGCAGCATGCCGGCCGATCCGGCGGCCAGCAGAGTTCCGGCGTCCTGCGGGGCATAGGAGAGGAACAGGGCCTCGCAGCCCACGATCAGGCCATTGGGGACCCACAGGTTGAGCAGCAGCGCCCGCTGGCCGGAGTGGGAGAAGAGCGCGACGTTGGTCGTCCAGGTCTGACGCAGTCCGGGGCGACGGGTGAGACGGATCGATTGTTCCCGGACGGTCGCCGCCACCACGCCCAGTCCGAGTGCGGTCAGGCCCGCGGCCATGAGGAAGACCTGCTGCGGGTTCACATACCGCAGCAGTACGGCGCCGCCGGCGAAGCCCAGGATGGCCATGCCGCCGGACGTGATGTTCATCAGCGACCGCGCCAGCGCGTACGTGGAAGTCGGCACGACTTCGGCGAGCAGTCCCATCCGCGTTCCGGTGCCGAGGGACTGGAAGAACCCCAGCACCAGGAGAAGGCCGAACCGGGCAGCCAGGGGCAGCCCCGGGATCGCCTGCGCGGCCACACCCACCAGTGAGACGCACTGGAGCGTGACGAGGGTCCGGCGAGGGCGGCTCCCGTCCGCGACCGACATCAGTGTCAGTGCGCCGAGCACGGTGGCGAACGTGGCGCCGTACATGCTCACGGCTGTCAGGAACGGAGACCCGGTCTGGTGGTTGACCAGCGTGCCGAGGGCGAAACCCGACACGGTGCTCGCGGCGGCCGTCAGGGTGACACTGGCGTACAGGCCGGCGAACTCGCGGTTGCGAAGCAGAGCGCGGTAGCCGGTGGTGGGTGACGTGGTGGGCGTCGATGTGGATGTGTCAGAAGGCATGAAAAAAGCCTCCGGACGGCCCCGTGGGGGCGCCGAAGGCGAACGCATACATTCTAGCAGTTGGTCAGCCGGGGCGCGCGGCCCCGGCAGCCACACACCCCGCAGGACGTCAGGGCCGGCCCGCCGGCTCCTCCTTGGCCAGGTCGATCAGGCACTGGCGGAACCAACGGTGTCCGGGATCGCGGTCGGTGCGGTTCGTCCAGGCCATGATCTCGGTGATGGGCTGGAGTTGGGGAATCGGCGGTTCGAGCAGGCGGATCCCCGCGGCCGCTCCGATCTTCCGCGCGAGCCGTTCGTGGACCAGCGTGATCAGCCGCGTACCGCTCAGCAGGAAGGGCGCCATGCCGAACCCTGCGGTGATCTCGACGTTGCGCGGAACGCCCAGGAAATCGAGTTGCATCTCCGACAGGCCCCTCAGATGCCCCGAGGACGCGGCCAGGTAAGGGAGGGTGGTGAACTGCTCCAGGGTGAGTGCGTCGCCCACCTCGGGATGATCCTTGTCCACGGCGACCAGATAGCGGTCCTGGAAGAGCACCTGGTGCGGGAACTGCTCGTGATCCTCGAAGGCTTCTCTCGGCATCACCAGCAAGTCGGCCTGGTGTCCGCGTAGTTGGTCGGCGAAGTCGTCTCCGGTCGGGAAGATGTTCAGCCGGATACCGGGCGCCTCGACGGACAGCCGGGCGATGAGCGGCTGAAGGAACGTCATCGTGAGGTAGTCGTTGGCTATCACCGAGAAGGTCCGCCGGGCCGTGGACGGGTCGAACGCCTCGCGCTGGGAGAGCACGTTCTCGATACCGGTGAGGAGATCGCGCACCGGCCCGGCGAGCGACTCGGCCAGCGGTGTGGCGACCAGACCCCGCCCCTCCCGGGTCAGCAGCGGGTCGTTGAAGAGTTTCCGCAGGCGGGACAGGGTCGAGGACATCGCCGACTGCCCGATCGAGAGCCGTTGTGCCGCGCGGGTCACACTCCGCTCAATCATGAGCATGTCGAATGCCACCAGCAGGTTGAGGTCGACGCGTCGCAGATCCACGACGCCACATTAATTGATTCCATCAATGCTGTGCATTGCCAGGAATTGTTTGTGCGCGGTGATTGGCATCACTACGTTCACGTGAACGGCGCGTGAACGCCCATTTCGGCACCGCCGTAGCCGTCGCCACTCAACGAGGAGAAAACGTGACGAAGCCACTGATCACTCACCTGCGCCATGTGGCGATCGCGGCCCCCGATCTCGACCGCCAGCTGGCCTTCTACCGGGACCTCTGGGGTCTGACCCCCGTCGAGTCCGACACCGGGGTGCACTTCCTGGCCGCCGAGGGGTCCCCGGAGCAGTACATCGTGCGCCTGCGGAAGGACGACCAGAAGCGACTCGACCTGGTGTCGTTCGGGGCCGGCTCCCCTGCGGACGTGGACACCCTCGCCGCGCAGTTGGCCCAGCAGGGCGTCCGGATCGTCCATGAACCGCAGAAGCTCGACACCCCCGGCGGCGGCTACGGCTTCCGGTTCTTCGACGGCGACGGACGCGTGGTCGAGGTCTCCTGTGAGGTCGCCACCCGGGAGTTCCGGACGATCGAGGCCCGCGAGTCGATCCCGGTCCGCCTCTCGCACTTCGTGGTCAACTCCGACCACCCCGAGGCGACCGTGGACTGGTACGTCAAGCACCTCGGCTTCAAGCTCTCCGACACGCTGTGCCTCGGTCCCCGCGGGGACTTCATGTGGTTCCTGCGCTGCAACGACTGGCACCACTCCTTTGCCGTCGCCCGTGCCCCGCACGTCGCGGTCCACCACCTCTCCTTCGAGATGCGCGGGGTCGACGAGTTCATGCGCGGCACCGGCCGGATGCTGCGTGAGGGCGTTCAGCAGATCTGGGGCCCCGGCCGTCACAAGGCGGGCGACAACACCTACTCCTACTTCCTGGACCGGGTCGGGAACTGCGTCGAGTACACCACCGAGCTCGAGACCGTCGACTGGGACCAGCACCACCCGTCCGTATACGACGTCACCAAGCCCGACTTCATCGACCAGTGGGGCACCGCGAACCAGATGAACGAGTTCGTGGCCAAGCAGCAGTTCAACGACCCCGACCGCGGCGTCTTCGTCGCGCCCCCGCTCTGACCATCCCGTGAACAGGAAGTCAACGATGACTCTCACGAACGAACCCCAGTCGTCGACGCCGTTCTCGACCCCGCTGAACGTGCTGCTGGACCGGGTCGAGAAGGACATGCAGGAGGATCTCGTCCCGGCCGAGATCTTCAACAACGAGGACGTCTTCCGGGCCGAGATGGAGCGGATCTTCACCAACACCTGGGTCTTCGTCGCTCACGAGAGCGAGATTCCGGCCGCGGGCGACTTCGTCCAGCGCAGGATAGGGCTCGACCCGGTCATCGTGACCCGCGACGGCAAGGGCGGCATCAACGTGCTGTCCAACTACTGCCGTCACCGCGGCACCCAGGTCTGCCAGACCGACGCGGGCAACTCGCGCTTCTTCACCTGCCCTTACCACGGCTGGACCTACGCCAACGACGGAAGGCTGGTGGGTACGCCGCTGATGCACCGCGCGTACGGCGAGCCGCTCGACCCGCATCAGTGGAGCCTCAAGCGCGCACCGAAGGTCGAGAACCGCAAGGGCTTCATCTTCGCCGCGCTGTCCGAGGACGTGCCCGAGCTGGAGGAGTGGCTCGGCGGCGGCGCCTGGATGCTCGACCTGATCACCCAGCTCCACCCCGACGGCATGCGCGTGGCCGGTCCGCCCGAGCGGTACACGGTCAACGGCGACTGGAAGACCGCGGCCGAGAACTTCGCCGGCGACGTCTACCACCTGCCGACCCTGCACTCCAGCATCCAGGAGGTCGACCTGATCCAGGGCCTCCAGGGCACCTGCGAGATCGGCCGGACCTACGAGTTCGAGAACGGGCACACCTTCATCGGCCACGCCTGGACCCAGGCGATCCACCCCGGTTTCACGCTGTGGGGCTACCCCGACGAGTACAAGGCGCAGTTCGACCTCAGCGGCCTGGACGAGACCCAGCGCTTCGTGGTCGACCACGAGCCGCCCACCGTGGGCACCCTCTTCCCCAATCTCAGCTTCATCCGGATCTTCTCTCCGCTCCCGGACGGCCCGCCGGCCGTCATGACCAGCTTCCGCCAGTGGCAGCCGGTCGCCCCGGGCAAACTCGAACTGTGGAACTGGCAGTTCGTGTGGAACTTCCAGGACGAGGAGTCCGCCCAGCGCGACTACGTCGGCGGCCAGTACTGCTTCGGGTCGGCCGGGCTCTACGAGCAGGACGACACCGTCGCCTGGGAGGGCGTACAGCGTGCGGCCGCCAGCCCGTGGATGCGCAAGGAAGAGCTGAAGTTCAACTACCAGCAGGGCCACAACTCGCCGGTCGACGACGCCCCTGACCCGGGCTGGCAGGGACCGGGCGTCCACCGCAACACCGGTTACGGCGAGCACGTGCAGTTCAACTTCCTTCGCCAGTGGCTGCGCGCGATGAAGGGCGAGAGCGCCACCGGCAACGAGAACACCGAAGGGACGCAGTCATGACCGCCGCCGCCGAAGCCCCGGACACCCTCGCGGTGGCCCCCGCGACGTACACCCGGGTGGCCCAGTTCCTCGCGCACGAGGCGCGCCTGCTGGACGAGGGACGCGAGGAGGAGTGGTTCGGGCTGCTCGACGACGACCTGCTCTACACCGTGCCGTCGCGCCAGTCGACCGAACCGCGCAGCATCGAGGTCGACCGCACCGCGTGGCGCATCCGGGACACCAAGGCGCATGTGCGGACACGGCTGGACCGGATGAACACCGGCCACGCCTACTCCGAGGTGCCGCCGTCGCGCACCATGCGGCTCGTCGGCAGCGTCGAGGTACGGCCGTCCTCCGAGCCCGACGTCGTCGAGGCGTACAGCTCGCTGCTGCTCTACCGGCAGCGCGGTATCGACGTGCACTTCGACCTGATCCCGTGCCGTCGCAACGACCGGATCCGCCTCACCGCCGCCGGTCCGCGGCTCCTGGCCCGTGAAGTGATCCTGACCGAGACCAGTCTCAAGACCGCCAACCTGGGGGTGTTCCTGTGACCAGCGTGACCGTCGACCCCGGGCGTTGCACCGCCTATGGAATCTGCGTCGGCATCCATCCCGAAGTGTTCGCCGTTCCGCCCGGCAGCCCGTTCGCCGTCGTCACCCGTGACGTGCTGTCCGAGGACGACCTGGAGGACGTCCAGGAGGCCGTGCGGGCCTGTCCGGCGCAGGCCCTGCGCCTGATAGAGGACTGATCCATGAGCCGAGTCAACGACGGCATAGTGATCGTCGGGGCGTCGGCGGCGGGGCTCTCTGCCGCCGACGGCCTGCGCGAGGGCGGCTACACCGGCCCCCTCACCGTGCTCGACGAGGAGGCCGAGCCGGGATACGACCGGCCGATGCTCTCCAAGAGCCTGCTGGCCGCCAAGGATCACGCCGCGCCGGCCCCGCTGCGGACCGGCGAGTACCTGGCCGCCCAGGGGATCAGTCTTCTCGCCGGTCACGGGGCCATGGGGCTGGACATCGACCGCCGCCTCGTGGTGACCAACTGGGGCGAGGCGATCGGCTGGCAGCACGTCGTGGTCGCGTCCGGCGTCACGGCCCGGCCGGTCGTGACGGCCGGCGGCACCCCCCTGCCGACCCTGCGCAACCGTGCCGATCTGGCCGCGGCCCGGCGGCTCGCGACGGACGGGCGTCCGGTGACGCTGATCGGTGGTGGGTTCATCGGTCTGGAGGTGGCCGCCGCGCTGCGCTCGCACGGCGTCGAGGTGACCGTCCTGGACGCGAACGAACGGCCCCTGGCCCGTCTCGTCGGGGACGAGGTCGCCGACTGGCTGCTCGGCCTGCACCGGGCGAACGGGGTCCTGCTCGGCCTCGGCACCGCCACCGCCTCCGTCGAGGAGACACCGCAGGGATACGCCGTCCATCTCGCCGACGGCCGGGTCCGGCAGGCCGCGAGCGTGCTCGCCGGGGTCGGTACGGAGCCTTCCACCGGCTGGCTGATCGGTTCGGGCGTCGCACTCGACCACGGCGTCGTCACCGACGCGGCCGGGCGGACGAACGTCCCGGGCGTGTGGGCGGCCGGCGACATCGCCTGCCGCTGGGACCCGTTCCACGGCCGGCACCGGCGCTTCGAGCACTGGACCCACGCCATCGAGCAGGGCCGGCGAATCGGCCTCAACATCGCCCGGGGTGAAGCCGTCGACCACGACGCCGTGCCCTACGTCTGGACCGAACAGTACGGCCGGACCCTCCACATGCTCGGCGAGCGCCGACCCGGCGACACCGACATCCTCGTCGAAGGTTCCGTCGCCGACGGTGACTTCGTCGTCGTCCACGGCACCGGCGACGCACTGCACGCCGCCACCCTCTGCGGCCGCGTCCGCGCCCTGCGGACCTTCAAGAAGCTGCTGCGCGCTCGCGCGTCACTCCACGACGCGCTGGGCGCGGCCGCGTCCGCCTGACCTCTCCCATGTCGCGGCAGGCCATGTCCGCCCCGTCGCGACGCCCGGCACCAGCCGACTCCCCCAGCAAGGAACCACCATGCAGATGCTCGACAACCACGTCGTCCTCATCACCGGCGGCGGCTCCGGCCTCGGCCTCGGGATCGCCCGCCACTTCATCGGCGAGGGCGCCCAGGTCGCCATCATGGAGATCTCCGCCGACAAACTCACCGGTCTCAAGGCCGAGTTCGGCGACGATGCGCTCCTCGTCCAGGGTGACGTCACCCGCACCGAGGACCTCGCCGCCTGCCGGCAGGCGGTCCTGGACCGCTTCGGCCGCATCGACGCCCTCGTGGGTGCCCAGGGCATCTTCGACGGCAACATCCCGCTGCGCGACGTCCCCCTCGACCGGGTCGGATCGCTCTTCGACGAGGTGTTCCACGTCGACGTCCTCGGCTACATCCTGGCCGCCAAGGTCTTCGTCGACGACCTGGAGAAGACCGGCGGCTCTATCGTGCTGACCTCCTCCACCGCCGCCTACGCCGCGGACGGCGGCGGGCTCTTCTACACCGCTGCCAAGGGTGCGGTGCGCAGTGTGGTCAACCAGCTCGCGTTCGAGTTCGCGCCGAGGGTGCGGGTCAACGGCGTCGCCCCGTCCGGCATCGCCAACAGCCAGCTCCGCGGCCCGCGTGCGCTGGGCCTGGAGAACAACAAGCAGTCCGACATCCCCAAGGAGGACTTCGAGTCGCAGTTCCTCAGCCTCGCCCTCCTGCCCACCCTGCCGACCCCGGAGGACTACGCGCCGCTCTACGCGTACCTGGCCTCGCGGCACAACACCACCATGACCGGCCAGACGATCGTCGCCGACCAGGGCGTGTTCAACCGTGCCGTGATCAGCAACGGTGCCGCCGACCGTGTGGGGAAGTGACCCGTGTTCCGTTACTTTCCGACCAACTACGTCTGGAGCCTGTCGGTCAGCATCGCGATGAACTGCGGTGGCCAGATCGGCGAGATCGACCAGATCTGCGCCCCGCTCGTCGACGCGGCGAAGGACGGCGACGACGCCGGTACCGAGAAGTTCTTCCAGTCGTGGTGCACCTTCGCCGACGGACTCCTCCAACGCGCCGAGCAGGATCTCGCCGAGGGCCATCCTCTGTCGGCCGGTGCGCGTTACGCCCGCGCCTCGGTCTACTACCTGGTCGCCGAGCGCATGCAGAGCCGGCACTACGCACCCCGCCAGGCGGCCTACCGCACGTCCGTGGAGGCGTTCCGGCTCGCCGTCGAACACGGCGGTGAACGCGCCGAGTTCGTCGAGATCCCCTACGAGGGCACCTCGTACCCCGCGCTGTTCGTCCCCGCCGACGGCGAGCCCCCGGCGGGCGGATACCCGGTGATGGTCTTCTGCAACGGCCTGGACTCGATGAAGGAGATGCTGTTCCGGCTGGGCCTCCCCCGCCAGCTGGCGCGTCGGGGCATCGCGACGCTCTGCGTCGACCAACCGGGCACCGGCGCCTCGCTCCGTGAGCGCGGCCTTGCGGCGGTCCACGACAGCGAGCGCTGGGCGAGTGCGGCGGTCGACTACCTGGAGCGGCGGCCGGATGTCGACGGCGCCCGCATCGGGATGAGCGGTGTGTCGCTCGGCGGCTACTACGCCCCGCGCGCGGCCGCGTTCGAGAAGCGCTTCAAGCTCTGCGCGGTCTGGGGGGCCAACTACAACTGGGGCGAGCTCCAGAAGCGCCGCCTGCAGCGCGAGGGCGAGAACCCCGTGCCGCACTACTGGGACCACGTGCAGTGGGTGTTCGGCAAAGACAGCCTCGACGACTTCATGGCCTTCGCCCCGAGCATGACGCTGGAGGGCGTGGTCGAGCAGATCACCGTTCCCTTCCTCGTCACCCACGGCGAGGACGACCGGCAGATCCCGATGGAGTTCGCGGTGCCCGAGTACGAGCACGCCGTGAACAGTCCCGACCGCCGCTTCAAGGTGTTCAGCCGGGCCGAGGGCGGTGCGTCGCACGCCGGCGCGGACAACGAGGCCGTTCCCGCGCACTACATCGCCGACTGGGTCGCCGACCGACTCTGAAAGGGAGCCATGACCACTCCATCCCCCACCTCCGGCTGGGCGATCGGCACCGACGTCGGTGGCACGTTCACCGACCTGTGGCTCCGGTCCCCGGACGGCGAGTCCTGGGTGTGCAAGTCCCCCACCACGTCCGACGTGGTGACGGGCGTGATCGACGCCGTGCACCTGGCCGCCGAGACCGTCGGTCTGGACACCGCCGAGCTGTGCTCCCGGGTGACCCGGTTCGGGCACGGCACCACGGTCGGCCTGAACGCGCTGCTGACCGGGCGCTCGGCCAGGACGGGTCTCCTCACGACCGCCGGTTTCGGTGACGTCCTGGAGATCGGCCGGCTGCGCCGCGGCACGGCCGGGCTCCAGGGCCTGGACCTGGGCGACTACCATCTGCGCGGCCAGGTAGCGCCGTTGGTGCCCCGCACCCAGGTCGTCGAGATCGAGGAGCGCATCGACGCGGACGGCGTCGTACGCACCCCTCTGGACGAGAGCAGCGTGCTCGAAGCGATCGGCAGGCTGCGTGAGATCGGCGTGGAGGCCGTCGCCGTCTGTCTGTTGTGGGCGACGGAGAATCCGGCCCACGAACGCGCCGTCGCCCAGCTGGTCCGGCAGGAGCTGCCCGGCGTCTTCCTCTCCCTCTCCCACGAGATCGCCCCGTCGGTGGGTGAGTACGCCCGCGCCTCGACCACGGTGGCGAACGCGGCCCTCGGGCCGGTCCAGGGGCGTTATCTCACCCTCCTGGAGGAGCGGCTGGCCGCGCTCGGCATGACCGCCCCCATCATGATGACGACGAGCGCCGGGGGTGTGGTCCCGGCGCGGACGGTCACCGAGCGGCCGGTGTCGAACCTGCTCTCCGGTCCGGCGTCCTGCGTCGTGGCCGGTCAGAAGCTCGGGGCGGAACTCGCCACCCCGAACGTCCTGACCATGGACGTCGGCGGCACCAGCTTCGACGTCGGGGTCATCGCGGGCGGTGTCGCGCTGATGAGCGACGCGGTCACCTTCGGCGGCGCCGACATGCGCGTACCGAGCATCGACATCGCCTCGATCGGCGCCGGTGGCGGTTCGATCGCGGCGGTCGAGGGCGGTGTGCTCAGCGTCGGTCCGCGCAGCGCCGGTGCCGAGCCCGGACCGGTCTGCTACGGAAAGGGCGGCACCGAGCCGACCACCACCGACGCCGACCTGGTGCTCGGGGTGCTGGACCCGGAGCAGTTCGGCAGCGGCGGCATCGTCCTGGACCGCGAGGCCGCGAAGCGGGCCATCGCGGAGAAGGTCGGAACGCCCCTCGGGCTGACCGCCGTCGAGGCGGCGCGGGCGATCCGTGTGGTCTTCGACAACGCCATGGCCGACCTGCTGCGTGCCGTCACCATCGAACGGGGCCACGACCCTCGGGAGTTCACCCTGGTCGCGGGTGGCGGATCGGGTCCGTCGCACGCCTGGGCGCTGTGCCGTGAGGCGGGTCTGGCCGGCTTCATCGTGCCGCCGACCGCGACGGCTCAGTCGGCTTTCGGCGCCGGTACCTCCGACCTCAGGACCACGTCCTCCCGCACCTGCTACCGGAGGGTGCTCGCCGAGGCCGGACCGGACGCCGAGGACGCGCGGGTCATCGCCGAGGCACTGGCCGACACCAGTGCCCGGGCCCTCGCGGCCCTCCCCGAGCCCGGCCTCGGCACGGTCACCCACACGGCGTCCATCCGCTACTTCGGCCAGGCCCACCACGTCGACGTCACCGTGACCGGCCTGCCCGACCGGGCTGCCGTCGAGGAGCTCCTGCGCTGCTTCGAGAAGGAGTACGAGCAGCTGTGGGGCAAGGGATCCGGCTTCCGGGAAGCCGGGTTCGAGATCCTCTCGGTCCGCTCGGTGGCGGCCCTGCCCGCGGCCGGTGCGCAGGGCCACGGCACGGGCGAGCCCTTCACCCTGCTCGGAACCCGTCCGGTCGTCTTCGACGACCCCGAACGGCCCGACGAAACCGCCGTGTACACCGTCCGCAGGCCCGCGGCCGGTCAGGAGATCGCCGGTCCCGCGCTCGTCCAGCTCCCGGGGTGCGTCGTGGTGGTCCCTCCGGACGGGGTCGCCACCACCGACGCACTCGGCCTCATCCATGTGAAGGTGAACTGACATGACCACCGCTATCGACGCCACCGCCGTCTCGTTGGACGGCGCCAGCACGGACCCGGTGATCCGCCAGGTCGTCCGCAGCCGCCTCATCGCCATCACCGACCAGATGCGGCTCGCGCTGCAGTCGGTCAGTGGCAGCCCGACCGTGACCGAGGCGAGCGACTTCTTCACCGGCATCTACCTGCCGGACGGCTCGTTCGTCACGATGGGCCACCAGGTGACCTTCGAGGCGCCCCCGGTGGGGTCGCTGATCCGGCACCTGCTGAGCAACGGCAAAGCGCTCAAGGACGGCGACCGCATCATCGGCAACGACCCGTTCATCGGCGCACTGCACCAGAACGACGTACAGATGTGCGCGCCCCTGATCGTGGACGGTGAACTGCTCGGCTGGGCCGGCGTGATGGCGCACGAGACCGACATCGGCGGCATGGACTTCGCGTCGTGGTCGCCCAAGGCCACCGAGGTGTGGCAGGAGGGTCTGCGCATCCCGGCCGTCAAGCTGGTCGACGGCGGTGAACTGCGGGAGGACGTACTCGACATGATCCTCACCGCTTCGCGCCTTCCGGCCGAAGTGGGCCTCGACATCCGGGCGTTCATCGCCACGCTGAACGTCGCGGCCGAGCGACTCACCGAACTCTCCCGCCGCTACGGCAAGTCGACCGTGCTCTCGGTGATGCACACGATGGTCGACGACGCCGAGGCGCTGATGCGCGCCCGTCTGCGTGAACTGCCGGACGGGGTCGTCCACACCCGCGACTTCCTCGAACACGACGGCAAGAAGAACGTCCTCTTCGTCATCGACTGCGTGCTGACCAAGCGCGGTGACGACCTGCACTTCGACTTCTCCGGTTCCTCGCCCCAGGCGAACGGTTTCGTGAACTCCTCCCGGGCCGGCCTCACCGGGGGCGTCGCGGGTGCGGTGATTCCCACCCTGGGCTTCGGGATTCCGTGGAACGAGGGCCTGTTGCGCCCGGTGCGGATCTCGGCGCCGGACGGGCTGGTCTGCACCGCCGTACCGCCGGCACCGGTCGGGTCCGCCACCGTCGAGGCGGTGTGGACGGTCAGCAACGTCGTCTCCGCGGCGCTGAACCGGCTGCTGCTCGCCTCGCCGACGTACGCGCACCGCGCCCAGGCGGTCAGCAGCGGCACGATGGCGACGTTCAACCTCTCCGGGCGCGACCGGCACGGAAAGGTCTTCGGTCTCCATCTGATGGACCCGCTGGCCGGGGGCTTCGGCGCCTTCGCCGACCACGACGGGCAGAACGCCGCCGGTCCGATCAACGCCCCGTGCCCCTCGATCGCCGATGTGGAGGTCAACGAGCAGAAGACCCCGCTCTTCTACCGCTACCGGCGTCTCGCCCACGGCACCGGCGGTGCCGGTCGCCGCCGTGGTGGCCTCGGGGCCGAGGTCGGCATCACCGTCTCCGTGCCGCGGGCCGAGGCGCTGGTGATGACGCACGGCGCCGAGGTGCCGAACTCCGTCGGGCTCGGCGGCGGCCTGCCCGGCGCCATGGTCAGCCAGCGGTTCCGGGCCGGCGGTGGGGAGTCCCGCAACCTCGGGCCGAAGCCGGGATCCTTCCCGATCACCCCGGCGGACCTGTTCGAGGTGACCTGGCAGGGCGGCGGCGGCATCGGCGACCCGCTGGACCGCGACCCCGCCCACGTCCTGGCCGACATCCACTACGGCCTGGTCACGGCGGAGGAGGCCCGGAAGACCTACGGCGTGGCCCTCTCCGAGGACGGCGGGTCCGTCGACGCGGCGGCCACCTCCACCACCCGCCGCGCCCAGCGGGCTGCCCGGCTGGGCGTCGAACCGGCCGCCGTCGTGGACCCGGTGGCGGTCACCGAGGCAGTTCCCGACGACGCGGTACGACTCGGCGACCGGCTCCTCCTGGCCAGGGACGCGGCCACCGGGGAGCTCCAGGTGCGCACCGCGGAGGGCGTGGTGCTCTCCTCCGGCTCAACCAGGTGGCGCGAGGGAGCCCACCGGTTCGCCCTGACGCTGCCGCCCTCCGTCGGCGCGACCCTCCACGCCGACCTGACGGTCACCGGCTGGGCCTGCCCGAGGACCGGGGCCCTGCTCGCGGTCGACGTACACCTCCGCGACCAGGAGCCGTTCCACGACCTCGAACTCGACCTCGAACTCGCCCTCGCCTCGCTCGACACCGTCGGCACCACCGCGGGAGACCACCGATGAGCCGCAAGATCATCCTGACCATCGCCCCGACCGGCGGCATGGCCACCAAGGAGCAGAGCCCCCACCTCCCGGTCACCCCGCAGGAGATCGCCGACGACGTGGCCCGCTGCTGGGAGGTCGGCGCCAGTGTGGTGGCCGTCCACGCCCGCCGCGAGGACGGCCTGGCCACCTGCGACCCCGACGTCTACTCCGAGATCAACACGCTGATCCGGGCCCGGACCGACATCGTCATCAACAACTCCACCGGCGGCGGCATCCACGGCGACATGCCGGTCCGGCTCAACGACGAGCTCTGGGAACTCGACTGGCACCAGCGGATCAAGGGCATCGAGGGCGTGGGCTGCGAGATGGCCACCCTCGACTCGCACACGATCACGGCCAGCACCCCCGAACGGGAGTACCTCGTCACCACCACCCCGAAGCGCTCCCGCTGGCTGCTGGAGGAGATGATCAAGCGGGGCATCAAACCGGAGTGGGAGGTCTTCAACCTCGGGCACATCCTGTCCGACTTCACCACCCTGACCGCCGAGGGCCTGGACTCCCAGCCGTACTACTGCAACATCGTGCTCGGCGGACAGCGGGGGTTCCAGGGTGGCCTGCCGTACACCCCCAAGATCCTCCAACTCCTCGTGGAGCACCTGCCGGAGGGAACGGTGTGGGGGGTCTCCGGCATCGGGCCGACCCAACTCCCGGCGACGACGCACGGACTGCTCCTCGGCGGCCATATGCGGGTGGGCCTGGAGGACAACCTCTACTACTCACGCGGCCGGCTCGCGACCAACCTGGAACTCGCCGAACGTGCCGTGCGGATCATCCGCGAACTCGGCTACGAGATCGCCACCCCGAGCGAGGCGCGCGAAATGCTGGGACTCAAGCAGCTCGACGAGGTGGCGGCATGAGCGTCCACCACACATCCGGCGTCGTCGCCTGGTCCGACACCGACGCCTCCGGCCGGTTCCACTACACCGCCGCGTACCGGTGGGCGGAGAACACCGAGCACGCGCTGTACCGCTCGGTGCTCCCGGGCATCGACATCGGCAGGTTCCCCCGTCGCGCGACGGCGGCCTCGTACCACCGGCCGCTCCTCGCCGGGGACGAGTACGCCCTCGGCCTGGAGGTCGAACACGTCGGGAACAGCTCGATCACCTACACCTGGATCGTCAGCGGCCCGACCGGCATCTGCGTACGCGGCGAACACACCGTCGTCCACGTCGACGCCGACGGCCGCCCGGCCCCGGTCCCCCAGGCGCTGCGGGACCGTCTCACCCCGGCTGCAGGGGCGGCGTGATGGACAAGGTCGTGGCCTCGGCCGCCGAGGCGGTCGTCGACATCCCCTCGGGCAGCACCCTCGCCGTGGGCGGCTTCGGACTGTGCGGCATCCCGGCGGTACTGATCCAGGCCCTGTTGGAGGCCGGCGTCGACGCGCTCGAAACGGTGTCCAACAACGCCGGCGTCGACGACTGGGGGCTGGGCATCCTGCTCGGCGCGGGCCGACTGCGCCGGGTGGTGGCCTCGTACGTCGGGGAGAACAAGGAGTTCGCCCGGCAGTATCTCGCCGGGGAGTTGGAGGTCGAGCTGACTCCGCAGGGCACGCTCGCGGAGCGGATGCGCGCGGGCGGCTCCGGCATCGCGGCGTTCTACACCCGCACCGGTGTGGGCACCCAGGTCGCCGAGGGCGGCATGCCCTGGAAGTACGCCGCCGACGGCAGCGTCGAGATCACCTCCCCCGCCAAGACGGTGGAGACCTTCGACGGCCTCGACCACGTCCTCGAACGCGCCATCGTGGCCGACTTCGGGCTGGTACGGGCCTGGAAGGGCGACCGGCACGGCAACCTCGTGTTCAAGGACGCGGCCCGCAACTTCAATCCGCTCGCGGCGATGTGCGGCCGGACCACGATCGCCGAGGTCGAGCACCTGGTCGAACCCGGCGACATCGGCCCCGACGCGGTCCACCTCCCCGGCGTCTACGTCCACCGGGTCGTCGCCCTGACCTCGGATCAGGCCGCCGAGAAACGGATCGAGAAGAGGACGGTGCGGGCATGAGTGAGGAGGGTGCACACGCATGAGCTGGACCCGTGAGCAGATGGCCGCACGCGCGGCCCGGGAACTCGAGGACGGCGACTACGTCAACCTCGGCATCGGGCTCCCGACACTCATCCCGAACCACGTCCCCGACGACGTGGAGCTGGTGCTGCAGTCGGAGAACGGCATCCTCGGCACGGGCCGCTACCCGACCGAGGACGAGGTCGACCCCGACCTCGTCAACGCCGGCAAGGAGACCGTGACGGTACGCCGTGGCGCGAGCTTCTTCGACTCGGCGCTGTCCTTCGGGATGATCCGCGGCGGCAAGATCGACGCGGCCGTCCTGGGCGCGATGCAGGTGTCCGCCACCGGCGACATCGCCAACTGGATGATCCCCGGAAAGATGGTCAAGGGCATGGGCGGGGCGATGGACCTGGTCCACGGTGCCAGGAAGGTCGTCGTCCTGATGGAGCATGTGGCACGGGACGGCACGTTCAAGATCGTCGAGGAGTGTTCCCTGCCCTACACCGGCAGGGGCGTCGTCCAGCGGATCATCACCGATCTGTGCGTCCTGGACGTCACCCCCGACGGCCTGCGCCTGGTCGAACTCGCCCCGGACGTCACCGCCGAGGAGGTCCGGGCCAGCACCGGACCGGCGGTGCTCGATCCGTGCACCGTCGGCTGAGCGCGAGCACGACGTGAGCCGTCCCGGCCGCTGCCGGGACGGCTCGGGCTCACCCCTCGGGCGCCCCGCCCCGCTCCGACTCGCACGGTCCTGGATGATTCAAAAGGTGCGGGAGCGAGCAGGCGGGAACCATGGACTCCACTGTGCGACCCCCCACCCCACCGTCCGCACGTTCCTTCCGTCCGCGCACCCGCGGCCCCGCCGGGAGCAGGCGCGGGCTTTGCCGGTACGCCCTCGTCCCGGTGGCGGTCGTGGCCCTCGCCGCGGGCGCCGTCGGCTGCAAGGACAAGGACTCCCCCTCGGCCGTCTCCACGGGATCGACCGGCCCGGCCGCCGAGAGCACCGCACCGGGTGCGCCCATCGCGCCGGGCGAACCGGATCCCGCCGGCACCGCCACCCCGAGCGCCTCGGCCGTCACGCCCGCCACGTCCGCCCCGGCCACCGGCAGCGGTCCGGGGCGCTGCACGACCAAGGCGCTCTCCATGAGCCTGAAGCAGGGCGACACGGGCGCGGGCCAGGTCCACTACCGGCTCACGCTGGTGAACAAGTCCTCGGCCTCCTGCACCCTGACCGGCTTCCCCGGGGTCTCCCTGATCAGGCGCGACGGCAGCGTGATCGGCGAACCCGCCGAACGCGAGGGCGCCGCCGGCCGGACCACCGTCATCAAGGCCGGAGACTCGGCCGAGGTCACCCTGCACACCCTCAACCGAGGGATCAAGGGCTCGGGGTGCTGGGACCGGCCCGACTATCTCCGGGTCTACCCGCCCGGTTCCCGGGAGGCGCTGACCCTGGCCAACCCCCAACTCCTCGTCTGCGGCGACCTGTTCACGACGACAGCAGTGAGCGGCTGACGGAACGGCGCCCGCCCGGCACCGTCAGGACGGTGTTACGGGCGGCGTCCCCACGCGGAGATCATCGGCGCGGTGGCCAGATCGAGGCGCCCGGTGGCGACGTTTGCCAGATGGCGGTCGATCTCCTCGTCGGTGGCGAGCCCCTCCGCCACCAGACGACCGCGGATCTGCCGCACGGTCGCGGCCTCGAGAACGGTGCAGGCCGGCGAGGTGATCGGGAAGTACGCGTCGGCCTGAACGTCGTCGAGCCCGGCCTCACGCAGCAGCCGGGGCAGCGTCCGGCCGTACGCGAGATCCGCGCCACGTGCCGCCATCAAGGCGCGGAAGCCGGATCGCAGCCGGTTCGCGAGCTGCTGCTCAGGACCGGACTCGTCCGGGCAGAGCAGCGGCTGCAGCCCCGGGTCGGCGTCCTCCAGGAGCAGCCAACCACCGGGCCGCAGCGCCTGAACCATCCGCCGCAGCGCCTCGGCACGGTCGGCGACGTGCACCAGCACGAGCCGGGCGTGCACCAGGTCGAAGCCGCCGGGCGGCGGCGCGTCGGCCGCCACGTCGTGCCGCAGCACGTCGATCACGCCACCGTCGACGTCCCGGGTCCAGGACACGTCGATATCGGTGGCGACCACCCGACCTCCCGGGCCGACCCGCTCGGCCAGCCCGAGGGGTACGGAGGTGCCACCGGCACCGACCTCCCAGCACCGCATGCCGGCCCCGATGCCCAGTCGGTCGACGTGCCGGAACGTCACGGGGTCGAAAAGCTCGGCGAAGGCCTGGAAGCGGATCCCCGCCTCGGACTGGCTGTTGTCCAGCAGGTAGCCGCGGGAAGCGTCGTGGTCGGCCATACGGCGATTCTGGCAGACGGGCGCGGGGCGGGTCTGAGCCCCGTACAGCTGGTCCTGCGGAAGCCCGCCCTACTCGCTTCTTTCCTGGAACGGCAGACCGGGCATCCCGCAGCGCACCCCCGCCGTCATCGCACCGGCGCTGGACGCTCTCGCGGCAGGCTAACCATCCTGACAGCGCGTCAGGAGGACGCGTCGACCGCGGCGGTCGCCCCCTGGGGCGCTGCGGAGCCAGACGCCTCGGCCGCGTGGACCGGAGCACTACGGCCGACCAGTCGGCACCCGAAGCAGTGCGCATGCGCGATGGCGCGGGCCGCCCGGCCGAGTAGGTGCTGAGATTCGGTGGTGTCGGCGATCAGCCGCCGTGGAGCCCCCACTCGTCGAGGCCGCCGTAGACGTGGGCTTCAAGGCATCGCGGAGCGTCCATGCCGACAGCCTCGCCTCGGTAGAGGGCGATGAGCGAGTCCTTGCCCCGCCACCAGGTGTCCGTTACGCCCTGTACTTCGGGCACCGGCTCGAAGCCGACGAGGTCCAATGCTTCGACGGCCTTCCCCTTGATCCTTGTCACGGTCTTGGCCCAGCGACCGGCATGGGCGGCGAGCGCCAAGGACTCCACCCATCCGTCTGTGCTGGCATGCAGCGGTGTCCAGCGGTAGGCATCTATCCCGAATGCGCCGTCGGAGCCGATCATGAATCCGTAGGCCATGGACACCCGACAGCTCCCCGCCGGAAACAACCAGCCCTCAGCGGCCGAGCCCTCGGGACAGTCGGCGCCCAGGATGTGCGGACCGCCCTCGTAGAACGGGGCAGGCGGCAGCGCGAGACCGCCCCAACGGTCCTGGAAGGCCGTGGCCCGGTCGATCTCCACGGCCGGGACCCCGTGCTCGATCCACCTCTCTCGGCGCCGCCCGAAGCCCTGCCGAGGAACACGAACGCCGTCCACCTCGACGAACCTTCTGGCCCGGTCGGTCAGGCCGGCAGGCGCGACTGGGATGGGCGATACGGGAGTGGCGGCCGTCATGGTGCCGGAGTCTAGTGGCGGGGTTCGCTCGTGCCTTGGGTGTCAGCCGTCGCGACCAGATGTCATCTATCGCGACCAGTCACAACGGCCGGGCCCGACGCGGCCCACGACCAGAGTGACCGTACGCGATGACTGCCAGTCGAGACAGCACGACACAACGAGAGGGCAACGAAGCTCCTTACGACACAAGCGGTCCTGGACGACCGCCCGTACCGACGACCTCCGTTGCCCACACTGGAAGTCCATCGCCATCTCTGCGTGACCTGCCCGAACGCCAACTTCCCGACCTTGGGGAACTTCGCCGTCGATGGCACCTCAGCGGGCGGACAGGGCTTCGCCAAGGAGGAGGCCCCGGCCAGAGCCGAGGTCCACCCGCAGGACTCGGACAAGTCATCCTCCCGACACGTCTCCGAGGAGCAACTCCTCTGGATACGGGGCATGTTGGCCGCTACGTCCAGCATGAGCGGGGCCCGTGTCCTGATGCGCGAATGCCGCCGGGACAACGATGTCCTCCCAGCAAGGAAGACGAACCAGCCCTGTACGAACCCGACCTGACGGGAACCCGCGACCAGCCACTGCTGGACCCACCCTGCCGCCGGACGCACGCCCATTACAGCAATCCCCTTTCGGAAACAAGGGATTGACGGGCCAGAAACCGCCTCTTAATGTCACCCTCAGTACGGATGACGTACCCCCCGTACGGTATGCGTACAGCTCCGTACAGCTGCGACTGTTCGAGGAGGACCACGATGAGCAGCACGGCCACAGACGCGGCCACGGGCAGAAGGGCCGTTCCCGGCGCAGTCCTGGTACGGCACCTCCCCCGGTTGATCGGCGCCGTCGTCTTCACCTGGCTGTTTGTCTGGCCTCTGGTGATGTTGGTGTACGGGGCGTTCAGGACGTCTCCGATCGGGGCGAGCCCGAGCTGGACGATGGAGGGCGTCACCCGGGTGTTCACCGCTCCCGAAACATGGAGCGCCCTCGCCACCTCCCTGGTGTACGCGCTGGTCATCACCTTCTTCGCGATGGCGATCGCGATCTTCTTCGCGACCGTCAGCACCCGCTTCGACGTTCCGCTCCGCCGCTGGATCACTCCGGCGATGATGGTGATCGTCGCGATGCCGACCGTGCTCTACGCCCTGGCGTGGGCCATGCTCGGCGCCGGGGAGTCGGGGCTGATCCACAAGTCGCTGTCCGCGATGGGCCTCGGCTCGCTGGCTCCGCTGCTGGAGACCCGCAGCTGGTTCGGGCTCATCGTGGTCACGGCGCTGAAGGCGGGCGCACTGGCCTACCTGGTCGTCGTCGGCGCCTTCCGCAACCGCAACGCCGCCCTGGAGGAGGCCGCCCGGATCAGCGGGGCCTCGGGAGGGCGGGCCTTCTTCGGTATCGAACTGCCCGCGCTGATGCCCGCGATCCTCGCCGCCGCCCTGTACGTCTTCGTGAAGGGGCTGGAGGCCTTCGAGACGCCCGCGATGCTCGGGGTGCCCGCCGGCATCGAGGTCTACTCGACCCACATCTACGACTACCTGCGCGGCGGGCTGCGGCCGGACTACGCCGCCGCCTCGGTGGCCTCGCTGGTGATCGTGCTGATCCTGGCGGCCCTGGTCACCCTGCAGTGGCGGCTGACCGGCGGCGGACGGTCCTACTCCTCCGTCGGCGGACGTGCCAAGGCCGGAGGCCTGCGGCCGGCGGGCCGGGCCCGGACCCCGCTCACCGTGGCGATCGTCCTGTTCCTGCTGGTGGGCCTCGCGATCCCCACCGTCCAGATCGTCCTCAGCGCCTTCCAGCCGTACCTCGGTGTCTCGACGCTGACCACGGCCAACATCGAGGCCCTGCTCGCGAACGACGCCGTGGTCAAGGCGCTGCAGAGCACCCTCGCCGTGTCGGCGATCGGCGGCGCGCTGGCGGTCCTGCTCGGCTTCGTCATCGCCTACGCCTTCGTGCGGATGCGATCGGCGGCAGGCAGGTTCGTCCAGATCGCCTCGTGGGTTCCCGCCGCCATGCCCGGCCTCGTCCTGGGGCTGGCCCTGCTGTGGTCCGTGCTCACCACGCCCGGCGGCAGCAGCCTGTACGGCACGATCTGGGTGCTCGTCATCGGCCTGGCCGTGGCGACCGCACCGCTGGCCACCCGCACCCTGGAGGGTCCGCTCTCCCAGATCGGGGTCGAACTGGAGGAAGCGGCCCGGGTGTTCGGCGGAAGCCCGTTGCGCGCCATCGGCATGGTGACCGCACGCATCCTGTCGCCGAGCCTGCTCTCGGCCTGGTTCCTGGTCGGCATCACGATGTCCGGAATCCTCGACGTACCGATCCTGCTGGGTTCCACCGACACCCAGCTGATCGCGACCGTCAGCTTCTCCTACTACAACAACGGCGAACCGGTGATGGCCTCGGCCCTCTACGTCGTCTTCACCGCCTGCCTGGCCGCGCTGGCCCTCGCCCTCACTGCCCTCGGCGCCCTCATCCGACTGGCGCTGCCAAGGGCCCGGTCCGGGGGCGCGGCGACCCCCGCCACCCACTCCAACTCCGAGAAGGAGCACGTTCGATGACTGGGATCTCCGTCAGGGGTGTCACCAAGTCCTTCGGCGCCAAGACCGTCCTGGACGGGGTCGACCTCGAGGTCGCCGACGGCGAGTTCGTCTGCCTGCTCGGCCCGTCGGGCTGCGGCAAGAGCACCCTGCTGCGCTCCATAGCCGGCCTCGAGAGCCCCACGTCGGGCAGCATCCGCCTGGGTGACGAGCCGGTGTACGACAGCGCGCGAAGGCTGAACCTGCCGCCCGAGAAGCGCGAGCTGGGCATGGTGTTCCAGAGCTTCGCCCTGTGGCCCCACAAGACCGTGTTCGACAACGTCGCCTACCCGCTGAAGCGGCAGCGGGTCGAGCGCCGCGAGATCGCCGAACGCACCCGTGAGGCGCTTTCGATGGTCGGTCTGCTCGACTTCGCCGACTCCTACCCCGGCACCCTGTCCGGCGGGCAGCAGCAGCGTGTGTCGCTGGCCCGCGCCGTGGTCGGCCGGCCCCGCCTGCTCCTGCTGGACGAACCGCTGTCGAGCCTCGACACCAACCTGCGGTCCCAGATGCGCCGCGAGATCCGCCGCATCCAGCAGCACCTCGGTGCCACCGCGCTGTACGTGACGCACGACAAGGAGGACGCGGGAGGTCTCGCCGACCGCATCGCGGTGCTGCAGCAGGGCACCATCGTGCAGCAGGGCCCGCCGCGCGAGGTGTTCGTCCGGCCCCGTACGGCCTTCGTCAGCGAGTTCGTCGGGTTCGACAACTTCCTGCGCGGCACGGTCACCGAGACCCATAACGGAAGGTGCACCGTGGAGCTGTCCGGGGGCGGAAACCGTCTGCGGGCGGCCGTCGACCGCCCGGTCACCCCGGGCGACCGGGTCACTGTCGCGGTCCGCTCCCGGCTGGTCCGCGTCCACCCCGAGGGCCAGGAGACCGACACCGGCAACGTCTTCCGCGGCACGGTGCGGTCCAAGTCGCACCTCGGCGACGACGTGGAGATCGTGGTGTCCGACGGCACCACCGAGATCGTCGCCCGGGTACGTCCCGGATACGCCGACGAGGTGACCGTCGGCGAACCGGCCCTGGCGGCGCCGCCGGAGGGCGCGTCGGTGGTCGTCGCGGTGGGCGAGGAGGACCGGAACCAGCCCGCGTCCACCGCCCCCGCCCCGGCAGCGGCCTGAAACCGGCCGTCCCGCGGCACCGGCCCGGGCTGCCCCGGCACCGTGCGTCCCGTCCGCAGCACGATGTCCGGCTCGCCGAGGCCGGCCGCGGAACGCCGCTCCTCGGGACGTTCCCTCCCCCGTCCGCAGGTGCCGCACCCCCGGGCTCCTGCTCCCCGCTCCCCCGCATCCCGCTGGCCGGGGCGGCGGCCTCCCCCACCGCCGCCCCTTCCCCCCTGGACACCAGCCGGGAACATCGCTCCCCCGGCTTCCCACCCCCGCATCCCGACCGCACGAAAGGCCACACCGCCATGAGAAGAAAGCACCTCGCCGTCACGGCCGCCCTGTTCTCCGCGTGCCTCACCCTGACGGCGTGCGGCGGCTCGGGCTCCGCCCCTGAGGTGGCGGACGCCTCCTCGCTCACCGAGCTGTACGACGCGGCCAAGAAGGAGGGCGAGATCCTGGTCTACGGCCCGACCGAGGACCTCTACGCCAAGGTGTACAAGGAGTTCGAGGCCGCCTACCCCGGCATCAAGGTGAAGACCACGGACATCTTCGGCGCCGAGCTCGACTCCCGGCTCGAAGGAGAGCTGGTCGCCAGCGGGTTCAAGGCGGACCTGCTGCACATCGGCGTCTCCGACATGGAGCGCTATGCCGCCGCCGACTACCTGTCGGCGTTCCGGCCCGTCGAGGCGGACGCGCTGGAGGACACCTACCGCGGCAAGGACGATCTGTGGAACGTCCCCTCCCAGCACCTCTACGCCACCGTCTACAACACCAAGTCCCTCAAGGCGGCGGACGTCCCGCACACCTGGGCCGAACTCGGCGCCCCGGGATGGAAGGCCAAGCAGGGCATCTCCAACCCGTCCATCAGCGGCGCCACCCCGCAGGTCCTGTCCGCCGCCCTGGAGGCGGGGGTCATCGACGAGAAGTGGCTGGACGACTACGCCGGCAAGGTCAAGCCCAAGGTCTTCCCCAGCGTCGCCACCGCTCTGCAGGCGGTCACCACCGGTGAGACCCAGGCGTCGCTGGTGGCCGGATACGGCACCTACATGCGGCAGAAGGCCGCCGGAGCCCCCCTCGGCTACGCGGTCATGGAGGACGGCGGCTACATGTCGGACGTGGCCTACGGCGCCCTCGACAGCAGCCCGCACCCCAACGCCGCCCGCCTGCTGGTGAGCTGGATGTTCACCGAGGAGGGCCAGACGTCCGTGGCCGAGCACATCTACGAGTTCGGCACCATGCCCGGCGCCCCGGAGCCCGAAGGGGCCGAGGAACTGGGTGAGTTCAAAGCCATCACGTACCCCGGTGCGGAGCGCTACGAGAAGAGCCTCGCGCTGCTCGGCAAGAAGTTCTGACCACGCGTAACCAGCGTAATCAGCGGATCGACAGGCAGAAATGGAAGACATCGCACCCATGGACGACATCGTGAGAACGCAGGTACTCGTCGTCGGCGCCGGCCCGTGCGGCACCACGATCGCCAACCTGCTCGGCGTGTACGGCATCGAGAGCCTGCTCGTCGACAAGGCTCCCGAGGTGGTCGACTTCCCCCGTGGCGTCGGAGTGGACGACGAGTCGTTGCGCGTCTTCCAGTCGGCGGGACTGGGCGAGACCGTGCACGCAGACATGATCCAGAACCAGTTGCTGCGGTACTTCGACTCCTCCGGCCGTTATCTGGTGGAGATCGCGCCCTCCGCGCAGCCCTTCGGCTGGCCCCGGCGCAACTCCTTCCTCCAACCCATGCTGGAGAAGAAGCTGCGCGCGGGACTGGACCGCTTCACCCACGTCGGCCTGCGCGTCTCGACGGAACTGCTGTCGCTGACGCAGGACGACGAGGGGGTCACCGCGCAGATGCGCGACGCCTCGGGCAAGGAGTGCACCGTCCGGGCGGACTACGTCGTCGGCGCGGACGGCGGCCGCAGCACCGTCCGCAAGCTGGCCGGAGCCACCCTCGAAGGTTCTACCCTCGGGGCCCGCTGGCTGGTCGTCGACCTGAAGGACTCCGCACTGCACGCGCCCTACGCCGGCAACTACATCAGCAGCACCCGCCCCCATGTGTCGATCGACCTGCCCTTCGGCTACCGGCGCTTCGAGTTCCGGCTCGCCGACCACGAGACCGACGAGGAGATGCTCAAGCCGGAGGCGGTCGAGCGCCTGATCCGCAAGCACTTCGACTGGGACGGTCCGATGCCGGGCCTGGAACGCGGCCGCATCTACCAGCACCACTCCCGCGTCGCCGACCGCTTCCGCACCGGCCGGGTCTTCCTGGCGGGCGACGCGGCCCACCTCCAGCCGCCGTGGTTCGGCCAGGGCATGAACTCGGGCATCCGCGACGCGGCCAACGTGGCCTGGAAGCTGGCCGCGGTCCTGGCGCACGGAGCCGACGACCGCATCCTCGACACGTACCACACCGAGCGCCACGGCCACGCCAAGGCGATGGTGGACCTGGCCACGACCCTGGGGAAGGTCTACTCCCCGAAGACGAAGCTCGGCGAACGGGCCCGCTCGCTGCTGCTGCGCGCCAGCGTGCACGTCCCCTCGGCCCGGGACTACATCCTGCAGATGAAGTTCAAACCGATGCCGTTCTACCGCCAGGGCATCGTGGCCCACCGCCGGACGGACAAGGAATCACCGGTCGGCAAGATGTTCATCCAGCCCGCGGTGGAGACCGAGGACGGCACCCGGCTGCGGCTCGACGACGCCGTGGGCCCGTGGTTCGCCGTGATCGGCATCAACACCGACCCCGCCGACCACCTGTCCGAGGAGTCGGCCGCCTACTGGCGATCCCTGGGCGCGCGGCTGGTACGCGTCAACCGTTCCCGGGCCGGGAAGCACCTGCGCAGCGCGGACGCCGACACCCTGCTGCTGGACGACACCGCCGGTGGCTTCCGGGACTGGCACAAGGGTGACCGCTCCCGCGAGATCGTCGTCCTGCGTCCCGACCGCTACCTCGCGGCCACCTGCTCCAGGGACGAACTCGACGGCCTCACCGCGCGGTTCCGCGGCATCGTGCCGGTCCACGAACCGGCGGTACGGACCTGAGAAACGCGCCATCCGGAAACCCGAGGTACCCAGGCATTCGAGAAAAGGCACACGCATGTCGGACATAGTCGGCTTCGCCGCCCTCTCCCACTCCCCCTTCTGGGACGGTTCGTTCCCGGCCAAGAACACCCCCGGTGCCCTCGGCGCCCGGTTCACCACGGCCGCCGCCCGCCTCCGCGGTCTGGTCGCCGACCTCGCGCCCGACGCGGTGGTCGTCTTCGGCCCGGACCACTTCCGCAACTTCTTCCTCGACGTCATGCCGTCCTTCTGCGTCGGCACCGGCGAGATCGTCAGCTGCGGCGACTACGGCACGCACAAGGGCGCGGTACCGCATGCCGAGGGCATCGGCCTGCACATGGCCGAGAGCACCCAGGCAGCCGGCTTCGATCCCGCCTTCTCCGTGCGCATGGGCGTGGACCACGGCATCGTGCAGCCCTACCAGGTGCTGTGGCCCGGTCTCGACGTGCCCATGGTGCCGGTCATGGTCAACTGCAGCGCGGACCCACGGCCCTCCTTCCGCCGCTGCTTCGACTTCGGCCTGGCGGTCGGCGACGCCATCCGTTCCCTGCCCGGCGACCAGCGCGTGCTGGTGCTGGCCTCCGGCGGGCTGTCGCACTGGGTGAAGGCGCTCTCGGTCGAGGACGAAACCCTCGACGCCGGCACCCGCGCCTACCTGGTGGACGGCCGAGACCGGGTCGACGCCTACAGCGCCTCCCGCGAGGCGAGCCTGGCGCAGCGCATCGCGGATGGCCACGAGGGTCCCATCAACGCCGAGTGGGACCACTGGTTCCTGGACCGGCTCGCGGCCGGTGACCACGTGTCGTTGCTGACCATGGACTCACGCCAGGTCGAGGAGATCGCGGGCAACGGGGCCCACGAGGTCCGTGCCTGGCTCGCCGCGTGGGCGGCCTGGGGCGGACCCGTCGAGGTCCTCGGTTACGAGGCGGTGCCGCGCTGGGTCACCGGCATGGGCGTCGTCGCGGGAAGCACACAGCGGTGAACGAGGAAGGAACACGGAACATGGACACACCTGACTACACCACCGATCCCTACTTCGGGCTCGCCGACAGCTGGGCCGAGACGGCGCCCGGCGAGCTGACGCACTATCACGATCTGGGAGAGGGAACGCCGGTCACGTTCCTGCACGGTTCCGGGGCGGGTGTCTCCGCCGCCGCGAACTGGTGGCTGAACCTGTCGGACCTCGCCCGCGAGCACCGCACCGTCGCACTCGATCTGCTGGGCTTCGGCCAGACCCGGCCCGCCCCCGACGCCGCCTACGGCATCGACGCCTGGGTGCGGCACACCGTACGGCTGCTCGACACCCTGGGTATCGAGCGGACCTGGCTGGTCGGCAACTCCCTCGGCGGCTGGGTGGCGTTCCAGATGGCGCTCACCCACCCGGAGCGCATCCTCGGCATCGTCTCCATGGGTACCGGCGGCGCCCCGCGTACCGCCGCGCTCGCCCGCCACGCACGGCCCGAGGTCACCGAAGCGGGCATCCGCAAGGTGCTGAACGAGTTCGTCACCGAGCCGTCGCTGGTCACGGACGACCTCGTCGCCGCCCGCTACACCGCGGCCCGCGCACCGGGCGCCGAGGAACGCTTCGCCAGGGTCATCGAGGCCCGCGACCACGACCGGGTGCACCATCCGCTCGACATCGAGGCGCTGCGCGGGTTCGACCGGCCGGTGCTGCTCGTGCACGGCCGCGACGACACCGTCATCCCGGTGTCCCGCAGCCTGCAGCTCGCCGAGGTGCTTCCCCGGGCCGACCTGCACCTCTACTCCCGGTGCGGTCACTGGAGCCAGGTCGAGAAGGCGCCGCAGTTCAATGCGCTGGTCGCCCAGTTCCTGCGGCTACACTCTGGCGGCTGACCGGCAGACGGACCGTCACGCCGACCACACGCGGCGGACATGTCAGGTCGGGCACCCCACGCCGGCCGAGGACGACAACCCCCGAAGGAGGAGCCAGGATGGCTCGCAACGATCAGGTCGTGCCGATCGCCGAGGGCGACTTCATCCAGTCCCTCGGCAAGGGACTGGCGGTCATCCGCGCCTTCTCGGCCGAGCGCAAGTCGATGACCCTCAGCGAGGTCGCGGCCGTCACCGGCATATCGAAGCCGAGCGCCCGGCGCATCGTCCTGACCCTGCAGTCGCTCGGGTACATGAGCAACACCGACGGCGCCTTCCGTCTGCTGCCGAAGGTGCTCGACCTCGGTTACGCCTACATCTCCTCCTTCGAGCTGCCCGAGATCGCCCAACCACACCTCGACGCACTCAACGAGCAGCTGGGCGAGGTGTGTTCGCTGGGCGTCCTGGACGGCAGTGACGTGATCTACCTCGGGCGTTCCCAGTCCAAACGCGTCATGAGCACCACCATCCGGATCGGTTCGCGCATCGACCCGGTCGCCACCGCCGTGGGGCGCGTGCTGCTTGCCGACCTCCCGGAGGACGAGCTGACGTCCTTCCTGGAGAAGCACTCCTTCGAGGCCTACACCGAACACACCGTGACCGAGCCGGGCCAGGTGCGCGCCCGTCTGGCGCACATCCGCGAGCGCGGCTGGGAACTGGCCGACCAGGAGAAGGAGCTCGGCGTACGCACCATCGCCGCCCCGATCACCGACATCAGCGGCGAAACGGTGGCCGCCGTCAACATCGCCACCAACTACATGCGGGTGCCCATGGACAGGCTGCTGGACGAGTTCCTGACCGCCCTGCTCGACACCGCCGCACGCATCAGGAAGGACCTCGCCGACTACCGGTGAGCCACCCGGCCTTACACGAACCCGGAAAGCGAAACACACCCATGCTCGACTCCGCCCAGCGACAGGCGATCGCCGACGAACTCGCCGAGGCCACCCGCACCCGCACCCCCATACCCCTGCTCAGCGCCCGCTACCCGGAGATGGAGGTCGAGGACTCCTACGCGGTGCAGAACCTGTGGGCCGACCGGCAGATCGCCGCCGGCCGGCGGGTCGTCGGCCGCAAGATCGGGCTCACCTCCAAGGCCATGCAGGCGGCCACCGGCATCACCGAACCCGACTACGGTGTCGTCTTCGACGACATGGTGCTGGAGAACGGCTGCGAGATCCCCTGGGAGCGCTACACCCACCCGCGGATCGAGGTGGAACTCGCCTTCAAGCTCAACGCCGACCTCGACGGGCCGGGTTGCACCATCTTCGACGTTCTCTCCGCGACCGAGTACGTCGTCCCGGCCCTGGAGATCCTCGACTCGCACATCGAGTTGCAGGGCCGCACCATCGTGGACACCATCAGCGACAACGCCGCGATGGGGGCGATGGTGGTCGGCGGCAACCCGGTCAAGCCGGACTCCGTCGACCTGCGCTGGATCGGCGCCCTGTTGTATCGCAACCAGACCGTCGAGGAGACGGGCCTGGCGGCCGGCGTACTCAACCATCCCGCGTCCGGCGTCCACTGGCTGGCCAACAAGCTCGCCCGGCACGGCAGCGGCCTCAAGGCCGGTGACCTGGTCCTCGCCGGCTCCTTCACCCGCCCTGTCCATGTACAGAAGGGCGACACCTTCCTCGCCGACTACGGACCGCTGGGAACGATCACATGCACGTTCGCATGACCCCCGACCCCACCCTCATCGACGCCCTCTTCGCGACCGGCCGGCCGCTGACGGGCATGTGGCTGTGCACCGGCAGCCCCCTGGTCGCCGAGATCTGCGCCGGCTCCGGGATCGACTGGCTCCTCATCGACGCCGAGCACAGCCCCAACGGCCTCGACTCGATCCTTGCCCAACTGCAGGCGGTACGCGGCTATGGCCCCGTCCCGGTCGTGCGGCCGCCGGCCCTCGACACGGTGACCATCAAGCAGTACCTCGACCTCGGCGTGCAGAACCTGATCATCCCCATGGTCGACACCGCCGAGGACGCCGAACGGGCCGTCGCCGCGATGCACTACCCACCCCGCGGCGTCCGGGGCGTGGGCTCGGCCCTCGCCCGCGCCTCCCGTTGGAACGGCATCGACTCCTATCTGCACACGGCCGGCGAGACCTGCTCCCTCACGGTGCAGATCGAGTCCGAGGAGGCCGTGGCGAACGTGGAGGAGATCCTCGCGGTCGACGGAGTCGACGCCGTCTTCGTCGGCCCCTCCGACCTCGCCGCCTCGATGGGCCTGCTGGGCCAGCAGGAACACCCGGACGTGGTGCGGGCCGTCGAGCACTGCCTCCATGCCGCGCGCCGGGCCGGCAAACCCGCGGGCGTCAACGCCTTCAACGAGAAGACGGCCCGGCGCTACCTCACCGCGGGAGCCCGCTTCGTCCTCGTCGGCGCCGACGTCACCCTGCTCGCACAGGGCAGCCGGGCACTCGCCGCACGCCTGGTGGACCGCGAAAACGACTGAAAGCCCAACAGCCCGTGCAACTGCCGGTCACCGTTCGTCCTCAGAGGTGCCGGGCCCTGTGGCCCGGCACCTGACGGTGTACGCTCCCTGTGGTGATTCGGGGAGAGCGGCGACAGTTCATCGCCGCAGGTCTGTGAGGTACTGAGGTGGCCGGCAACCTTCGCGCCGCGCAGAAGGAGTCGACGCGCCGGCTGTTTCTCACGACGGCCCTGCGCCTCTTCACCGAAAAGGGCTACGCGGCGACGACCATCGATGACATCGTCGAGGCCGCCGGAACCGCCCGAGTGACCTTCTACGCGCACTTCCCGTCACGCAGCGACCTCATGCGCACCCTCGTCGACGAGCTCAACAGCTTCCGGTTCGACCCCGCCGACACACCTGGTGAGAGGTCGCACCGGCGGAGCTTGATCACCGTGGTCTCCGAGGGGGACGCGGAGGCCATGGCCGGGTGGCTGCGCATGATCGCGAGCCGCTGGGACGACATCGGTCCGTATCTCAAGGCGGCCCACGACGCGGCGATCGTGGACTCGGAGCTGGGCACTGCGGTCGGCGTGTGGCTCGACGAGGGAAGGTCCGACGTCGTCGAGGGCCTTGGTCTGGCCGGGCGGTTCGACGCGGCCACCCGGCGGGCGCGGGCCGACCTCGCGTTGGCCCTGCTCGACCACGTCGCCCGGAACTGGACCGATGCCCGCTGGGACACCGACCGGGAGCATGCTCTCCAGGTGCTGATCGAGACCTGGGTGTCCCTGCTGGGCATTCCCCAGGGACCCGCACAGGACTGACCGGGCGCCCTGCGAGCACGCAAGAAAGCGGGCTCGGGCCCTCGCACAGTTGCTCAGGCCCTCACCCGCTCGCATGCTTCGTGAATCAGACGAGCGTCGACTCCAGGGTCTCCGGCGCGAACAACTCCTCCGGTTCCAGCGGGCGCGCGGCGAGCCCCTGGTCGTAGGAGTACCGCAGGAAGGTGCGGAGGGTCTCCCTGTTGGGGGCCAGGCCGTAGGGCCAGAAGTCGTTCCCCAGCAGCGACTTGGTGCGGGCGACCTCGTCCAGCAGCCAGGGCAGCATGTACCGCAGGGCCGCCGTCTCCGTGAAGTTCTCCTCGCACAGCCGCTTGGACTCGGTGAACGCGTCGTAGAGCGACCGGGCCAGCCAGCGGTTGCGTTCGTACACCTCACGACGCAGAACCACGACATGCATGATCGGGAAGATGCCGGTCTCGGCGAAGTACTGCTCCTCGGCGGGGCCCGACGGGTCGAACAGCCGCCGTACCCGTCCGTCGCCCGCGGTGAAGCTGTGCGGCTCGCGCGGGGTGTAGACGGCGTCGAGCTCGCCCGCGGCCAGCATCTCGGAGAGGGTCTGCCCCGGGCCGATCGGCTCGACGCGGATCTCCGGAGCCAGGTCGACCTTCAGTTTCTCCGGGCGGCCCGCCTCGTGCAGGCCGCCGGTGCGGTAGGTCACCGACTCCACCGGTACGTCATGCCGGTCGGCGAGGATGCCCCGGATCCACACATTGGCGGTCAGCTGGTACTCGGCGATGCCGACCCGCTTGCCGACGAGGTCCTGCGGCTTCTCGATGCCGGAGGCCGCGGAGACGTAGATGCCGCTGTGCCGGAAGAACCGGGAGGGGAAGACCGGCAGTGCGATGAACGGTGCGTCCCTGGTCAGACTGATCACGTAGCTGGAGAGGGACATCTCGGCGGCGTCGAACTCGCGGAAGCGCGCCATCCGGAAGAAGGTCTCCTCCACCTGTTGCGGCAGGTAGGTGAGGTCCACTCCGGCGGGGCACACGCGGCCGTCCCGCAGCGCCTCCGTGCGGTCGTACCGCTCGCAGGCGAGGGTGATGGGGATACTCAAGGTCGGCTCCTGGGGGGCGTGCGCGGACTGCCGGGCTCAGCGGTTGCCGGTGAGGAACACACCGACGATCCGGTTGAACTGCTCGGGCTGCTCGAACATCGGCCAGTGGCCGGCGTCGTCGATCATGTCGAAGGAGCCGTTCGGCAGCAGTTCGGAGGCGCGTCGGCCGACCTCGGCGGGGGTGGTGGGGTTCTGGTCCGACCACAGCACGAGCGTCTCGTGGGGCAACGCCTTCAGGTCGGTCTCGGTCAGCAGGTACGTGCGGTTGGGTTCGCCGGGCGCCTCGGCGGACATCCGGGGCATGGTGCGGCGGCTGTCGGGGAGGGTGTAGATCCGATAGCGGGTTTCGACCAGTTCGTCGGTCACCGTCTCCGGATGAGCCATCAGCCACTCCAGGCGGGTACGGACGCTCTCCAGGGTCGGCTCGGCCAACGCACGCCGGGTGACCTTCTCGACCTGCCGGCCGACCTCCGCGCTCTCCTCGGCGCGTGCCTCGTCGTCGAGCAGGATGCCCGCGCCGGTGACGTGCACCAGCTTGCCCACCCGGTCGGGGTGGGTCCTGGCGGTGTGCAGCGCGATCCAGCCGCCCAGGCTCTGGCCGACCAGGTCGGCCTTCTCGATGCCGAGTGCGTCCAGGAACGCGATCAGGTGCGCGGTGAACGCGGGGCAGGTGTACTCGACGTCGTCGGGCTTGTCGGTGTATCCGTGGCCGAGGGCGTCGATGGCATGCACGTGCAGGCCCTGCTCGGCGAGGGCCGTGACGTTGCGGGCCCAGCCCTCGACGTGGCCGGTCAGCCCGCCGATCATGACGACGTGGTGGTCTCCGGAGCCGGCTTCCAGAGCGCGCGTGCGCCACGGGCCGGCCTGGTGGAACCTGACTTCGGCGCCGAGTGCGTCGGTCCAGAGGGACATGGTGGTCTTCCTTTCGAGGTGAAGGGCCGCTCGCCGGAGGGAGGCCGAGCGGCGGGGAACGGCGATGTCCGCGACCGGGAAGGGGAGTTGGCGTCCCGGTCGCGGACGCCGCGGCTCAGCCGTCTGCGTCCTCGCGGGACACGGCGCCGAGGGACAGGCGGTGGGTGTACAGGTCGGCGTTGGGTACGCCGAGCAGGAACAACAGGTTGCGCATCACCAGCGGGTTGAGGCCGAGTCCGACCAGGGCCGCGGCATCGAGCCGCAGCACGGCGTCACGTTCGGGCCCGGTCAGCGGGTACTGCGCGAGGACGGAGTGCGGGTCGGCGCGCAGTCGTTCGGTGACGCCCTCTATGCGGGCGATGTCGCGGGCGAGCCTGCCCAGTCCGACGGTGCTCACCGCGCCACCTCCATCTCCATGACGCCGATGCCGGTGACCCACGGGTACATCGGCGCGTACGCCAGCAGCCGGCCACCGGCCTGCCCGGCGCAGGCGCGGGCGACGACCCACGTCCGGATCTCCAGCGCGCCGTTGCCTGCCTCGCGGTCGATCTGCTCGTCGGTCAGGGCCACCACGGCGTCCAGGTCACCGTCCACCATGCGGGCCAGGAAGGCGCGGTCCCAGTCCTCGTTGATCTGTCCCATCTCCGGCGTGCCGACCCAGTGGGAGACGCCACCGGTTCCGATGATCGCGACCCGGACGTCGCCGGGCAGTTCTTCGATCGCGGTACGCAGCGCCGAGCCGAGATCGCGGCAGCGGCCGAGGGTCGGCAGCGGCGGGGTGTTGCAGTTGACGAAGAACGGGACGATCCGGCGCTGTTCGATGCCCAGCCGCAGGACCGGCACCATGAAGCCGTGGTCCAGGCGCATGTCCCGGCTGTGGGAGAGATCGAAGCCGGCCCCGACGAGGGAGGTGTGCAGGGCGATGCCCACCTCCTCGTCACCGGCCACCGGCACACCGGGGATGCCGTGCTCGTTCCAGGGCTCGTGTCGTTCGGCGGCGCCGATGCAGAAGGTCGGGTAGTGCTCCAGGCCGAACGTCTCATGGTGGTCGGTGGCGATCAGTACGACCACGTCCGGGTCGGTCCGCTCCAGGTCGGCGGCCATCCGACGCCAGGCCGTGTCCAGTTGAGGGCTGTGCTCCGGATCGGCGTCGGGGTTCCTGAGGATGCCGCTCACGTGCGAGGTGGCGCCCGCGTAGACCAGCGTTCCCATCAGGAGTCCTTGCTTCCGGTGCCGAACGCGAAGACCGCGTCGTGCAGCGCTTCCTCGGTGCTCCGGCGGATCTCGACACAGAGCATCGCGCCGCAGCCGGGGCAGGCGTAGGCGTGCGCGCGGAGATCCTCGTGCAGGGTGATGCCTCGGCCGAGGTCCTCGGCGGTCAGCTCGGCGTGAGCGGCTCCGGTCTTCCAGTTCCCCGCGGCGGATGCGAGGACGTGGCCGCAGTCGCAGGCGGTGACGGGTCCGGTGGCGCTGTCATGGACCACGAGGTGCTCGCCGAGGGCGGCAACCGGTTCGACGGAGAGGTCCACGGCGGTGCCCGGTGTCTCGACGGGCCAGGCGGCGCGGGTGGCGCGTATCTCGACGCGGAGCGCGGTGGACGCCGCCTCGTCCAGTTCGCCGTTCTCGACGACGACGCCGTAGTGGCGTGCGGCCGACTCCTGTGACATCAGGCCGAGTTCGACCTCACGCGCCACCTCACGAGGATCGGCGTCGAACGGGTCGCCCCAGCCACCGCCGCCGTTCCAGGTCCAGCCGACCACGTCACCGGCGAAGACGGAGATGAAGCCGGGTTTGGCGGGCAGGGTGATCCGCTCACCGTCCAGTCTGTCGAGTCCCTCGAGGCCGGTGACCCCGGTGGGCAGCTTGGCGGCGATGTCGGAGCCGCGGACCACCTGGAAGTGGTTGCACGCACCGGGCATGCCTCCGTGGATCCCCTGCGAGGTCGGGGACTCCACCCCGTGGGCGGACAGCACGCCATGGATGGCATCGGTACCGTACGGGGTCCAGACGGAGCCGCCGGTCAGACCGCCGCGCTGTCGGCCGGCGCCGCCGGAGTCGGCCTGGGCGAAGCGGCTGAGGAAGAGGAACGGGTAGACCGCCTCGTCGCTCTCGACGTTGGTGACCCGGTACATCAGGGAGTTGTGGGGGCCCGCGAAGTCGACGCCGCGGCTGTCCGCGGTGGCGCCGCCGCCGCCCATCATCATCTCGGTGAGCGCGCCGCCGAACGGTTCACCGAACTGGTCGACACCCACCATGTGCAGACAGGCACAGGAACCGCTGGTGACGGCCATGGCCTCGGCACGCAGCTCGTCGCTGGCGCTGACCAACTGCGACAGCGCCGCTCCGGCAGTGGCCTCGACCATCCAGGCTCCCCCGAGGGTCGCCGAGCCACAGGGCGCAGGATGCTTGGCGTTGACGACGAGCCCCTCCTCGGCGACCGCACGGACCACGCGCAACGCACCGCTGTTCCACGGGATGTCGTGGCACAGCACCGGCAGGACGGTGGCCAGTACACCACCGCGCAGTCCCGCCTCGGTGCAGTTGATGAAGCCGGGCGCCTGCGGGCTGGACTTCGAGTAGTCGAAGACGAGGGTGTCGTCCTTCTTGGTGAGTTCGACCTCGACGTTGTAGAGGCGGTTCTCGTGCCCGTCGTGGTCGAGGTAGCTGCGGGCCCGGAAGGTGCCGTCCGGCAGGGTGCGGATGCGTTCGCGGACACGCTGCTCGGACAGGTCGAGCATGGTGTTCATGACCGAGGCCAGCGTGTCGGGCCCGTACCGCTCGGCGAGGCGGATGATGCCCTGCTTACCGTGGTGGTTGGCGGCGATCATCGCCTTGAGGCCCAGCCCGAGGCTGGCCGGAAGGCGGGAGGCGTTGAGGATCAGGTTCCACACGTCGCTGCGCAGCTTGCCGCCCTCGACCAGCTTGGTCGGCGGCAGGCACAGACCCTCCTGGTACACCTCGGTGGCGGACGGGGAGTAGCTGGACGGGGTCATGCCGCCGATGTCGAGCATGTGGGCGCAGGCGCCGACCCAGGCGATGCGCTCGCCCTGGAAGAAGACCGGCTCCAGCATGGTGACGTCGGGCATGTGCAGGGCGCCCTTGTAGGGGTCGTTCGTGATGAACGAGTCGCCCTCGTTGATGCCGGGGTCCTCGCCGCAGTCGTCGATGATGTGCCGGACCACGAGCTCCATCGAACCGGCGTGGAAGACGATGTGCGGGCCGAGGCTGGCGATCTCGCCGCCCGGCAGGTAGATGCCGGTGTTGCAGTCGTTGGCCTCGGTGACGAGCGGGGAGCCGGAGACCGCTTTGAGGACGGTCGACTGCTGTTCGACGATGGCGGTCAGTTTGTGTCGGACGACCTCGTAGGTGACCGGGTCGACACCGCTCGCCTCGATCCCGGTCGGGGCCGTGGCGGTGGACCGTACGTCCGTGGCGGTCATGCGCGGGTCTCCTTGGCGTCGATGGTGATCACGATGTTCTCCAGGTCGTCGAGGACCGCGGTCTGACCGGGTCCCACGAAGACCGTGGTGTGGGGATGCTCGATGACGGTCGGGCCGACGACCTTGTCGTTCGGGCGGAGCGCCCCGGCCCGGACGATGTCGGCAGTCACCGTGCCCCAGTCACCGCCCAGGTGGATGCTGCGGGAGCGCGGCGCGCCGGTGGTGCCGGAGCGGTCGGTGGTGACGTGGGAGAGCCGGGGCTTGTCGATCTCGCCCCTGCCCTGGACGCGGAAGGAGACGATCTCGACGCCCGCGCCGAGGAACACCGCCTCGCTGCCGTAGAGCTCGGCGAACTGCCGGCGGAAGCCTTCGAGGAGTTCGGTGAGGTAGTCCTGGCTGAGCTCCCCCCGGGCGACCGACACGTGCAGGCCGTGCACCTGCATGCGGAACCGGACCTCCGCGGAGCGCTGGACCGTGATCCGGTCGGCCTCGGCGCCGCTCTCGACCAGCGCGGCCCGTGCCTGCTCCTCCAGGCGTTGGAAGTTCGCGTTGATCCGGTCGATGTCGAAGACCTTCGCGGCGTCGTGCCACGAGGCGGACCGCATCGGGTCGGACAGTTCGGTGGTGATGTGCAGGTCGCTCATCACGGCGCCGTACGCGGAGTGCACCGGGGCGGTGGACGGCACGATGATCTTCTGTACGCCGAGTTCGGCGCCGAAGGCGTGGCAGTGGCAGCCACCGTTGCCTCCGTAGGCGAAGATCGCGAAGTCGCGTGGGTCATGGCCCCGGCCGACGGTGAGGGTCTCCAGGAGGTCGGCCATGCGGTGGTCGGCGATGGACTTGATGCCGGCCGCGGCCTGGGCGACGGAGATACCGAGCGGCGTGGCCACGCGGTCGTGGATGGCGCGTTCGGCGGCGTCCTTGTCGAGGGCGAAGGTGCCGCCGACGAAATAGTCGGGATCGATGATGCCCAGGACCACATCGGCATCGGTGACGGTCGGCTCGGTGCCGCCGCGGCCGAAGCAGACCGGGCCGGGCACGGACCCGGCGCTGGCCGGGCCGACCTGCAACTGCCCCTGCACGACACGGGCGATGGAGCCGCCGCCCGCGCCGATCGCGGTGACCTGCACGGCCGGCTTGAGGATGTGGTAGCCCTGCACCTGCTGGAGCGGGGTGACCAGCGGCTCATGGTTGACGATCATGCCGACGTCGAAGGACGTACCGCCCATGTCGGCGGTGAGCACGTTGGGTATGCCGAGCCGTTCGGCGAGTCTGGCGCTGGCCAGCACACCGCCGGTCGGTCCGGAGGTGAGCACCGACACCGGGGTGTCGCCGCAGTGTTCGGGGGTGATGACGCCACCCCCGGAGTCCAGCACCCGGAACCGGCCCCTGAAGCCGCGTTCGCGCCAGCTGGTGGCGAGGTCGGACATGTAGTCGCGGACCAGCGGGCCCAGGTAGGCGTTCATCGCGGTGGTCGCGGTGCGCTCGTACTCGCCGAGAACCGGGGCGAGTTCGCTGGAGAGCGACAGGTAGACCTCGGGGGCCGTCTCGCGGACGATCTCGGCGATGCGCCGCTCGTGGGCGGGCTCGCGGAACGACCACAGCAGGCACACTGCGATCGCCTCGACACCCTGGTCGACCAGGGTCTTGACGGCCCTGCGCACATCGTCCTCGTCGAGCGGGGTGACCACGGACCCCTTGTGGTCGATCCGCTCGGTCACCTCCTCGATCCGGGTACGCGGAACGATCGGGTCCGGCAGCCTGCGCTGCGCGTAGTGGACGACCTCGTCGGCGTCGAGGCCGGTCCAGGAGCCCATCCCGCGCTGCATCAGGACCGCGTCGCGGAAGCCGCGGGTGGTGATGATGCCGGTCTTGACGCCCTTGCGTTCGATGAAGGCGTTGGTGGCCACGGTCGTCCCGAGACCGAGATAGCGCACCTCGTCGAGCAGGGCCCCCTCGTCGAGGCCCAGATCCTTCTCGGCGAGCGCCAGTGCGGCGTTGACGCCGACCGCCGCTTCGGCAGGCGTGGTCGGCGTCTTGTAGAGCCGGGCAGCGCCGGTCTCGTCCAGAACCACGCAGTCGGTGAAAGTGCCGCCAATGTCGACACCGACGAAATAGGTCACACCAAGTCCTCTTTCTGAAATGACCGCCCGAGGCCCATCAGTGCGCGACCGGTGACAGGACGACATCGGTGGCGCCATGGCTCCGAAACCTCCCATTGACCGAATCCTTCGTCAAGTGACCAGACGCGATGTTCGGTGAACGGAGCGAACGTCCGCCCCCTCTCGCGGCCGGCCATCGCGGAGTCGCGCAAGCGGCCCCAGGAGCCCCCTGACCTGCACATACGTCGCTGCCGCAGACAGCCGGACGGCGACGCAGCGCGTGCGAGGTGATCTGCGTCACACCAAAGGTCAGCGGGATACTCAACGTCGGCCGAGGCGGCACTCCGCGGAGGAACCACTCCTGGCGGAGCGTTCCGCGGCTGACCGATCGGGCAGTCCGACCGACGTGTGCAGTGACTGCCCTGGCCCGCGTGGGTGTCACGCGACGGTCGGCCTCGTGGTGGCAGTCGGGCCCGGTGGACGGCACTCGTCCGGGGACGCCCGGCGGGAGTGGATACTTACCCCTCATGCAGTCACGGATGAGGAGCGCACGGCCAGTGACGAGCGACCATCGGGTGGGACCGCCCAGTTTTGGCAGCGAACGCGACATGCTGCGGGCTTTCCTCGACTACCACCGCGCGACCCTCGCCATGAAGTGCGAAGGGCTCACCGACGAGGAGCTGCGGCAGCAGTCGATGCCGCCGTCCACACTCTCGCTTCTCGGCCTGGTGCGGCACATGGCGGAGGTGGAGCGTGCCTGGTTCCGCCGCGTGTTCGAGGACAACGACGCTCCCATGGTCTGGTCCGACACGATCGACTTCCAGGCGGCGTACGACGCAAGCGCGTCGACGAGGGCCGAAGCGTTCGCGGCCTGGGAGGCCGAGGTGGAGAACTCGCGGCGCATCGAGCGCGAGGCCGAGTCCCTGGACCTGGCCGGGCATCAGCCACGATGGGGCGAGGAGGTATCGCTGAGGATGGTGATGGTGCACGTACTCCTGGAGTACGGCCGCCACAACGGGCACGCGGACTTTCTACGCGAAGGTGTCGACGGGACCGTGGGCGCCTGAGCCCACAGTCCCGTCGACAGCCGGTGGACCGAAACGGCTTCGTTTACTCGGCGACCGAAACGCTGGTTCGTCACCGATCGCGCAGGTTCCCGGGCTCGACCACTCGGAAGCGTTCGGCAACAACGAGGGTGTCATCGTCAACGACGGGGTGCTACCCAAGAACTCGCTCACGCCATCGCTCTGCGAACGGCCGCCCCCTACTGTCCCAGCCCTCCGACTCCCATTCCTTCCACAACTCGACCCATCCGAGCCGCAGATGGACGCATCAGATCACCACGATCCCCAACTAGCAGGGCCGTCGGTCCGCCACCCCCTGGGCTCACCATCATGTTCGGCCTATGCGGAGGCCTGCCGCCAGCGCAAGTACCCTGGCTGCTCCAGAGGGCAGGGGCTGCCTATCAGCCTTGCTCGCAACAATCGGGCGTATGGTCCGGATGCGGCTCGATCTTGCGCAACTGCGTAAACGGCACGGCCGAAGCGCATGCGAGAGCGATCACGCCCACAAGTAGGAGGGCGAGCCAGGCACCGGACCTGTCGATGATGATCCCCGCCGCTGCGGATGCCAATGATGCGCCGAGGTTCAAAGATGTATTGATCCAAGTCGAGGCTTCCGTCTGGCTGGTCTCCGGGACAATCGCGTCGGCAATGACGTATCCGGTGATGAGGGATGGGGTGAGGAACAGGCCGACGAGAGCGATGCCCGCGGCGAAGAGACCGAGTGCGTCCAGTTGGGACACGACCACTGCGGCAAGCCCCATGCTGATGCACAAGGCGAACAGTCTCTTACCGGCTCCCGTCTTGAGGTTCAGCTGTCCGTAGAGAAAACCTCCGAGAGCGCTTCCGCCCGAGAAGGCCGCTAGGAGCCAGCCCGAAGCCGCGACCGCATCATGTTGCGCAGCGACGGCCGGTGCGGCGATTTCAGCGACTCCCAATACGCCGCCGGCGCCCAGCAGGACGATCAATACCCTTACGAAGCCTGGCTGACGCAGAGGGCGATCACCTCGCACGCCACTCCGTCCTGTTCCGCGCAGTGCCCGCGACGAAGCGCTGGACGTCATGGCTGCGGTGCCGAGGAAGACCGCTGTCGCGGTCACCCAGAGCCCGATGTTGGGAGAGGTGGCCACGATGACCGCCGTGATAATGACGGGACCAACGACATAGAGGAGATCTTCGCAGATCGCGTCGACGCTGAATGCCTTGGTTCGCTGGTCACCGGCCGTCGTGAGGGAGGCCCAGACCATGCGCATCGCCGCCCCCAAGGGGGGCGCTGTCAGGCCAACTACCGCGCTGAGAACGAGGAACCAGATGGCCGCAACTCCGTCGGTCGCGGTGATGAGCGCGAGAGCGATGAACCCAGCCGCCTGGCTTGAGGCCATCGTGGTGAGCGCCGTCCGCTGCCCGAATCGATCGACGGCCCGGGCACGCCAGGGAGCGGCGATGACGTTGGCGATCCCGAACACTGCTGTTGCGAAACCGGCCTGTGTGTATGAGCCCGTACTGTCCTGGACGGCGAGTAGGAGAGCAAGACCGCCCATCGCGAGAGCGGACCGGCCGATCAGGGCGGGAAGGAAGGCGCGAAGTGCGCCAGGAAGGAGAAGCACTGCGAGCACGAAACAGCTCCGATGATGTGCGACCGACGCGCGCAACGTACGGTCACCAAGAATCTGACGGTTATTGAGGTCCGGAGGGCAGAACGGATCGCACCCTCGACGGATCAGAACCTGGACGGGAGGGATCCAGGACCGTCAGATGAACATCACGATGAACACCCAGGGAGGGTAGCAGGCTGCTTCCTCCTTGCTGGTTGATGACCCCGTGGACGGCCCGAGAAACCGACGAGCCCCCATCCGGCCCTTCCAGCCTCAGCTCAGGCGTCCTCACGATCCGGTGCGCTGTCTTGTCGAACCGATGAGGGCAGATACGACCAAGGGAGCCGACGCACCATGAGCACCCCAACCGAGCCAGGACACGGCCGCCCCGACCCGAGCCTGGAACCGTTTGAACGTCATCACCCAGCAGCCCGCCGGCGACTACCAGCCCGGCCAGTGGGGATAGCCACACCGCTTCGCGTCAGGTCCGACGGGACGAGCACTTGAGGCATGAACATGAGTTGCGTGCGTCGTCCGGCCTGGGCGGTCCAATGCCCATGCCGATCACTCCGGTCATCGCGGGGCAGCGTCGTGCGTTGCCGGACGGTGTGCCCGAGGGTGCGTCGCACGACAGTAATGCGCCACTACCTTTCAGGTCAGGGCGACTTCGCACCAAACCGTCTTGGTGTACGGGTCGCCGTCGGTGGTTCCCCAGTGGGTGGACAGGGCTTCGACGAGGAGGAGGCCCCGGCCGGATTCGAGGTCAGGGGACGGTGACGGAATCTCGCCTGGAGCGGGTGGTCGACGGTCGGGGCTCGCGTCCGTGACCTCGATACGAAGGACCAGACCCCCAGGGCGAAGGGTGAGCCGCAGACGGAAGTCGCGGCCCCGCGCCCGGCCGTGCAGCACCGCGTTCGTGGCGAGTTCGGCCACAAGGAGCGTCACCGTCCGGTTGGCCCCGCTGTCGTACGGCCAGCCCCAGCGGTGGAGTTCCTCGGCCGCAAGACGGCGGGCGAGGCGGGCACCGCGCGGCGTCGCGGAGAGAAGGATGGTGAAGTGGCGAGCGGGAACGGGGTGTTGCGTGGGCCCGGACCGGAACGCCGGTGAGTGGGCAGGTTCGCGATTCATGTCACTCAGCGTGGTCGACCACCTCTACTCCGACCAGGAGCGACGGCAGTACGCAGCGTCACTGTCCGGGCGTTGTCCGGCTCTGTCCGGGCGACGCGGCGTTACGCGGTGCGCCGCCGGGAAGTTGGGTATGGACACGGCGGACGTGGAGGTGCGCGAACGCGAGATGAGGTTCTGACACAACTTCCCTGACGCTGCCATGCTGAGTGACAAGACATTGTCTTCGACAATTCAAGAGCGGCGGAGTGCAGGTGGCTCGTATGATCGCTGGCGGGATGGGGCTCGTAGCGCAGCGGTTGTCGCGCCTTCACGGCATGTAGGAGGACGCCGGTTCGAATCCGGCCAGCCCCGTCCTTCCTCGGCAGTCACGACCACCGACCGCACCAGGCGTGACAATCAGGAAGCGAATGGTTCGTTCAGTCGCTTCAACCACCGCCGCCGGGGTGCCCGAATCCAGAGCAGGCCGCCAAACCCGAGGTCGACGACTGGTCCGAGCCCGTCCGCGCGGGCCAGCCAGGCGAGAGCACTGCAACATGCTCGCGCCTCTGACAATGCCCACGCCTCAATACACTGAAAAGTCGCCGCCATCACTGCAGGCAGCATTCCGAAACGGGCGTCAGGGCAGTGCAGGCTCCCCCGTGCGGATGGCGCGCATGGCGCGCTCGACGGTCTCCTGGTTTTCGCCGACCGGAGCCACGTAGTCGATGACGTCGCGCGCGGCCTTCTCTCCGAGCGTCCGGGTGATCACCCACGTGGCGAGATACTGGGATGCCAGGCAGCCGCCCGCTGTAGCGATGTTCCCCTCAACGTAGAACGGCGCGTCCAGCACGGTGACACCGCAGGCTTCGACAAAGGGCCGACTGATCACGTCCGCGCAAACCGGCATGCCGCCCAACAGCCCGAGGCGCGCCAGCACCAGCGCGCCGGAGCACTGCGAGCCGATCAGCTGTCGCGAAGGGTCGAGCGGCAGCATGGAGAGCAACCGGTCGTCGGCGACCACGTCGCGCGTCTTCACTCCGCTACCGATCAGCACGACGTCGGCGTCGGTCACAAACTCCATGGGGCGCTGCCCGGTCACCTCGACGCCGTTCATCGACGTGACCACCGGCGTCGGCGTCGTTATGAAGGCTTCCAGGCCGTCCTTGCGGCAGCGATTGATCAACGCGGAAGCAATGAAGCTGTCGAGCTCGTTGAACCCGTCGAAGGTGACCACGGCTACCTGCATCCCAACTCCTTCATGCGGCATCAGGTATCCAGTCTCCCTGGCGTGCCGCGCCCGGTCGAGAGCCGATCAGAGGCTGGGATCCAGTGGGCCGCATCGGTCTGCCGGGCGCATCGCCCCGAACGTTCTCGTCAGGCGCCGCCCCAGACCGGGGCGTCCGTGCCCCATAGACCCGGCGGGCGTGCCCAGTTCATCGGGCCTCCCTCGTATGACACCGGCGGCAGCGCGTGCCGCAGTCGACCCATGGGGCTGTCGGTCTCGGTCAGCCAACGCCCGGCGTCGAAGCCGTCGTCCTTGCCCCGAGCGGGGGTCAGGTCGTGGATGAGCCAGTGCGCGGTCTGCGTCAGGGCGAGCCGGACCAGCCGGGTGCCGCCCGTGCGGTGCTGCTCGGTGAGCGCGCGCAGCACCCCGGCCGCCAGCAGATAGCCGGTGCCGTGGTCGAGTGCCTGGGCGGGCAGCGCGCCGGGCGAGTCCGGCGAGCCCTCCAGCTCGGCAATGCCGGTGGCCACCTGGACCAGGCTGTCGAAGCCGCGCCGCTCGTGCCACGGCCCGTAACGGCCCCACGCGGACAGCTGAGCGATCACGAGACCCGGACGGCGCCCAGCGAGCGCCTCGGGCGTCAACCCGAACCGGTCAAGCGCACCCGGCCGATAACCGGTAACCACCACATCTGCCTCGTCGAGCAACTCCTCGAAGACGCGAAGCCCGGTGGCGTCACCCAGGTCCAGGGTGGTCGAGCGCTTCCCCATCCCCGTGTCGTTGTGGGCCTCCTGACTTTCCGGCAGCTGTGGCGCGTCGATCCGCAGCACGTCCGCGCCGAGCAGCGCCAGCGTCCGGGTGGCGACCGGCCCGGCGAGCACCCGGGTCAGGTCCAGGACCCGCAGCCCCGCGCACGGCAGCGCGGCGTCAGCGAAGACCCGGGCCGGTGCGTCGCCGACGCGCGCCATGGTCAGCAGCGGCTGCCCCGCAACCAGGATCCCCTGCTCGCTCTTGGCCCACTCCTCGGGGCTGCGTGCCGCGACGGCCAGTCCGCCTGCCGCGTACACGGTCTCCTCCACCTCCAGTGCGGTACGCCCCGCGATCGCCCCGGCCACCGCGTCCACCGCGTCCTCGCCGGCATCCCGCGGCACCCCGAGAGCGGCGAGCAACCGTGCTTGGTGGTGCGGGTAGTTGGCGTGCGTGCGGACCCATCCGTCGGCCGCCCGCCAGAACCGGGACAGCGGCGCGAAAGTCGGCCACGCCTTCCCATCGACCCGCACCAGCCGGTCGCTGAGGAACGCCGTTGCGACCGCCTCGTCGTCGACCCTCACCCGGGGCACGGGCCGCCCCGTCCGTACGGAAGCGAGCTCGGCTGCCGCGAGCGAGCACACCGCGACGGTGGCCCGCGCCAGCTCCAGGACGGGCAGATGCGCCGGCAGTCCTCCGGACGGACCGCCGTAGGCCACCCGGTCGAGCAGAGCAGGATCGGCACCCAGTGCCGCCCAGGCCTGCGCCGTAGCTGTGGAAATTGGAGATTTCATACCAGCAATGTGGCACTAAGTGCCACCTGGAGGGAAGAGGCCAGGAGCCTCGCACCCGGACCTCGACGTAGCTCGGTCCACCGCTGGAACCCTGCCACCGCCGCGTCACCAGTAACGGCGTCAGTACGCAGCATCGCTGTCCGGGTGCGGTCCGGATCTGTCCGGGCAGCGAGGCGTTACGCGGTGAGCCGCCGAGGAGTTGAGCACGGACACGGCGGACGTGGAGGTGCGCACATGGGCGTGACGGGGCAGGAAGTTCAGGGCGGCGACGCGATGGAACCGTACGACGGGGACGACGAGGAGTCGGCGGCCGTCCTGCGGACGATCGGCCGGGTCGTCAAGACGTGCCGAGAGCGAAAAGGGCTCACCCAGGCCGAGTTGGGAACAGGCATCGGCTACAGCGAGGAACAGGTGTCCTCGGTCGAGCGCGGGCGGCGGGCGCCGAGTGAAGCGTTTCTGGCCAGGACCGACACGGTGGTGGAGGCCGGCGGGCTGATCGCCGGACTGAAGAAGGACGCGGAGGAGGCCCGGTACCCGAAGAAGGTGCGGGATCTGGCGCAGCTGGAGTCGAAGGCGGTTGAGCTGTGCGCCTACGCCAACTCCGTCGTCCACGGCCTGCTTCAGACGCCGGAGTACGCCAGGGTGTTGTACGGGATGCGGCGTCCGCCCTTCAGTGAGGAGGAGGTCGAGCGGCTTGTCGCCGCACGGCTGGCACGCCAGGAGGTCTTCGACCGGCAGCCTCCCCCCGTCTTCAGTTTTGTCCAGGAAGAGGTCACACTGCGCCGCCCGCTCGGGGGCAGAATGGTGATGCGGAAGCAGCTCGAACACCTGTTGGTGGTCGGCCATCGGCGGAACGTGGAGATCCAGGTGATGCCCACGGATCGCGAGGACCACTCCGGTCTTGCGGGGCCGTTCCAGCTCCTACGGCTCGAGAAGGGGGACACCGTGGGGCACAACGAGGCCCACCTCATCAGTCGGCTGTTCTCGCATCCCAAGGAGATCCAGCTCTTTGAGATCCACTATGGCATCATCCGGGCCCAAGCCCTCACACCCAGTGAGTCGTTGGCCTTCATCGAGAAAGTGCTGGGAGAGACATGATGACCACCCCCTCGACAGGGAACAGCTCTGCACTGAAGTGGTTCAAGAGCAGCTACAGCACGAATGAAGGCCCGGAGTGCGTGGAGGTCGCCTTCGCCCCCGAGACCATTCACGTACGCGACTCGAAGCACGTGCAGGGCCCCCAGCTCGCCTTCGGGCCCCGCCAGTGGGCCTCCTTCGTCTCGTACGCCGCCGATCACTGAGCCACGACCTGCGCACGCCCCGCGTCCGGTTCCGTGCCGGGCGCGGGGCGTCGGCATGTCCAGGTCGGCCATAACCCTCCCGGCATGCGCGGAGCCCCGCGGAACCGCTGCGCTCCCCGACGCGTGACGCGAGGGGTCCCGCTCGCTTTGTACCGCGCCCGGGCCGCGCCTGTCAGTCCGTAAGGTTCCGGGTTCTCCTCCGGGGAGTCGCGTCGCTACCTTCCGAACCGCCTGTCACACGGCGTTCGGACACTCCGCCGCCGCGTTTCCCCCACCCAGGAGGCTACGTTGACCTCGCACCAGCCCACCCGCAGAAGCATCCTCAAGTCCGCCGGTGGCGTCACCGCCGCCCTGGCCCTGGGCGCCGGAGGTGTACTCGCGGGGGCATCCACCGCCGCGGCGGCCGGAGACGGTTTCGGCCTGCACATCGTGGACCACAACGAGAGTGACTCCCGGATGTGGTACTACCGCTTCCAGACCGACGCGATCGGCTGGAACCCCGGCGTCAATGTGCTGCTGCCGGACGACTACCACTACAGCGGTCGCACCTACCCCGTCCTCTACCTCTTCCACGGCGGCGGTACGGACCAGGACTTCATCACCTTCGACCGCGAGGGCATACGCGCCTGGACCGCCGGAAAGCCGATCATCGTGGTCATGCCCGACGGCGGTCACGCCGGCTGGTACTCCAACCCGGTCAGCTCCAACGTCGGCCCCCGCAACTGGGAGTACTTCCACATCAACCAGGTGCTGCCGTGGGTCGAGGCCAACTTCCGCACCTACGCCGAGTACGACGGCCGGGCCGTGGCCGGTTTCTCCATGGGCGGGTTCGGCGCGCTCAAGTACGCCGCCAAGTACTACGGCCACTTCGCCTCGGTCAGCGCCCACTCCGGCCCGGCCAGCCTCCGCCGTGACTACGGCCTGGTCGCCCACTGGGCCAACGCCTCCTCCGCAGCCCTCGACCTGGGCGGCGGCACGATCTACGGTGTGCCGCTGTGGGACGAGGCCAGGGTCTCCGCCGACAACCCGGTCCAGCGCATCGAGAGCTACCGCAACAAGCGGGTTTTCCTCGTCGCCGGCACCAGCCCCGACCCGATCAACTGGTTCGACACCATCAACGAGACCCAGGTGCTCGCCGGACAGCGCGAGTTCCGCGGGCTGTTGGACCAGGCCGGGATCCCGCACGAGTCGTACGAGGTGCCCGGCGGCCACTTCATCCGGCACGACCTGATGCAGCGCGACATCGACGGCATCATCGGCCGTCTCCGCAAGGCGTGACGGGGCATCACGTGTCACTGTCACTCTCACTCCGCCGACGCGCGCTGCGCGTCCTGCTCGCCGCGACCGCGGCCCTGGCACCCGGACTGGTACTCGTTTCGCCGACCACCGCCCAGGCGGCTGATTTCACCGCGGCGTGCCCGGCCTCCGGCTATGTGTCCCAGCACTACAGCAGCGCGCACAACGGCGTCGACATCGCCAACGACTACGGCACTCCGATCTATGCCGTGGGCGACGGCGAGGTGACCCATTCCGGCAGCGCCGACGGCTACGGCCAGTGGATCCGCATCCAGCACTCCGACGGGAGGATCTCCGAGTACGGGCACATGTACGAGCGGGACGTCTTCGTCGGCGACCACGTCGTGGCCGGTCAGCAGATCGCCCTGATGGGCTCCGAAGGCGAGTCGACCGGCCCCCACCTCCATCTGCGCATCTGGGGAGACCCGTCCACCTCGTACGCCATCGACCCGGAGCCGTACCTCGCCGACCACGGCGTGGTGTTGCCCTGCACCCCAGGCACGGGGCCCCGCCCCACTCCGCTGGTGTATCCGGCGGAGTCGGGCCGGGTGGTGTCGGCCCGGTCCGCGGACGGCCGCCTGGAAGTCTTCGCGGCCGGGGCCAACGGCGTCCACCACGCCTGGCAGACCAGCGTCAACGGCGGCTGGTCCGACTGGGAGTCCCTCGGCGGTCCCGGCGGAGCGGAGCTCGCGATCGGACCCAACGCCGACGGGCGCCTCGAACTCTTCGCCATCAACGGCAATGTCTTCCAACACCTCTACCAACTCGCCCCATCCGGCCAATGGTCCGGCTGGGAGAACTTCGGCGGCGGCGGCAAGGACATCGCCGTCGGCGCCAACAGCGACGGACGCCTCGAAGTCTTCGCCTCCGGCCCCGTCGGAATCTTCCACAAGTACCAGACCGCTCCCAGCAGCGGCTGGTCCGACTGGGAGTCAGCCGGCGGCGGACCGGCCAACAGCCGGATCGAGATGGAGAAGTCCCCGGACGGACGCCTCGAAGTCTTCGCCCTCAACAGCGACACCTTCCAGCACCTGTTCCAGACCGCCGTCAACGGCGGCTGGTCGGCCTGGGAGAACTTCGGCGGCGGCGGACACGACCTGACCCTGGACCACAACCAGGACGGACGCCTCGAGGTCTTCGCCTCCGGCCCCGTCGGCGTCTTCCACAAGTACCAGACGAGCCTGACCACTTGGTCCGACTGGGAACCCACCGGCGGCCCCGCCGACTCCCAGCTCACGAGCCAGCGGACCGCGGACGGCCGGGTCGAGGTGTTCGCGATCAACGGCAGCGTGGCGCAGCACCTCTGGCAGACCGGCCTCAACGCGCCCTACAGCCAGTGGGAGACCTTCGGCACCGGCGGCACGGAAGTCACCGCCACGGCGAACGCCGACGGCCGCATCGAGGTCTTCGGCACCAGCAGCGCCGGTGTCTACCACAAGTGGCAGACCGGCTTTGCGACCTGGTCCGACTGGGCCTGGCTCAACTCCACCTCCGGCCCCGCCGTCAACTGAGGAGACAGCAGGTGACAAAGGAACAGCTGCACACGGTGCGGCGGGCCCGAAGAGCGCCCCACCGCGTCATCCTGTCGGCGCTGGTCTCGTTGCTGCTCACGGCAGGAGTCTTCGTCGGCGCCTCACCGGCCTACGCGGCTTCGAGCGACCTGTGCGCCGAGGTCGGCTACAACGCGGGCTTCCGCGGCGACGGCCTGGTGACCGCCGTCGCCGTCGCACTCGCGGAGTCCGGCTGCGATCCGTCGATAACCAACACCACGAACAACACGCCCCCGTCGCGGGACCGCGGCCTGTGGCAGATCAACGACTACTGGCATCCCGAGGTCAACGACGCCTGCGCCTACGACGCCCAGTGCAACGCCAATGCCGCCTTCACGATCTCCTCCGGCGGTACGAACTGGCAGCCCTGGTCCACCTACAACGCGGGCCTGCACTGGGGGCACATGGATGAGGCGCAAGCCGCGGTGGACCGGCTCGGCCACCACGAGCCCGGTCCCGGACCGCTGGTGTATCCGGCGGAGTCGGGCCGGGTGGTGTCGGCCCGGTCCGCGGACGGCCGCCTGGAAGTCTTCGCGGCCGGGACCAACGGCGTCCACCACGCCTGGCAGACCAGCGTCAACGGAAGCTGGTCCGACTGGGAGTCCCTCGGCGGGCCGGGCGGAGCGGAACTGGCGATCGGCCCGAACGCGGACGGGCGCCTCGAGCTCTTCGCCATCAACGGCAACGTCTTCCAGCACCTCTACCAGCTCGCCCCCTCCGGCCAGTGGTCGGGCTGGGAGAGCTTCGGCGGCGGCGGCAAGGACATCGCCGTCGGCGCCAACGGCGACGGACGCCTCGAAGTCTTCGCCTCGGGCCCGGTCGGAATCTTCCACAAGTACCAGACTGCGCCCAGCAGCGGCTGGTCCGACTGGGAGTCGGCCGGCGGCGGACCGGCCAACAGCCGGATCGAGATGGAGAAGTCCTCGGACGGACGCCTCGAAGTCTTCGCGCTCAACGGGGACGTCTTCCAGCACCTGTTCCAGACCGCGGTCAATGGCGGCTGGTCGGCCTGGGAGAACTTCGGCGGTGGAGGCCATGACCTGACCCTGGACCACAACCAGGACGGACGCCTGGAGGTGTTCGCCTCCGGCCCGGTCGGTGTCTTCCACAAGTACCAGACGAGCCTGACCACGTGGTCCGACTGGGAACCCACCGGCGGCCCCGCCGACTCCCAGGTCACCAGCGAGCGGTCGCCCGATGGCCGGGTCGAGGTGTTCGCGATCAACGGCAGTGTGGCGCAGCACCTCTGGCAGACCGGGGTGAACGCCCCGTACGGCCAGTGGGAGACCTTTGGTACCGGTGGTACGGAGGTCACCGCCACGGCGAACGCCGACGGCCGCATCGAGGTCTTCGGCACCAGCAGCGCCGGTGTCTATCACAAGTGGCAGACGGGCTTCTCGACCTGGTCCGACTGGGCCTGGCTGAACTCCACGTCGGGTCCCGCCGTCAACTGACCCAGGCCAACTGACCCGCCAGGGTCCCTTCCGGAGAAGAGTCATGCATCCGATCAGCAGGCGGCGCCTGCTGCGTGCGGCCGGAGCGGGAGCGCTCGCGCTCCCGCTCCTGGGCCGTGGCGCCGCCTTCGCCGCCACCCTCGCGTCCCCTCAGTGGGTCGGCGCCGGGCCTTTCACGCCCGTGTACGATCCGTCCCTCCCCGGCCGGCGCCGCTACCTCAACGACCACACCCTCATCCGGGCGAACGGCCGCTGGCACCTGTTCTCCATCGTCGGCGACAGCGCCACCCCCGGCGAGGCCCCGGACAGCGCCGCCGAGACCGCCTTCGCACACGCCTCGGCCCCCGACCCGTACGGCCCCTGGACCACCCATGCCGACGCACTGACCGCCGATCCGGCGTACCACGGCGAGGAACACCTCTGGGCGCCACACGTCATCGAGGCGAACGGCACCTACTGGATGTTCTACGCCGCAGGCGGCAGCGACGGGGCCGCGATCAACCTGGCCACCTCCACCGACCTGTTCACCTGGACCCGTCTCCCGTCCGGCCCCCTGTTCCGGGGCTCAGCGGCGCGCGACCCCATGGTGGCGCGGATCGGCACCGAGTGGGTCATGTACTACACCGAGGAGTCCACCACCGACCGGCGCCACCTCGTCTGCCACCGCCGCTCCACCGACCTGCTGAACTGGAGCGAGCCCGGCATCGCGTTCACCGACGAGAGCACCACCGCCACCGGTGTCTCCGTCACCGAGTCGCCGTACGTCGTCGAACGGGACGGTTGGTACCACCTGTTCATCGGACCGCGCGGCGGCTACGAGGGCACCGATGTGCTCGCTTCCCGCGACCCGTTCAGCTTCACCCTCGACGGGTACGCGGGCCATGTGCCCGGTCACGCGGTCGAGCCGGTCACCGACGGGGAGAACTGGTACGCGAGCGCCGCCGGCTGGTTCCGCCGCGGGCTCTCGCTGGCGCCGCTGTACTGGCAGGACACCCCGCCCGTGTGGCAGAGCCCGGACAACCCGGTCGCCGCCCTGGACGTCCAGGGCCGTCTGACCGTGTTCGCGCTCGACGCCGTGGACCACTCGATGCTGCGGCGGGTCCAGCTCGACCCGGACACCGACACCTGGTCGGACTGGGAGGAGTTCGGCGGTCCGGCGGGTGCCGTCCCCACGCTCGGCCGCAACACCAACGGCCGCCTGGAGGTGTTCTCGCTCGCCCCCGGCGGCACCAATCTGCACCACAGGGTCCAGCGGCCGGACGGCACTTGGTACGACTGGGAGGAGTTCGGCGGTCCGGCCGGTGCCGCGCCCGCCGTCGCCCGTAACGCCGACGGCCGCCTGGAGGTCTTTGCGCTGAGCCCCGGCGGCACCCTGGTCGCGCGACGCCGCCAGTGGTCGCCCGGGGCGCTGACCTGGGACCCGTGGGACGCGGGCTTCGGCGGCCCGGCCGGTGCCCCGCCGGTCGTCGGGGTCAACGCGGACGGGCGCCTGGAGGTGTTCGTGCTCGCGCCCGGCGGCGCCGCGCTCCTGCACCGCTGGCAGGAGACGCCGGGCGGCGACTGGGCCCCGTGGAACCCGTTCGGCACTCCGGCCGGCACGGCCCCGCGCGTGACCCGCGACGGCAGCGGGCGGCTCACCGTCTCCGCGATCGCCCCCTCCGGCGTGGCCGCCTTCCAGCGGCGCCAGTCGGTTCCGAGCGGCGGGTGGGACGACTGGCAGCCACTGTTCGGCTGGTCGACGGCGGCCCCGCTGCTCGTCCCCAGCGCCGACGGCCGGCTGGAGGGCTTCACGCTCGCCCCCGGCGGTGAGCGGCTCGACCACCGCTGGCAGCTCGCGCCGGGCGGCACCTGGGACGCCGCGGAGGACTTCACCGAGCCCGGCGTCGTGCTCGCCGCCGGACCGTCGGCCGCCGCCGACGCCACCGGCCGTCTCCATCTGTTCGCGGTCACCGCCGACGGGCAGGTGCGCACCCGGGTCCAGGAACAGCCCAGCAGCGCGTGGCGACCCTGGGCGGCGTTCGGTGACCGCGCTGTGGCGGCCGTTCTCTCCGGCGCCCCGGCCCAGCCCTTCTCCGCGCGGGCGACGCCGCCCTGATCGGCGTCCGCCCACACCCGGTGCCCGACTGCCGTCCGGCTTCATCACCGCACCGTAAAGACCCCTGCCACTCCATGAATCACTCCGCGCACACGGGGTAACGTTCGTCCGTCGGGCAACGGTGGTCGGCGCGCCGGATGGGGGAACAGTGAGCGGAATTGTCGTGCACCTGCCGGAGGGGGGCGGCAGTGACGCGGTGACCCTGCGGATCGGCCCCGGGGAGCGCATCCGGTTCGGCCGCGGCTCGGCGCGCACACCGGTCGAACTCCGCCTCGGCGACGAGGCGGTGTCCCGCTTGGCCGGGGAGATCCGCGCCACGGAGGACCACTGGCAGCTCAGCAATCTCAGCACCACCCACAGCTATCTGGTGGAGAACCCGGAGGGCGCGGGCGAGTACCTGCGCGTCCCGCCGCGCCGGGTCGGGGCGCCGATCCCGTTCGAGCTCTCCCGGGTGGTGCTGCCGTCCCGCCGTGACACCCCGGTCCGCTTCCAGGTGTTCGCGCCCGACCACATCTATCTGGACCCGCAGGCGATCGGCGACGGCTCGTGGGAGAGCCATACCGTCACGGCCTACTCCCTAGACGAGACCGCCACCTACTTCCTGGTGCTCGTCGCGCTCTGCGAGCCCTGGCTGCGCGATCGTTCACCGGTCGCCGTGCCGACCACACCCGAGGTCGTCGAGCGGCTCCGGGGCCATGCCGGCTGCGCCAGGCTCACGGCCCGTGCGGTCAGTGCGCACATCGACTACCTCGCCGACGAGAAGCTACGGATCGGCGTTCCGGCTGCCGCGGACGGTACAGCCCGCGCCGACCGCCGCAACGGCAAGCGCGAGGCCGTCGTCGGGATCGCGCTGAAGTTCGGGCTCGCACGGGAGGAGCACCTCGACCTCCTGCCGCCGCGCACCGAGCCGGCCAAGCGCGATCGGTAGGGCGGCGGTGACGGTGCACGACCACACTGCGCCGGGCGACAGCGGTGGACCCGAACTCCTGCCGGAGGGCCACCGGATCGGCCCCTGGATCGTCGGCGAACCGATCGGCGCGGGCGGCTGGGCCACCGTCTACGCCGGACGCGCGGCAAACCGGGCTCCGGGCCGCGCGACAGACGGCCCGGCGGACCCTGCGGACGAGGCAGACCACGCGGCAGACGCCCCGCCCAACCCGGCGGACGGGGACGAGGTCGCGCTCAAGGTCATGCCGACCGCCGGACTCGCACCCCGGCAGGCCCGCAGCGTGGCCGAGGCAGCCCACCGCGAGATCGATCTCGGCCGCAGGGCCGGCCATCCCCGGCTCGTCCGGCTCCTCGACTCCCTGGTCCTCAGCACTCCCGACCGGCCGTCCCTCGACCATGCGATCGTCCTCGTCATGGAGCGAGCCCGGTGCAGCCTGCGCGAGCTGCTTGCCGCCGGCATCACCGAGGACGAGGGCACCCGGCTCGTCACCGGCATCGTGGAGGGCCTCGCCCATCTGCACCGAAGCGGCTGGGTGCACACCGACCTCAAGCCCGAGAACATCCTCGTCGGGCGGGACGGCGAAGTACGGCTCTCGGACTTCGGCCTCGCCATCGAGCTGACCGGCACCCACGGTTGGACCGCCCCGATGGGCACCCTCGACTACCTCCCGCCCGAGCGATGGCAGGAGCCCCTCGCGGAACGCGGCGTCCAGGTGCGGCCCAGCGCCGACCTCTGGGCGCTCGGCATCATCGTCCACGAAGTGTTCGCACACGGCGCCCTGCCGTTCCCCGGCGCCACGCCGTCGGCGCGCAGGGCCGCCGTGCAGGAGTACGCCGCGGGCGGGGCACCCTTGCGGATGGACAGCGCCGTCCCCGCCTTCTGGCGCACTCTCGCCGCCGACTGCCTGTCCCCCACCCACGCGGCCCGCGCCCCGCACACCGCCGAGCACATCCTCGAACGCATCCGGGCCCACGAGGCCGGTCTCCGGACCCACCGCCCCGGCCCCCGCAACCGTGCCCGCTCCCGTCCCCGCCTGCGTGCGCGCACCGCCGTGATCCTCGCCGCCCTCGGGTGCGCGTCCACCGCCGCGCTCTGGGCGTACGCGGCAGGGAACGGAACCGGCAACGGCTCCGCAGCCCTCCAGGGGACCCCCGAAAACCCCGCCCAGGTAAGGGTGTTCAACGCCGAGCAGGACTGCCAGGATCGTCACGACCGCGACCTTCATTGCAGCCTGGGCCTCGCGATCGACCCGCGGCATCCCTACACCACCGAGAACGTCGTGCCCACCCGGGTGTGGCACGGCGACGTCCTGGAGGCGGAGTGCCGGCTGGCCTCCGGGCTGCCGATCCTCGACGAGCAGGACCGCCGGTCCACCATCTGGTTCCGGATCCGCGTCCCCGGCGCGAAGGTTCCGGCCACGGCCTGGCTGCCTGCCGTCCGCACGAAGGACCGCCCGACTCTCCCGGACTGCGACCCGCTGTAGTGGGCGTGCGGCACGGTACGCCCGGCACCGGGCAGGGACGAAGGCCGCGCTCCCCCAGGGATCAGTAGGGCAGGCCCTCCGCAGCGGCGCGCAGGGCAGTAAGAAGGCAGGTGGCGATTTCGGTGCCCGCCGCGCCGGGGTCCTCCGCGTACCGGTGGGCGAAGTCCTCCGAGGCCGCGCGCAGTGCGCCGTTGATGGTCGCCGCGTGCACCTTGATCCGGAGGTCGTCGGGGCTGCCTCCGGAACGCCGGGCGAGGAGTTGGCCGAGGACGGGCAGGGCGTCGTCGTGGGCCTGGAGCCAGACGGAGCGCAGCGCCGGGTCGGTGGTGGTCATACGGATCAGGTCGAGCGTGACGGGAGCGACGGACGGCAGCTCGCAGGCCCGCAGGGACTCCAGGACGAAGTCCAGCAAGCTCATGTCCTGCGGCCAGTGGCGCAGTTGGGCCACGACGCATTCGAGCCCTGCGGAGAGCAGCGGCAGGACGCAGCTCTCCTTGCTGGGGAAGTGGCGCCACAGGGTGCGGGAGGAAATGCCCACGGCTTGGGCGATCTGCTCGCCGGTGGTGCCGGTGACGCCCTGCCGGGCGAACAGCCGGACGGCCTCGGTAGCGATCTCGAAGCGGAGAGCCGCCTTGCGCCGTTCGGCGAGCAAGGGCCTGCCGTCTTCCTGAACCATCGCCCCGCGCATCGCGGTTGGCGCCTCGCCCACCGTCGTCCCCCGCTCTCCGTGCCTGTCACCGCAGCATAGCGAGCCATTCGAAAATGACACATACAGACGTCTTGTCACTGAGTGACGCACAGACTTACTCTGCCGTAAGTGACCAACTAGTAACAGCGGTGTTCTGCACCGCACTTGGTGCGTAACGGCCGCAAAGTTCAGGCGACATCGACCACCGATCACCTTTCCCGCCTGGGCAGTTCGGACGGCCACCCCCATCGGACGGCGCTCCATCCCCCTCTTCAGGAGCCGCTCATGCCCCATCCCAGCAGACGCGCCCTGCTCACCGGTGCCGCGGGAATCACAGCCGCAGGTCTCCTACGGGCGCCCGCCGCCGCAGCAACGGTCGCACCGGCCCAGGTAGGACTGACCCGGGAGGAACACCGGGTGGTCATCATCGGCTCAGGCTTCGGCGGCGGCGTGGCCGCGCTGCGACTGGCGCAGGCCGGCGTGCCGGTGACCGTACTGGAACGCGGCCGGCGATGGCCCACCGGGCCGAACGCGGAGACCTTCCCCCACGCGACCAGCCTCGACCAGCGGATGCTCTGGTACGGCACCCTTCCCGAAGCCGTCCGGCCACTCGCCCAACTCATCGGCAAACCAATGGACTTCGCGCCCTACGTGGGCCTCCTGGAGCCGATACTCGGGCAGAACATCCTGGGTGTCTGCGCGGCCGGGGTCGGCGGCGGATCACTCGTCTACCAAGGCATGACGCTGCAGCCGTCGGAGGCGGTGTTCAATACCTGGCTACCCCAGGAGCTCGACTACCGGCGCATGAACGAGATCCACTACCCCCGCGTCGCCGACATGCTCAGGGTGGCGACGGCACCCGACGAACTGATCAACACCTCCCCCTACTACGCGGCGCGGGTCTTCGCCGAGCGGGTGCGCAGGGCCGGGTTCGGCCTGGAGAAGATCCCGATGCCCATCGACTGGGACTACGCCCTGGCCGAGCTGCGCGGGGAGATGAAGCCGTCCTACACCAACGGGGACTGTGCTCTCGGCGTCAACAACGGTGGCAAGAACTCCGTCGACGTGACCTACCTCCGGCAGGCCGAGGCGACGGGGAACGTCTCCGTGGAAACCCACCACAACGTCACGTCCGTCGCGCTGGCGGCCGACGGCCGCTGGGAGGTGCGGGTCGACCGCACCGACGATGCGGGCACCCTCATGGAGCAGAAGATCCTCTCCACCCGCGCCCTGATCATGGCGGCCGGAAGCATCAACACCAGCAAGCTCCTGGTCCGCGCGGGGGCCACCGGCGCCATCCCCGATCTGCCCGACGGTCTCGGCGAGGGCTGGGGGACCAACGGCGACCGCATCTACACCTGGACGAACCTCCAGGAGGACTTCGGGGCCGAGCAAGGGGGCCCGGTCGTCTACGGCAGCAAGGCGTGGGATGACCCCTCCACCGCGAACACGATCATCCAGGCGTCGCTCCCGCCGCTCGGCATCAACGCGCGCACGACCATGCTGGTCGGCTTCGGTGTGAGCGCCGACCGGGGCCGGTTCCGCTACGACGCCTCCACCGACACCGTGTCGCTGTACTGGCCCTCGGGCGGTGACGCCGCCAGTCACCGGAACATCCAGCGCCGCGTCACCGAGGTGTCCAAGGGACTCGGCGTCCTCACGGACACGAACGCCCTGGTCAACAGCACCTGGCACCCGCTGGGCGGAGCACCGATGGGCACCGTCTGCGACCTGGAGGGCCGCGTTCTGGGCCAGCGCGGTCTCTATGTCCTCGACGGTGCGCTGATCCCCGGCACGACCGGTGCCTGCAACCCGTCGATGACCATCGCCGCCGTGGCGGAACGTGCGATGGACGCCATCGTCGAGCACGACATCGACACCGTCATCTGACCGATGTACGAGGAACACCCCCGACCCTCTGAACAGCTTGGCAGGGCGTCATTCGGTGGGTGAGCCACGACGACCGGACCCACGTGTCGCCGCCCATGTCAGTGGTGGGCGGCAGCATGGGACACATGACGAACACCACGGCATTCGACTGGCGTTCCTTCCTGCTCAGGTGGAGCGAGGAGTGGGCGGATTCCCTGCCGGACGGAAAGACGCTGAGCAAGGACGACGAGGCCGCCCGGGAGGCACGTTGGCTGGGGTTCCCGTCCGCGTCCGAGGAGCGGATCGCAGCCATGGAGGAGCGTCTCGGCCGACGGATGCCCCCGTCGTACCGGGAGTTCCTCATGGTCAGTGACGGGTGGCGGCACGCGGGTGGGTTCGTGTGGCTGCTGGCGGGGACCAAGGACGCGCGTTGGCACAACAACGAGTTGGGACTCGCGGACGTGTGCGAGGAATACCTGGACGAGGACGCCGACCCGGAGGAGCGGTGGGAGGGGGACCTCTGGCGGCGCGGGCTCCAGCTCGACGTCAAGTCCGACGTCACCTACGTCCTCCTTGATCCCGAGGAGGTGGACGAGGACGGTGAGTGGGCCGTGTACACATGGGCGAGCTGGCACGGCGCGCCACCCGAGCGGCACGCGAGCTTTCTCGCGTTCATGCGGGGCATGCACCGCGAGTTCCACAGCCTGCAGGCGCAACCCGTCGACGGGAAGCCGGTGTTCGAGAACGACACGACACGCAAGCTGGACGGCCTGGTGGAGGAGGCCCGACTGGAGGCGCTGCGCGGCGGCTGGGAACGGGCCGAGAAGAAGCTGGACGAGGCGAAGGAGTACGGCCGGCCGCGGGCCACCGGGCTGGCTGATCAGATACGTCGTCTGCTCGGACAGACCTCCAGGGTGTACTTCACACACATGGTGACGGACCCGCGGTACGCGCCCGAGTTGCTGCCTGCTTTGGTAGCCGGGCACGCGGCGGACCCCTGTCGGGACGACTCCACGCTGATGTTCCATCTGCGCGGCGCCGATGACGACCTGGTGTCACTGGCTTACACGACGCTGGATCAGGTGCGCCAGGGCACCTACCGGTACACGGCGGCCGGACCGTTCGGGGAAGCGGTCGAGCGGGCGCGGGAGCTGGCGCAACGAGGAGAGACCGACAGTGCATGGCGGGCGCTCGTGATTGCTCTGCCCCTGTGGGAACCGCTGGGACCGGACCATCTGGCGCCGCTGGGATGGGTGGCCGACCCCGTGCTCGGGCCGCTGCTGACCCCGGAGCGGGGCCGCGAGCTGCTCTCCACTCCGAGGGGCAGGCAGGCGATGTCCATGCCCGGCTGATCGTGGACGGCATCCGCTTCTTGGCCAACGGAACCGCCGATCCGGAGCAGCACCTGACCGTCGACGATCGCACAGCAGAGGGCAGGGTCGACAACTCGTTGTCCGAGCATCAGGTGATCACGCATGTTCGATGCCCTCAAGAACCTCAAGGACCGTCAGCTCCGCGGTTCGCCCCGCGTCCGCCCCGCGTCCGCGGGCTCTTGACCGGCCTTGTCGACGACGGCGAGTTCCAGCTCGGCCTCGCTTGACAGCAGCGTTCCGGTCTTTCCGTACGAGGTGTCCTTGGTCAGACGACTACGGGAGCCGAGGAACGAGAAGTCCTTTTCGTCGAAGACCCACTCGGTCCGGATGCCATGGCGCGTGTCGTCACGGGCGATGCCGAGGCCCCGCCGGCCGATCGCGTCACGGGCCTGCGGAGCCGGGGTGACGCCGGGGATCTTCGCCGCGGCCCGGTAGAGAGCGGCGGCCGTACGGGGCGGCATCACCCCGCCGAGCAGGGACCCGATCTGCTCGAACACCGCCTGGTCACGTTCCCGGCCCTCGGCCTGCGGCGTCTCGGCGTACAGCTGGGCCAGCAGTCGGTCGGGGTCGGTGGGCAGTGAGCTGAGCCATGCGTAGGTGGGTCGGTCGATGCCGGCCGGGGTGCCATCGGTGTCACCGAATTCGGCGTTGAGGGGGAAGGTCTTGCCGTCCTCCCGGATCAGGCCGAGCTTCTGCAGGGGCGCCGGGTCCTGCGCGGCCCACATCTCACGGTCCAGCAAGGGGCTGAGAACGGCCTTCCCGCTGGTCAGGTCGGCCCCACGGGTCTTTTTCCGGGTGTAGACGAACTGGTCGTCCCGAACAGTGGGCGTGTCGCGCTCCTCCGCCGCGTCGGAGATTCGGCCCAGGAGCGCCGCGGCGGGCTGCATGTCCGTGGCCGCACCGTGCGAGGCGGTGCCGGAGGGCTCCCGGCCGCTGCCGTCGAGGGCGACTCCCGCGGCCAGTGCGCAGGCCAGGGTCAGCGCGGTCGCGGGCGCCAGGAGCGCCGGCCGCAGCAGCCGACGGGGCCGACTGGTCCGGGTTGCTGTGTCTCGGTCGATGTGGTGCATCAGCAGTTCCTTGTGCCGAAGGTGCTGCACGCGCGGAAGGTCCCAGTCGGCCGGGGCCGGGAGGAGTCGAGCGATCTCCTCGCGGTCGCCGTTCCACTCGGGGGAAGCGCCGGTGGTCCTGTCGTTCATATGAGCTCCTCCCGTACGGGCAGGGCCGCGATCGCGGCCGCACTTGTCATCTCTCCGCGGGAGGCGGGAGGTTCCCGGTCTTCTTCCGCGAGGTGCGCGAGCTTCTTGCGGGCGCGTGAAAGGCGGGAGCGTACGGTGCCGACGGCGATACCCAGGGCTTCGGCAGTCTGCTGGTAGTCCAGGCCGGACCACACGCACAGGGCCAGTACCTCCCGCTCCTGGCGTCGCAGCCGGCCCAGAGCGACCTGTACGGCACGCAGGCGCCGTGCGTCGTCGATGCGTCCGAGCGTCCGGGGCGCGAAGTCCTCCTCCACAGGCGGCTGCGGCTGACGCGCCATGAACAGTTGGCGTCTGCGCAGTGCCCGGCGGGCGTTGTCCGCCTTGTGGGTGGCGATGCCCAGCAGCCAAGGCAGCAGAGAGCCGCCATCCTCGTGTACGCGTCCACGAGTCCGCCACGCGGTCAGGAACGTTTCGGACATGATCTCCTCGGCTGTCGACCAGTCACCGGTCAACCGCAGCCCGTGGTTGTACACGGCTCGGGCGAACTCCTCGTACAGCTGGGCGAACGCCTCTCGGTCCCCCTGGCGCACGCGGCGGCGCACATCGTTTTCTGAGTTCCTCACGACTACATCTCTCCACGGCACACCAGGAGTTCCTGTGGCTCGCGTCACGTGCGGGCATGGCCTCGAAGCACGGCCATGCCCGCAGCCCAGGTCACCGGCGCCGACAGCTCCGGCCCCAGTCTCTCCCCCACGCCGGCGACATCGGCGAGAAGGGGTGAGGCCGGTACATCAGGATGAAGCCCAGCACCCACTGCGGCGTCCGGCACAGCGACCGGGTCGGAGTCATCCGGTCCGAACAGCGAATCGATGTGACAGGAGAGCAGCCGGGAAGCGCCACGCGTCGTCCGGCGCCACCCGCCCGGGGAGAGCCGGTCGACGGCTCCTCAGAGGGACTGCCGGAAGAGCCAGTCGCGGATCCCCGGGATGTCGTACGCGTACCGCCAGGTGCCCATGTGTTCCGACCCCGGGTTCCCGTCGGCGCCGGCGACGGTCCCGGTGAGGAACGTCGTGTACTGGACGGGTGCCTTCTGCGCGAGGACGGCGCGCACCTCGGCGGCGAACTCGGCCTGGGTCGACCGTGCGTCCCAGCCGGGGGCGGTGGCAACCCGGACACCTTGAGCCTCGATCACCTCCATGATGGCGTTCTCGCCGGGAAACGCCTTGGTGTCCCCCTGCGAGACGTGGACCCACATCTTCTTCCCGGCCAGCGGCGCGGCCTGCTCGGCGGGCCACTGTCCGGCGACGACATAGAGGGCGGCGAAGACGTCGGTGTAGCGGATGCCGAAACCGAGCGACATCATCGCGCCCATGGACTGGCCCGTCGTGTACCGGCGTCGGCGGTCGACGGCATACGTCTCGGTCAGGTGCTCCACCAGGTGGATGGTGGTGTCGAAGAGGTCGGTGGGCAGGTAGTCGTCCTCCACGACGACCGAGGGGTACTGAGGCGCGACCACCAGACACTCGTGCTTCGCCTGCTCCTCCTCGCCGGCCCAGACGATCGCGCCCACACCCTGCACAAGGGGCCCGAGCACCGGCGCTCCGACCACGGACGCGTCGTGCATGAACAGCACGAGGGGGTAGTGCTTGCGCGGGTCGTAGTCGCGCGGGACGAAGAGGTTGTACTCCAGGGACCTGCCGGTCTCCGGGTCGTGGAAGGTGAGTTGGCGGAAGTCGTCGACGACCGCGTTGTGAACCTTCTGCGTGGTCCGCGGTGTGCTGTCGGCCGGGAAGCGGTGTCCGTCCACCGCCCGCACCGGGCCGGTGCCGGTGAGAGTGGCGGAAGGGGTGAGGATGACCGGCGTCCCGCCGGCGGAGCGCGTGCCCCAGAGCGCCGCCCCGTCGTCCTCGGGGGACAGTTCGACCACGACGAAGCGCCCACTGCCGTCGCGGGCCCGGCCCTCGTCCCTCAGCTCCGGAGTCGTGGCGGCGTACACCGCGGTCACGGTCCGTCCGTCGACGGTGAAGGTCGACGGGGAAAGGCCTGCGCCGAGGATCTCCCTGTCGTATTCGACGGCCACGCCGACGAACTTCTGGCCGTCGCCGTAGACCCGGGTCAGGGCGCTGACGCTCCGGATGTGCCCTTCGTCGGAGGTGCCGGCCGCGGGTCCCGTTCCAGTCGCCGCGGACGCCTGCTGTCCCACTCCGCCGACGAGCGTGAGGCCGGCTCCCACGGTTGCCGCGAGGAAAGCTCTCCTGTCAGCCACAACGGACTCCTCTGGTGATTTTCTCCGCAGCCGGTCGGTCTGCGGACACCTTTGGGAATTTCACCCTTGCGCATGAAGCAGTCAAGCCCCCGGAACGCACGAAATAAGAATTCGTCCTTTCTGTGCATGCGACATGTGTGGCCTGTGGAAGGGCACCACCTGTTTTCGCCGATCACAGGGATATTTCCCCCGGTCATCGCCCCCGCACCGGGCGCGCACGCTTATCTTGCGTTCCGCACGTCATCTGACGGCGCGTCGGCCGTGGTACTACCTGGAACGAGCCGCCACCTCCGAATCGGGCACCATCGGAAATGCGGCACACTCTTCCGTGATTCGTTTATCCGAAGGACGAGAGAATGCCTGAACAGGGAAAGAGAGAGAGCCAGTCGTCCGCCGACGGCGTGAGCCGCCGTTCGCTCATATCCGCCGGTGCGGCGGCGACCGCGCTGGGTGCGGTCCTCGGCGCGGCCCCGTCGGCGGCGGCCGCCTCCCCCGCCGGTGCGGGCACGGAGAAGGCGCCCGCCGGGACCGTGCTGAAGGCGGGAGCCGGCAAGGCGGTGTTCACGCCCGGCCCCTCCGTCCTGCCTCTTGACAACTTCACCAGCGTTCACGACGACCTCTGTCTGCGCGTCCTGCTGATCGAGTCGGGCAGCCGGAGCATCGCGCTGGTGGTCCTGGACCTGACGTCGATCAGCGCGGAGGCGATCGCCCTGATCCGGCAGGCCGTCACGGACGCCACCGGGATCGCGTCCGCCGACATCATGGTCACCGTCACCCACTGCTTCTCCGCCCCGCACGTCGCCGCCACCACCTCTTCGGCGGGCGCCGCGGCCTACGTGCAGGGCATGGTGGACGCCGCGAAGAGCGCGGTCGCCGACGCGCGGAGGAACCTGCGGCCCGCGCAGGTGGGCTACGGCACGGGCCGTGCCGACATCAATGTCAACCGCAACGTCCTCACCGCCGACGGCTACTGGCTGGGCGTCAACGAGCGGGGCCCGTCGGACAAGTCGGTGTACGTGGCCCGGTTCGACGACCTGGACGGCAACCCGATCGCCGTGCTCGCCAACTACAACGTCCAGTCCTGCGTCATGCAGGACTCCGTCATGTCCGACGGCAGCCTCCCCATCACCGCCGACCTCGCCGGCGCCGCGATCGCCCACGTGGAGGGCGAGTACGACGGCGTCGTCGGCTTCTGGCTCGTCGGCGCGTGCGGCGACCAGTTCCCCGGCTACCGGTCGAAGCGGTACACCATCGACAAGGACAGAGGCTGGACCTATGGCGTCGACCTCCAGGACGCCGGGTTCGCCCTGCTCACCGCCCAGGGCGAGCGCCTCGGCAACGAGATCGTCCGGGTGGCGCAGGCGGTGAAGCGCTACGAGAGCGGCAAGAACGTCACCCTGCGGCTGCTCACCGACGAGTTCACCACGACGCGGGTCACCACCGACCACCCCGTCGGCCCGGTGAAGTCGGCCACCTACACGGTCACCGGTACCACCGAGGTCCCGATGTGGGTGTTCCAGGTCGGCAGCGGCGTCTTCGTCGGCATGGAGCCCGAACTGTCCACCTCCACCGCGGATGCCGTCCGCAAGGCGTCACCGTTCGCCAGCACCTTCGTCATGTCGATGTTCGAGGGCGGCGCGAAAAACATGCCCGACCGCTGGAACTACGACCATTTCACCTATGAGGCCCGCGACGGCTCATTCATCAAAGGAACCGCCGAAAAGGCCGTCGCCCGCATAGAACGCCTCCTCAAGGCACTCAAGTAGGACTCAGCCGCATATCGAAAGGATCATTCCGCATGACGGATCCGCCCCTTGCGTCGCGGATCCCCTGCATTCCACGGATTCGATGACGAAGTCACCACACCTCCCTCCCACTCCCCAGGGTGATTTCCGTTCCGGCCGTCAGCGAACTGCGCGGCTCCAGGCCGTTGACGGGACCTGCCGACGGCACCGATCCTGCGGACACTTCCCGACGCACCCGCACGCACCGGCGCGGGTGCGTAGACCTTCCTCGGCCGGCGCATCCTGCCGGATGCCAAGGGACTCCTCGCCCCCACCGGCCTGCCGGTCGCCGGCCGCACCCGCCACCTCGGCTACCGCCGGACGGCCTGCGGGCGTCATCCCACGTTCCCGCCCAATGGGACGCGGCCCCGACCGGGCCGCCAACCCAGGATTGGATGAGGCACCGTCCCGAACGAGAGGGAAGAGCATGCAGCTCGAAGGACGCGTCGCGATCGTCACCGGCGCAGGTGACGGAATTGGTGCCGCGGTGGCCCGCCGGTTCGCCGCCGAGGGGGCCAGGGTGCTGGTCGCGGAGCTGAACGAGGAGACCGGCCGTGCCACCGCCGACGAGATCGGTGGCCGCTTCGTACGTACCGATGTCAGTGACAAGGCGCAGGTGCTGGCGATGGTCGACACCGCGGTCCGCGAGTGGGGAGGCGTCGACATCCTGGTCAACAACGCCTGGGCGGCCGGCGACGTGGGACGGGTGGAGAACAAGACCGACGCCATGCTGGCCCGAGGGCTGGGCATCGGCTTCTACGGGCCCTTCTGGGCGATGCAGGCTGCCTTCCCGCACATGAAGGAGCGGGGATGGGGCCGGGTCGTCAACATGTGCAGCCTCAATGGCGTGAACGCCCACATGGGGACCTTGGAGTACAACGCCGCCAAGGAGGCCCTGCGCACCCTCACCCGGACCGCCGCTCGGGAGTGGGCCCCGACCGGAGTGGTCGTCAACGCCGTCTGTCCGGGCGCGAAGAGCGCCGCCTTCCACAGGATGATGAACGAGCATCCGGAGCTGGAGGCCCAGGCGGGCGCCATGAACCCCATGGGACGGATCGGCGATCCCGATCAGGACATCGCTCCGGTGGCGGTGTTCCTCGCCGGCGAAGGCGCGCGCTACGTCACCGGCAACACCCTCTTCGTCGACGGCGGGGCCCACATCAACGGAGTCGCGTGGGCACCGGAACTGCCGTGACCGCACCCGCGGGGCAGCCGTTCCGTGCAACCCCCCGGTGATCGTGGACATCCGATGGTGACGCTGCGGGGGCGAGGGCTTGTGAAAGCGCCGGCGTCGATCTCGTCGTGTTCGGCGCATACCGGGATCCGGAAGCCGGACCGCCCGTCGGGCAGACGGTCCGGGTGAAGACCTGGATCGGGGTGGTCAGGCCGGACGGGATCACCTGGTCCGCGGGGAATACCGCCACGGCTCCGAGGTCACCGGTTCCCGTAGTCCTCCACCAGGTTGCCGATGAGCGCGAGGAGGGCGTCGGCGCGGCGCCGGTCCTCGCGCTGGGCGTGCAGGGCCTGGTGAACCTCCCGGAGCCGGGCCAGGGCGGCCGGCTCACGGTCCTGCACCTCTTCGAGCAGCGGATGAGTGATCAGGTCCAGGCAGGAACTGAGCAGCGCGCGGGTACCCGGGGACGGTGGAGCGGGGTCGGGAGCGGCATAGGCGGTTGTCAGATAGCGCGCGGGATCGGTGAGGCTCCAGCCGACGACGGTTCCGTCCTGGACCAGGAGCGCCACGTCCGGGGCGATCCCGATACGGGCCTCAAGCGTTGCGTCGAGGACCTCGAGGTCGCGCAGACAGGTCAGCACGGCGTCCCCGGGCGCACGGCACAGCGCCGAGGCCGCTTCGAGGCGGCAGCCGCGCTCCTCGTCCGCGCGCAGCCCGCCCGGGCAGACAGCCGGCAGCGAGGGAAGGCGGGCGCAGTCCTCGGCTGATGCCGACTCGTAGGGCAGCTGGAACTCGGCGCCGATCAACTCCTGGCTCGCCCGGTCGAACCCGAGTGTGTCCGGGGTGTCCCACAGCCACTCCTGGCTGCCGAAGGTGTCCAGGAGGAAGCGTTCACGCTCCTCCCGGTTCACGTAGGGCGCTATACACACACCGGGATTCGAGAAGTCGAAGCGCGGGGTGAAGGACAGCGGATCGTCCGTCACCGTCGCGCGCCAGTCGTTGTCGAGGGTCAGTCTCAGGGTCAGCGCTGCCTCATTTGATCTGCACCGCGAGGGCATGAATCCGTCCTTGCCCGGAATCATTCCCTCCACGATGTCTTCGTCGGTCATGGGTGCACCGGGATCGGTGGGCCTGCCGCCCAGTGCCGTCGCTCCGGATTCGCTCCTGATGCCCAACGGCCCGTGCGCCGTGATCACCTGGCCGGCTTCGGAGCCGGGCCCATGGGGCACGACGTCCTCGCCCTGCCGGAAGATGAGCTTTTCGGTGAACCCACGGATCCACCGCATCCCCGAACGCACCGACCACAGTCCTCCGCCGGCCACCGGCACCAGAAGGACCGAACGCCGCGTCTCACCGACCAGGGCGCGGGGGTCGTCGCCTCCCCGTCTCCCGCTCCCCCACGCTCTCGGCGAGCGCCGCGTTCGGCCGCTGCACAGTTCCTCCCTGGCCGTAGCTGCTGATGACATCGTGGAGAGGGACGCGCCCGAACGAGGGGGTGGTTCTCCGGGGCCTCGTGCGATGCCAGGAGCGTGCGCGGCCACAGACTGCGGGCGGCATCTACTTCGTCGCCGTGCAGTCCACCCTGGAGACGGTCGCCACGGTGGTCCCGGCCACGCCTCTCGCCGCGACTGCCGAACTCGTCCTCGCCCTGTTGTCGTCCAGCGCCTTGTAGTTGACGGGCAGTTCGGTGCCCCGTTCCGCTTCGATCTCCGCCCAGGGCTGCGCGTCGCTCCGCGCGTCACTCCCTCGGGCACGGAGGCGAAGGTCCATTCGCGCGGTAGTACTCACTCTCACACGACACACAGAGCGGGGCCACGCCCCCACACGGACTTCCCCGCGTATGCGGACGCCGCGCACGGAGGCGGGCATCTCACCGGTGTCCGCTGGTTCGAGCACACCGACGGGCCGTTCCTGGCTACCGTGGGCCGCGACCCGGACCGTTCCGCACTGGACATCGCCCTCTACGCCGACGGCAGGTTCCTCCCGCAGGGCGTGGTGGACGACCTGGCGCGCCTGCACGAGGCCGTCCTGGCGCGGATCACCGAAACCCTGGCGCCGCCCATGACACCACCGATCGGATCGAGACCTGTGCGGACGGCCTCGGCACGCACCAGAACCCGTCCGCCTGAAAGGGAACAGAGAACCTCCGTGAACACCTTCCGAAACCCCCAGGGGATCGCGGCGCCGCTCGCCACGTACTCTCATCAGGCCGAGATCACCGGCCCGGTCCGGTGGCTCGTGATATCCGGCCAGATCGGCATGGCCCCCACCGGCGAGCTCCCCGAGGACCCGGTCGAGCAGCTCGGTATCGCGCTGCACAACATCACGGCCAACCTCGAAGCGGCCGGGATGCGCCACGAGGACCTGGTCAAGCTGACGTTCTACTTCGCCGGCGAGGTCGATCTCGAGCGTCGGCGCCGGCGGCTGGGCGAGTGGCTGGGAGACCTGCGCCCCTGCATGACCGTCATGACGGTGGCCGCACTGGCCTCGCCCGCGCTGCGCGTCGAGGTCGAGGCACTCGCGTGCACCGAGGACGCCCCGGCGCCACAGAAGAGTGAGCAGCCGTGATCTCCTCAGCCACATGAGCGACCGGACGCCGGAAAGAACTCGTAAAATCAGCACTGGCCGCGATGAACAGTCAGCCGCGCATGACGGTGGGACACGAAGACCTCCGTGCGGTGTAGTCCTAGACACCTCCTCCACACCGGAGGTCTTCGGCCTTGGATCAAGACCCGGTGTCAACAACGCTCCCGATCAATACCGCTGGAGCCTGTCTCCTTGAAGGGCTACGGGCGCCATTGCTGACGGTAGGCGGGGTGCTCCGCGTATGACTGGGCAAGGATCCGAAGCGCGTACGCCAGGCCGGCCGAGCGGGAGTCCCAGGGATCCATGGCCCTGTATTCGTGTACCAGTTGCTCGGTCAGATCGAGCATGGGGAGATGGCTGTCGAGAAGAGCCTCGCCGCCCAAGGTTTCGGCCACGTAGGCATAAGCGTGGTTGTCGTCCATGATGCGTGCGACGAGGAACTTCAGAAGATCGTCCATGTGGTCATCTTCGCGGGCAAGCCGCTTAGACGGTCAGGCGGCTGTCCAGATGAGGATGGCAGCGAGGTGGAGTGCGGCCTGGTAGGTGAGCTTGTCCGTTCGCATGGCCAGGCCGCGCCACTGCTTGAGTCGGTTTGATGCACCGCTCGACCGAGTTGCGCTGCTTGTACGCCTCTGCGTCGAAGGCCGGTGGGCGGCCTCCGTCTCGGCCTCGCCGCGGCCGGGGGCTGCGGGCCAGGTACTACCGGGTCCGCACCCCCTCCACGTAATGGAAGCACTGTCCGACCAGCAAAAGGTACACACATGTCGAATATTGAAAATATGTCCCTGGGTGGGGTCTTCAACTCCTCCGGCCGGTCCGGAGACAGAACCGTCCACCCCTCCTCGGACGTACCGGCCAGCCTGATGCGCCGTTGTGCGTCCACGGTGGTGGACCTGGCGATCGCGGCAGTCGTCGTGGCCGGGCCACTGGTCGCGCTCGATCGCATCCTTACCGCACTCTCCGTGGCCGACGGTCAGGCCACCCCGATCTGGCGGGCGGCTGCCGCGGTATGGGTCCTGGGCTTCGTACTGCTGTACTCCCCGCTCGGCGTGGCGCGATGGGGGGCAACACCGGGCAAGAAGCTGCTGGGGACACAGGTGGTCCGAGACTCCGACGGCGGCCGACTCGGGTACGGGCGCGCTGTGGTCAGGCATGTGTGCAACCTCGCGATGTGCCTGGCGACCGTTCTCGCCATCGCCAACCTCTCGGCCATCAACCTGAGCGACCGGAAGCAGGGACTGCATGACAAGCTGGTCGGCAGCCTGGTGGTGACGAAGCGCCACGGGTGACCTCATCGCCCTTTCGAGCAGAGGTCGCCTTACCGCCCCTGCCCGGTCCGCACCCGGTGCGCCACCACCCTCGGGTAGGGGGCCGTGCCAGCCCTTACTGACCTGACCCTGCAGGTCAGCGACCCTTCTCGGCGGGCTCCAGAATCGCCACGCACTCCACATGATGCGTCATCGGAAACAGGTCGAACGCCCGCAGCGTCCGCACCCGGTACCCGCCCTCGCGGAAGTACGCCAGGTCGCGGGCGAGTGCCGCCGGGTCGCAGGCGACGTAGGCGATACGGCGGGCGCCCAGGCCCGCCAGGTGCAGGATCGTCTGCTTGCCGGCGCCCGCGCGCGGCGGGTCGAGGACGATCAGGTCGGTCTCGGTGATGCCGGTACGCGGGAGGACCTGGTCGACCTTGCCGTGCTCGATGCGGACCCGCTCCAGGTCCTTCAGGTTGTGCCGGGCGTCCTCCACGGCCCGCTTGCCGGACTCGATGCCGAGGACCGCGCCCTTGTCGCCGATGCGCTGGCCGAGGGCGCCGGCGAACAGGCCGACACCGCAGTAGAGGTCGAGTGCGGTGTCGCCCTTGCGGGGCAGCAGGCCCTGCATCACGGCGCGGACGAGGGTGTTGGCTGCCTGCGGGTGGACCTGCCAGAAGCCGCCGGAGCCGACCCGGTAGGTGCGGTCGTCGGCGCGTTCGCGGACGAAGGCGCGGCCGTGCACCCGGTGGACGCCGCCGTCGCGCTCGTCGACGCGCATCACCGAGACGGGCCGGTCGAGTTCGACGAGGGGCAGCCGGCCGCCGGGCCTCGGCGTGAGGATGACCTGGCGGTCGTGGGAGCCGGTGGCGGCGATGGCTTCCACCGAGGCCATGCCGGGCCACTCCCGCCGCTCGACGCCGAGTTCGGTGACGCCGGGCGCGGCGATCAGGCAGCGCTCGATGGGCTCCACGTCGTGCGAGCGGTGCTTGCGCAGGCCGACGCGGCCGTCCTCGTCGATGGCGTACTGCACCCGGGTGCGCCAGGCCGGAACCTCGCCCGCCGGGAGCTTGTCGCCCTCGGCCGGCATGACGGTGCCGTCCCAGCCGGCCTCCTCGGGGGTGAGGCCCGCCAGGCGCTGGAGCTGTTCGGCGATCACGTCGGCCTTGAGCCTGCGCTGGGCGCCGGGCTTGGCGTGCTGCCAGTCGCAGCCGCCGCACTTGCCCGGACCGGCGTACGGACACGGCGCCTCGACGCGGTCCTTGGATGCCTCGACGATCCGTACCGCGTCGGCGCGCAGGAAGCGGGAGTCGCTCGCGCCCTCGGTGACCCTTGCGACGACCTTCTCGCCGGGAAGCGTGTGCCGTACGAAGAGGACCTGCCCCTGAGAGGTGCGGGCGATGCAGTGGCCGCCGTGCGCGACGGGCCCGACCTCGACCTCGTACTCCTCCCCGACCAGCGACGACGTGGGTTCGTTCTGCATGACGGGGTGGCTCCAGTGATCAAGAGGAAAACGGCCGGACAACAACCCACAAGTCTACGTGGGTGTGGTCCGGCCGTTCACCACGAGCGGGCCGGGCGGTCAGCCCTTGTCGGCGGATTCCCTGGGCCTGCGCTCGACGGGTCCGCGGCGCACCGAGCCGGGCGCGTTCCACTCGGCGCGCTTCCTGGCGCGCAGCTTCGCCGCCTCGGAGGACTCCAGCTGGTACGGCACGGACGTCACCATCACGCCCGGGGTGAACAGCAGCCGGCCCTTGAGGCGCAGGGCGCTCTGGTTGTGCAGGAGGTGCTCGTACCAGTGGCCGACCACGTACTCCGGGATGTACACGCTGATGACGTCGCGGGGGCTCTCCAGGCGCAGGCTCTTCACGTAGTCGATGACCGGGCGGGTCACCTCGCGGTACGGGGAGTCGAGGATCTTCAGCGGGATGTCGATGCCGCGCCGCTCCCAGTCCTCCCTGAGGGCCTTGGTCTCGGCCGGGTCGACGCTGATGGAGAGCGCCTCCAGCCGGTCGGAGCGGATCAGCTTGGCGTAGGCGAGGGCGCGCAGCGTGGGCCGGTGGAGCTTGGAGACCAGGACGATGGAGTGGACCCGGGAGGGTCGCATCGTCTCGTCGACGGGGGTCTCGTCCGCGGCGATCTCCTCGGAGACCCGGTCGTAGTGCCGGCGGATCGCGGTCATCGTTCCGAAGAAGATCACCATGCCGAGCAGCGCGACCCAGGCGCCGTGGGTGAACTTGGTCGCGAGCACCACGACGAGCACCAGGCCGGTGAAGAAGGCGCCGAAGGTGTTGATCGCGCGGGAGCGGATCATGTGGCGGCGCTTGCCCGGGTCCTTCTCCACCGCCAGGTGGCGGTTCCAGTGCCGGACCATGCCCGTCTGGCTGAGGGTGAAGGAGACGAACACGCCGACGATGTAGAGCTGGATGAGGCGGGTCGAGTCCGCTCCGTAGACCCAGACCAGCAGGATTGCCGCGCCGGCCAGCAGCACGATGCCGTTGGAGAAGGCGAGCCGGTCGCCGCGGGTGTGGAGCTGGCGGGGCAGGTAGCGGTCCTGGGCGAGGATCGAGCCGAGCAGCGGGAAGCCGTTGTACGCCGTGTTGGCGGCCAGGAACAGAACGAGTGCGGTGGCCGCGGCGAGGACGACGAAGAAGAATGTGCCGTCGCCGAAGACGGCGGCTGCGACCTGGGAGATCACCGGGTCCTGGACGAAGCCGGAGCCGACCGGGACACCCTTGCTGATCAGGTCCTCGGCCGGGTTCTCCGCCATCTTCACATCGGTGGCCATGGCCAGGCCGATGATGCCGCAGAACATGGTGACGGCCAGGAGTCCCATCATCGCGAGGGTGGTCGCGGCGTTCTTGCTCTTGGGCTTGCGGAAGGCAGGCACACCGTTGCTGATGGCCTCGACGCCGGTGAGGGCGGCACAGCCGGAGGAGAAGGCCCGCAGCAGCAGGAAGACCAGGGCGAAGCCGGCCAGTCCCTGGTGCTCGGGCTTGATCTGGTAGCCCGAGGTCGGCGCGTGCATGGTGTCGCCGAGGACGAGTCCCCGGAAAGCACCCCAGACGATCATGATGAAGACGCCGGCCACGAAGAGGTATGTGGGGATGGCGAAGAGCTTGCCGGACTCCTTGACGCCACGCAGGTTCATCAGGGTCAGCAGCACGATGGCCACGATCGCGCACACCGTCTTGTGCTCGACGACGAACGGGATCGCGGACCCAAGGTTCTCCACCCCGGAGGCGATCGAGACCGCGACGGTCAGCACGTAGTCGACCAGCAGCGCGCTGGCCACGGTCAGTCCCGCCTTGGGGCCGAGGTTGGTGGTGGCGACCTCGTAGTCACCACCACCGCTCGGGTAGGCGTGCACGTTCTGGCGGTACGAGGCCACGACGGTGAACATCAGGACCACGACCGCGAGGGCGATCCAGGGGCTGAAGTGGTAGGCCGACACGCCCGCGACGGAGAGCACCAGGAGAACTTCTCCGGGCGCGTACGCCACCGAGGACAGCGGGTCGGATGCGAAGACGGGAAGTGCGATGCGCTTGGGGAGCAGCGTCTCTCCCAGTTTGTCGCTGCGCAGCGCCCGTCCGATCAGAATCCGTTTGGGCAGGTCGGTCAGTTTGGACACGCTGAGGATCGTAAGCGTTCCGTTAGGGCGCCGCAGACCGGCGGAAGGCGTGGCCCTGCAATCTCCTGCGCTCGGCCGAAAACGGCGCGAATTCCTTAACGAAATCCTTGCGCTTTCCTTGACGGAATCCTTGCACCCAGGTGTCCGCGGACAGGGCGCGGCAGGCTCTGCCGGGGCGGCCGTGCCGACGCCCCTTGGCGCCCGTGTTCCGGCATCCGGACCGGCGCCCTCCCCCTCCGCACCCCTGCGGGCCGGTCCGCTGCGGTACGGGCGGGGAGGTACGGATGGGGCGGCCGACGGCTACTGCGTTCGTCTCGCATGGGCCGCGAAAGCGCATGCGGATGGGGCCTCGCACTCCCGGCCGCATAAGCTCATCCTGGGCAACGGGACTCACCGTTGCCCCGTTGTTTGCCCGGCAAGCTGAGGAAGAAGTGTGAGCACGGTGTTTTCGCAGGTCGGCCGGACGATCAGGACTGCGAGGTAGGCGCAAGGTGCACATCGTCATCATGGGCTGCGGGCGAGTAGGAGCCGCTCTCGCGCAGACCCTGGAACAGCAGGGGCACACGGTCGCCGTCATCGATCAGGACCCCACGTCGTTCCGGCGTCTGGGGTCCGGATTCGGCGGGCGTCGCGTCACGGGTGTCGGTTTCGACCAGGACACCCTGCGCGAGGCGGGGATCGAGGAGGCCGGTGCGTTCGCCGCGGTGAGCAGCGGCGACAACTCGAACATCATCGCCGCCCGGGTCGCCCGGGAGATGTTCGGCATCGAGAACGTTGCGGCGCGGATCTACGACCCCCGGCGTGCCGAGGTCTACCAGCGTCTCGGCATCCCCACGGTCGCCACGGTGCGCTGGACCGCGGACCAGATGCTGCGGCGGCTGCTTCCCAGCGGGGCCGAACCGCTGTGGCGGGATCCGAGCGGTGGTGTGCAGCTCGCGGAGGTGCACACCACGCCGTCCTGGATCGGCCACAAGATCAGCACGCTGCAGGAGGAGACGGGGGTCCGCGTGGCGTTCCTCACCCGATTGGGTGAAGCCATACTGCCCACCTCGCAGACGGTGCTGCAGGAGGGCGACCTGGTCCACGTGATCATGCGTACGGACGAGATCGCAAAGGTCGAGGCGGCCTTCGCCGAGGGTCCTGAGGAGGGCGGTCACTGATGCGTGTCGCGATTGCCGGGGCAGGCGCGGTGGGCCGTTCCATCGCGGGCGAGCTGCTGGAGAACGGGCATGAGGTGCTGCTCGTCGACAAGGCGCCGACGGCCATCTCGGTGGAGCGGGTGCCGATGGCCGAATGGCTGCTGGCCGACGCCTGCGAGATCACCTCGCTCGACGAGGCGGCGCTTCAACGCTGCAGCGTCGTGATCGCCGCGACCGGGGACGACAAGGTGAATCTGGTCGTCTCGCTGCTGGCCAAGACCGAGTACGGCGTGCCGAGGGTCGTCGCCCGGGTCAACAACCCGAAGAACGAGTGGCTGTTCAACGAGGCCTGGGGCGTCGATGTGGCGGTCTCCACGCCCCGTCTGATGTCGGCCCTGGTGGAGGAGGCGGTGAGCGTCGGCGATCTGGTCCGGCTGCTGCGCTTCAGCCATGGCGACGCCAACCTGGTCGAGCTGACGCTGCCGCCGGAGTCGGCCCTGGCCGGCACCCAGGTCGGCGCGGTGGCCTGGCCCGAGGACACCTCACTGGTCACCATCATCCGTGGGCAGCGCGTGCTGACGCCGGGCGCCGAGGAGACGCTGGAGGCCGGTGACGAGCTGCTGTTCGTGGCCGCGCAGGCCCGCGAGGAGCAGCTGGAGGACCTGCTGTCGGTGCGCCGGGGCGACGGCGACTGAGCGGGCCGGCGTCCGCAGGGGCATGAGAAAGGGGTCCGGGACCGTGTGGCACACGGTCCCGGACCCCTTTCTCATGGCTGCGGGCTGTTCAGAACTCCTGGTGGTGCGTCGCGCCGGAGGGCGTCTGCGCCGCGCGGGCCTTCTCCGCCCGCTCCTTCTCGGCCTGTTCCTTCTCCGCCTGCTCCTGCGCCTCCATCTCGGCGAACACGTCGATGGGCGGCGGCGCCTTGGCGAGGAAGATCCACGTCAGATAGACCGCGAGCAGGAACGGGGGGATCTTCAGGGCGACCAGGACCCAGCCGAGCTGGGCGGTGTCGGCCCACCAGTACAGCGGGAAGAGGATCGCGCACTTGGCGAGCAGGATCAGTCCCCAGGCGTAGCTGGCCTTGGCGTAGGCCTTCTTGCGGCCGGGGTTCCTGGTGCGCCAGGAGAGGTTCTCCTTGAACACCGGGCCCAGGATCAGTCCGAGCAGCGGCACCCCGAAGAGGGTGGTGATCAGGTAGGCGAGTGCCAGGCCGAGCGTGTAGAGCATGCCCGGCAGGTAGAAGTCCTTGGCGTTGCCGGTCATCATCGCGAAGACCACACCGAAGGCAACGCCGAAGACGCCGCTGAAGGCGTGCTTGACGGTGTCCTTGCGGATCAGCCGTACGGCGACGAGGACCAGGGACACCGCCAGGGCCGCGATGGCCGAGAGGTGCAGATCCTTGTTGATCGTGAAGATCGTGACGAAGAGCAGCCCGGGAAGGACTGTCTCCACCATGCCCCGGACACCGCCGAACGCCTCGGAGAGCGCTGCTTCGGTGACCGCCTTCGTGACGGCCTCGTGGTGGTCGGAACGGGTGGTGCGGTCCTTGTCGGACGTCGGCTTGTCGGGAGACGTCACCGGCTACTCCTTGCCGAGCGGTCGGAGTTCGTATTTGGGGTTGAACAGCACCCGGCGTCCGTGGCTCATGGCGATGCGGCCCGAGGCGATGAGCTTGCGGCCCGGTTCTATGCCCACGATGGAGCGTCGGCCCAGCCAGACCACGTCCAGCGGCGCGCTGCCGTCGAAGAGCTCCGCCTCCAGGGCGGGCACTCCGGCGCGCGGCCGCAGGGTGACGGTCCGCAACGTACCAGTCACCTTGACGATCTGCCGGTCGGTGCACTCCGAGATCCGCGTGCATCCCGAAGCCTGCGAGTCCTCCTGCAGCTCCTCGGACTCCAGGTCCTCCTGGGAGCTGGACAGCCGGTCGAGCATGCGCCGGAAGCGGCCGGACGGTTTTACCGCCCTGCTCGGCTTCTCAGGTCGAGGAACATCACTCATACCCGAAGGGTACCGGTCTCCTGTGCTCCGAGCGGGTGTCCCGAGTCTCACTCGGACGGATTACCTGCGTGTATCACCGGGCACCGCCGCGCGGGGCTCGGGACGGAGTCCGGACGACGCCCGGACCAAGGGCTGTCCCGATGCCTGCGATGCCTTGCGTTCAGCCGCGCTCGAAGCGGTAGCCCATCCCCGGCTCGGTGACGAAGTGCCGGGGATGCGAGGGGTCTGCCTCCAGTTTGCGCCTCAACTGCGCCATGTAGACCCGCAGATAGTTGGTCTCGGTGCCGTAGGAGGGCCCCCAGACCTCCTGGAGCAGCTGCTTCTGGCTGACCAGTCGGCCGCTGTTGCGGACCAGGACCTCCAGCAGATGCCACTCGGTCGGGGTGAGACGTACGTCATGCCCGTCGCGGTGCACCTTCTTCGCGGCCAGGTCGACGGTGAACCCCTCGGTCTCGACGAGCACGACGCCGTCGGAGCCGTGCCCGCCGACGGGTTCGGCGCGGCGGACGGAGGCCCGCAGCCGGGCCAGCAGCTCGTCCATGCCGAACGGCTTGGTGACGTAGTCGTCGGCCCCGGCGTCCAGCGCCTCGACCTTCTCGTCGGAGGTGTGGCGGGCCGAGAGCACCAGGATCGGCACCCGCGTCCAGCCGCGCAGCCCTCGGATCACCTCGACGCCGTCCATGTCCGGCAGCCCGAGATCGAGGACGACGACATCGGGGTGGCGGGCGGCGGCCAGCTGGAGAGCCGTGGCGCCGTCGGGTGCGGCGTCCACCTCGTACTTGCGCGCCTTCAGGTTGATCACGAGGGCGCGTACGATCTGCGGCTCGTCGTCGACCACAAGCACCCGGGTCATGGGGCCCTGCCTTTCTGCTGTCGGGGCGGTCTCCCGGGACGTCCCGGAGATCACGGAGTGTGCCTGCGCGGTCATGAGACGGCCCGCGCGGGCAGGTCGGGGCTGACGGGGGCGTGCCCCGTTGCCACCCTGAGCGTCAGCACCATGGTGAGGCCGCCACCGGGGGTGTCCTCGGCATCCAGGGTGCCGCCCATGGACTCCACGAAGCCGCGGGCGACGGCGAGGCCCAGACCGACGCCTGCGCCACGCGGTGCGTCGCCGTAACGCTGGAAGGGCTCGAAGATGCGCTCCTTGGCGTCGTCGGGGACGCCGGGGCCCCGGTCGGCCACCCGCAGCTCGACCCGGGCGCCGAGCGCGCTCGCGGACACGCTGACGGGCTCCCCGTCGGGGCTGTACTTGACGGCGTTCTCGACGATGTTGGCGACGGCCCTCTCCAGCAGCCCGGGATCGACGTCGACCATCGGCAGGGACTCGGGGATGTCCAGGTCCGCGCTGCCCTCGGGGACACCTCCGAGCGCCATCGGGACCACTTCGTCGAGGTCTATCTCACGGATCAGCGGGGTGACGGTACCGGTCTGCAGCCTGGACATGTCCAGCAGGTTGCCCACGAGGTGGTCGAGGCGGTCGGAGCCGTTCTCGATCGCCGCCAGGAGTTCGGCCTCGTCCTCGTCGGACCAGGCGACGTCGTCGGAGCGCAGGGAGGTGACGGCGGCCTTGATGGCGGCGAGCGGGGTCCGCAGGTCGTGACTGACCGCGGCGAGGAGCGCCGTCCTGATCCGGTTGCCCTCGGCGAACCGCCGGGCCTCCTCCGCCTCGTCGACGAGGCGCTGGCGTTCCAGCACGACAGCGGCCTGGGCGGCGAAGGCGCCGAGTACCCGGCGGTCCTCGGCGGGCAGCACCCGTCCGGAGAGCGCGAGCGCCATGTGGTCGCCGACGGGCATGTCCACATCCGCGTCCTCCGGCCGGGTCACCGGGGCCGGACCGACGCTCCCCGCACAGGTCCACGGATCGACGTCGCTCCGCCGCTCCAGCAGGGCGACGGACTCCATGGCGAAGGTCTCGCGGACCCGGTCCAGAAGGGCGTCCAGAGTCGTCTCGCCCCGCAGCACGCTCCCGGCCAGGAAGGAGAGGATCTCCGACTCGGCCCGCAGCCGGGCCGCCTGATGGGTGCGGCGGGCCGCCAGGTCGACGACCGAGGCGACGGCGACCGCCACCGCGAAGAAGATCACGATGGCGACGAAGTTCTCCGGGTCCTGCACGGTCAGGGTGTGGGTCGGCGGGGTGAACCAGTAGTTCAGCAGCAGTGAGCCGGCCGCGGCGGAGGCGAGGGCGGGCAGCAGCCCGCCGATCAGGGCCGCGGTGACGGTCATGAAGAGGAAGAGCAGGACGTCGTTGGCGAGCCCGGGGCCGTCGGGCAGGCTGGTCAGGAGCAGCATGAGCAGGGCCGGGCCGCCCACGCCGACCAGCCAGCCCCAGACGATCCGGCCCCGGCTCAGCCGGGCGCCGCGGGCGATGGGCAGTCCGCGGCCCTTGGCGACCTCTTCGTGGGTGACGATGTGGACGTCGAGGTCGGGGCCCGAGTCGCGGGCGACGGTGGCCCCCACGCCCGGTCCGTAGATGTACTGCCAGGCCTTGCGGCGGCTGGATCCGAGCACGATCTGCGTGGCGTTGACCCCTCGGGCGAATTCGAGCAGGGCCGAAGGTATGTCGTCGCCGATGACGTGGTGGAACGTACCGCCGAGGTCCTCCACGAGGGTGCGTTGGACGGCGAGTTCCTTGGGCGAGGCGGAGGTCAGTCCGTCGCTGCGCGCGACGTAGACGGCGAGGATCTCGCTGCCGGAGCCCTTGGCCGCCATCCGGGACGCACGGCGGATGAGGGTACGGCCCTCGGGGCCGCCGGTGAGCCCGACCACGATCCGTTCCCGGGCCTGCCAGGTGGTGCGGATGTTGTGTTCGCCGCGGTACTCCTGGAGGTATTCGTCGACCCGGTCGGCGACCCAGAGGAGGGCCAGCTCGCGCAGGGCGGTCAGGTTTCCGGGGCGGAAGTAGTTGGAGAGGGACGCGTCGATCCGGTCCGGCTTGTAGATGTTGCCGTGAGCCATCCGACGGCGCAGCGCCTGGGGCGACATGTCGACGAGTTCGAGCTGGTCGGCCCGGCGGACGACCTCGTCGGGAACCGTCTCGCGCTGGCGTACGCCGGTTATGGCCTCGACGACGTCACCGAGCGACTCCAGGTGCTGGATGTTGACGGTGGAGATCACATCGATGCCGGCCTGGAGAAGCTCCTCGACGTCCTGCCAGCGCTTGGCATTGCGGGAGCCCGGCACATTGGTGTGCGCCAGTTCGTCCACCAGGGCGACGGCCGGGGCCCGCTCCAGGACCGCGTCCACGTCCATCTCGGTGAAGACGGCGGAGCGGTACTCGATCTCGCGGCGCCGGATCTGCTCAAGGCCGTGCAGCATGACCTCGGTGCGTGGGCGGTCGTGGTGCTCCACGAAGGCGACGACGCAGTCCGTGCCCCGCTCCACACGGCGATGGGCCTCGGCGAGCATCGCGTACGTCTTGCCGACGCCGGGCGCCGCACCCAGGTAGATCCGAAGCTTGCCGCGAGCCATGTCCTCATTGTCTTCTCTGAAGCGGCTGCGGCCGATGCGGCAGCCGCTTCGAAGCTACCCCGAAGATTCCCGGCAAAGCGGACGGGGGGCTGGGCGGCGGGCTGAATTGACAGGATTCTGACGCCGGACCGAGCGGGGTCGGGCGAGCAGGCCGGATCGGCGAGCGGGGCCCGCCGACGATGGCGGGCAAGCCCGGCATGGTCCCCCTTGGGGGCCCTACGCGTGCTCGACGATGTGCCCGTCACTCAGCTCCAGCACCCGGTCCGCCAGCCCCAGCAGCTGGGTGTCGTGCGTCGCCACCAGCGCGGTGACGCCTTCGCTCCGTACCACCGCCCGCAGCAGCTCCATGACCGCGAGTCCGGTCTCCGCGTCGAGCTGTCCCGTCGGCTCGTCCGCGATCAGCAGCGCCGGCCGGTTGGCCAGTGCGCGTGCGATCGCGACGCGCTGCTGCTGGCCGCCGGAGAGTTCTCCGGGGCGCTGAGCGGCATGGTCGGCGAGGCCGACCATGGAGAGCAGCAGTGCCACCCGGTCCTCGCGCTCGCGCGGGTCCGCCTTGCGCAGCCGCATGGGGACGCCGACGTTCTCCGCGGCGGACAGGATGGGGATCAGGCCGAACGACTGGAAGATGAAGCCGATGCGGTCCCGGCGCAGCTCCAGAAGTCCGTCCTCGCCGAGATCGGCGAGGTCCGTGCCGTCGACGGTGATCCGGCCGCTGTCGGGGCTGTCGAGGCCGCCGACGAGGTTGAGGAGGGTCGTCTTGCCGGAGCCCGAGCGTCCCTTGAGCGCGACGAGCTCACCGCGCGGCACGTCGAAGGAGACCCCGCGCAGCGCGTGCACGGCCGCGGCGCCGGTGCCGTACGAGCGGTGCAGGTCCTCGACCCGGACCATGGGTCCGCGGGCCGGGTCCTCCGCGACCGCCGCACCGCTCTGCCCACCGGTGCGCGTCCGGCTGGTGTTGTCGGTCATGTCTCTCCCCCGTGCGTGATCGGTCCCGTCGGCCGCCAGTATGTGCATGGGGCACGGGACCGGGCAATGGCCAGGGCGGTGCCCGGGGGGTCCGCCGTCCCCGGTGCCCGCCCGTCCCGTCGGCCCTGTTCCGCCCCCGGTTCGGAGTCCGTGGCCTTCCGCCGACGGCATGGGGCCGGCCGTCTCCCGGCCGGCCCCATGCCCTCAGGCACTCAGCTGCTCACGTGCTCACGCCTTGTCGACCAGCTCCTTGAGGGCGATGTTGAGCTTGAGGACGTTGACCCTCGGTTCCCCCACGAACCCGAGGATCCGGCCGTCGGTGTGCTGGTCGACGAGCTGCTCGACCTGGGCGACGCCGAGGTGATTCCGCTCGGCGACGCGCCGCACCTGGAGCTGTGCGTACTGCGGCGAGATGGCGGGGTCGAGGCCGGAGCCCGAGGAGGTGACAGCGTCGGCCGGCACATCGGCGGGGTCGACGGGGTGGCCGGGGACGGAGTTGTCCCTGACGACGGCGGCCTTGGCGGCGGTGACCCAGTCGATGAGTTCCTCGTTGTCGCCGGCACGGTTGGTGGCGCCGGAGAGGATCAGTTCGTACTGGGGGTTGACGCTGTTGGTGCCCAGGCCGTTGGAGGGGCGCGGCTGGAACCACCTGAGGTCCGGGTCCGCGGTCTCCTGGCCCTTCTTCAGCGGCAGCTCGTAGCGCTGGCCGATGAGTGCGGAACCGACGACCTTGCCGTCCGCGGTGACCTCGGAGCCGTTGGCCCGGCCGGGGAAGATGCCCTGGGCGACACCGGTGACGGCGAGCGGGTAGAGCACGCCGCACACGGCGGTGAGGACGAGCAGGGCGCGCAGCCCGGCCCAGAGCGTCCGGGTGGTGTTTCCTACGGAGTTGTTCATGGCAGGTCAGCCGATTCCGGGGATGAGGGAGAGGAGCAGGTCGATGATCTTGATGCCGATGAACGGGGCGACCAGGCCGCCCAGTCCGTACAGCCCGAGGTTGCGCCGGAGCATCGAGTCGGCGCTGCTGGGGCGGTAGCGCACGCCCTTCAGGGCGAGCGGCACCAGCGCGACGATGATCAGCGCGTTGAAGACGACCGCCGACAGGATCGCGGACTCGGGCGAGGACAGCTGCATGATGTTCAGCTTGTCCAGCCCCGGATACGCCACCGCGAACATGGCCGGGATGATCGCGAAGTACTTCGCGACGTCGTTGGCGATCGAGAACGTCGTCAGCGCGCCTCGGGTGATGAGGAGCTGCTTGCCGATCTCGACGATCTCGATCAGCTTGGTGGGGTTGGAGTCCAGGTCCACCATGTTCCCGGCCTCCTTGGCGGCCGAGGTGCCGGTGTTCATCGCCACGCCGACATCCGCCTGAGCCAGCGCGGGAGCGTCGTTCGTGCCGTCACCCGTCATCGCCACGAGCTTGCCGCCGGCCTGCTCCCGCTTGATGAGGGCCATCTTGTCCTCGGGCGTGGCCTCGGCCAGGAAGTCGTCGACCCCTGCTTCCTCGGCGATCGCCTTCGCGGTCAGCGGGTTGTCGCCGGTGATCATGACGGTCCTGATGCCCATGCGGCGCAGGGCGTCGAAGCGCTCCCTCATGCCCTCCTTGACGACGTCCTTGAGGTGGATGACACCCAGGATGCGGGCCCCGCGCTCGTCCTCCAGAGCCACCAGCAGCGGTGTGCCGCCGGCCTGGGCGATCCGGTCGGTGAGTGTCTGTGCGTCCTGCGGGACGCGGCCGCCGCGCTCCTCGACCCAGGCGACGACCGAGCCGGTCGCGCCCTTGCGGACCCTGCGTCCGTCGACGTCCACACCAGACATCCGGGTCTGGGCCGTGAACGCCACCCACTCGGCCTGCCGCAGTTCGCCCTGGTGACGCTCGCGCAGTCCGTACTTCTCCTTGGCGAGCACGACGATCGAACGGCCCTCGGGCGTCTCGTCGGCCAGTGAGGAGAGCTGGGCCGCGTCCGCCAGTTCGGCCGCGGTGGTGCCCGGGACCGGGAGGAACTCGGCGGCCTGGCGGTTGCCGAGTGTGATCGTGCCCGTCTTGTCGAGGAGCAGCGTCGACACGTCGCCGGCGGCCTCGACGGCCCGGCCCGACATCGCGAGGACGTTCCGCTGGACCAGCCGGTCCATACCCGCGATACCGATCGCGGAGAGCAGCGCACCGATGGTTGTCGGGATCAGACAGACCAGCAGGGCGGTCAGCACGATCATCGACTGCTCGGCGCCCGCGTAGACGGCGAACGGCTGCAGGGTGACGACGGCGAGCAGGAAGACGATCGTGAGGGAGGCGAGGAGGATGTTCAGCGCGATCTCGTTGGGCGTCTTCTGCCGCGCCGCGCCCTCGACCAGGGCGATCATCCGGTCGATGAAGGTCTCACCGGGCTTGGTCGTGATCCTGACGACGATGCGGTCGGAGAGGACCTTCGTACCCCCGGTGACGGCGCTGCGGTCGCCGCCGGACTCCCGGATCACCGGGGCCGACTCGCCGGTGATCGCGGACTCGTCCACGCTGGCGACGCCCTCGACGACGTCTCCGTCGCCGGGAATGATGTCACCGGCCTCGCAGACCACCAGATCACCGACGTGCAGCTCGGTCCCCGGCACCCGCTCCTCGTTCCTGCCGATCAGCCGCCGGGCGACCGTGTCGGTCCTGGCCCTGCGCAGCGTGTCGGCCTGCGCCTTGCCCCGTCCCTCGGCGACCGCCTCCGCGAGGTTGGCGAAGACCGTGGTCAGCCAGAGCCACGCGGCGATCGCCCAGCCGAACCAGTCCCCCGGGTCCAGGCACGCCAGCACGGTGGTGACCACCGAGCCGACCAGCACCACGAACATCACGGGCGACTTGACCATCACCCGGGGATCGAGCTTGCGGACCGCGTCCGGGAAGGACCTGAGCAGCTGTTGGGCGTCGAACAGGCCCCCGCCGACGCGTCCTTCGTCCTGGTGGCCGGTGGGAGCGTCCTGATGCGGTGCCCGGGTGGGAGTGACAGTGGACATCGAGTCCTCCTGTTTCGTGCGAGCGGTCATGACGCCAGCCCCTCGGCCAGCGGCCCCAACGCGAGGGCCGGGAAGTAGGTCAGCCCGGCGACGATCAGGACCGTGCCGACCAGCAGCCCGCTGAAGAGCGGCTTGTGCGTGCCCAGCGTTCCGGCGGTCACCGGTACGAGCTTCTGCTCCCCGAGCGAGCCGGCCAGGGCCAGGACGAACACCATCGGCAGGAACCGGCCGAGCAGCATCGCCAGGCCGACCGTCGTGTTGAACCACTGGGTGTCCGCGTTCAGCCCGCCGAAGGCGGAGCCGTTGTTGTTGGCGCCGGAGGTGTACGCGTACAGCACCTCGGAGAATCCGTGCGCACCGGAGTTCAGCATGGAGTTCGGCGGTGTGGGCAGGACCATCGCCGCGGCGGTGAAGCAGAGCACCAGCGCCGGGGTGATCAGGATGTAGCAGGCCGCGAGCTTGATCTCGCGGGTGCCGATCTTCTTGCCCAGGTACTCGGGCGTGCGGCCGACCATCAGACCCGCGATGAACACCGCGATGATCGCCATGATCAGCATGCCGTACAGGCCCGAACCGACGCCGCCGGGCGCGATCTCGCCGAGCTGCATGCCCAGCATCGTGATCCCGCCACCGAAGCCCGTGTACGAGGAATGGAACGAGTTCACCGCCCCGGTGGAGGTCAGTGTCGTGGCCACGGCGAAGATCGACGAGCCGCCGATCCCGAAGCGGGTCTCCTTGCCCTCCATCGCCCCGCCGGCGATCTCGAACGCGGGGCCGTGGTGGGCGAACTCGGTCCACATCATCAGGGCGGTGAAGCCCAGCCAGATGACCCCCATCGTCGCCAGGATCGCGTACCCCTGCTTCGGCGAGCCGACCATCCTGCCGAAGGTGCGCGTCAGCGCGAACGGGATGACCAGGATCAGGAAGATCTCCAGCAGGTTGGACAGCCCGTTGGGGTTCTCGAACGGATGGGCCGAGTTGGCGTTGAAGTAACCGCCACCGTTCGTGCCCAGCTCCTTGATGACCTCCTGGGAGGCCACCGCGCCGCCGTTCCACTGCTGCGAGCCGCCCATGAACTGGCCGACCTCGTGGATGCCCGAGAAGTTCTGGATGGCCCCGCAGGCGACCAGCACCAGCGCGGCGACCACGGAGATCGGCAGCAGGATCCGTACGGTGCCGCGCACCAGGTCGGACCAGAAGTTGCCGAGCTCACCGGTGCGGGAGCCCGCGAAGCCGCGGACCAGCGCCACCGCGACGGCGATGCCGACGGCGGCCGAGACGAAGTTCTGCACCGCCAGGCCGCCGGTCTGGACGACATGGCCCATGGCCTGCTCGCCGTAGTACGACTGCCAGTTGGTGTTCGCGACGAACGACGCGGCCGTGTTGAACGCCTGGTCCGGGTCGATCGAGGCGAAGCCGAGCGAGCCGGGCAGGCTGCCCTGGAGCCGCTGCAGCAGATAGAGGAAGAGGACGCTCACCGCGGAGAAGGCGAGCACGCCACGCAGGTACGCGGGCCAGCGCATCTGGGTGTTCGGTTCGACGCCGATGGCCTTGTACATCCACTTCTCGACGCGGAGATGCCTGCGCGAGGAGTAGACGTCGGCCATGTAGTCGCCGAGCGGACGGTATGCCAGCCCCAGCGCCACGACGAGCGCGAGGACCTGGAGCACACCAGCAAGGACGGGGCTCATGGCGGGCTCAGAACCTCTCCGGGTGCAGAAGGGCGAGGACGAGATAGCCCAGCAGGGCGACGGCCACGATCAGACCGACGATGTTCTCGGCAGTCACAGCTTCGCCACCCCCTTGGCGACGAGCGCCACCAGCGCGAACACCGCGATTGTGGTGACGACGAAGGCCACATCGGCCATCGTGTGCTCCTAGATGAGGTACGGAATCTCGGACCTCTTGAGCAAACCCCCCGCCGCAGGCGTCCTGGCCTGCGTTGATGGCTTCCTTACGAGCAGGAGCGAGCCTTTGACGGCGCACATACGAGTCGCATACGGGTCGCATACGCGCCCTGTACGCGCCCTCCTGGCGTGCGCCCCGAAGCGCACGGTGGCACGGAAAAGGCCGGTGGGCCGTCCCCCGGGAAGGGGGACGGCCCACCGGCCTTCGGCTGTTACCGGGCGGCTGCCCGGCTCCGCTCAGCGCACCTCGGTGATCTCGGGTCCGCGCTGGAGCCGACTCATGCCACCGGAGAACTTCGAGCCCTCCTGGTTCTCCTGCGCGGCGCCCTCGGGCACCATCTGGGCGTCGTCGGGAAGCTTGAGGACGATCGGATCGCGCGGCGCCATCGGGCCCTCGCCACGGACGACCACGGTGTCCCGGAAGACGCTCTCCAGCAGGCCGGCGGCCTCCGGCTGCACGGCACCCTGGCCGGAGATCACTCCGCGCAGGAACCAGCGCGGCCCGTCGACACCGACGAAGCGCACGAGCTGTACGCCGTGCGTACCGTCCGGAAGCTGTACGGGGACCTGGGCGCGCAGCTCCCAGCCCAGCGGGCCCTCGACCTCGTCGATCATCCCGCCCTGCTGGGTGATGCCGGCAGCGATCTCCTCACGGACCTCGCCCCAGATGCCCTCCTTCTTGGGGGCTGCGAAGGCCTGCAACTGGATGGCGCTGTCGCGCAGCACCACGGTCGCGGCGACGATCGCGTCGCCGGCCACCTCGACGCGCAGCTCCATGCCCTCGACTCCGGGCACGAAGATGCCACCCAGGTCGACCCGGCCCTCGCCGGGCTGGGAGACCTCGGATGCGTCCCACGGCCCGTCCGGCCGCGGCGCCGGCGGGAGATTCACCCGACGTGAGCCGTTGTCGGCCCCGTCGGCGTCATCGAGCTCGTCGACGACCTGCTCGGCCTCGCGCGCTTCGTCCGCCACGTCCTCGGCGGAACCACTCTTCTTGCGACGTCCGAACACGTCACTGTCCTTCCCGGTCGGGTACGACCGAAGCGTAGCTGTTCCCACCCTGGGTATTCCCGCCCCTGACGTCACCAACTTGGCCGGAGGCGTGGCCTCCGGTGGATCCGAAGCCTCCTTCTCCGCGGGCCGATCCGGGAAGTTCCGCCACCTCGTGGAAGCGCACCTTCTCGACCTGCTGGACGACCAGTTGGGCAATCCGGTCGAACCGCTCGAACCGCACGGGCTCGCGCGGGTCGAGATTGATGACGATCACCTTGATCTCTCCACGGTACCCGGCATCGACCGTCCCTGGGGCATTCACCAGAGCGACTCCGCAGCGCATGGCGAGGCCGGACCGCGGGTGCACGAACGCGGCGTACCCGTCGGGCAGTGCGATCGCGACTCCGGTGGGCAGCACGGCACGTTCACCAGGGCCGAGTTCGGCGGCCTCGGTCGTCACCAGATCGACGCCGGCGTCGCCCGGGTGCCCATAGGCCGGAATCGGCACTTCCGGGTCCACCCGGCGGATCAGTACGTCCACGGGATGCCGCATCAGGGGTTCACCTCGAAGGCACGGACACGCTTGGTCTGGTCGGGATCGGCCATCGCCGCCTCGATCTCGGCCGGACGGCCGTTCTCGATGAAGTGGTCGACCTCGACCTTGATGAAGAGAGCCTCGGCGCGAACCGCCACGGGGCCGTCCGGCCCTCCGATCCGGCCGGTCGCCCGGGAGTAGATCTTCCGGCCGTGCACCGCGGTGACCTCGGCGTCCAGGTGCAGCACGGTGTCCACCGGCACCGGACACACGAAGTCGGTCTCCAGTCGCCCCGTCACCGCGATCACCCGCAGCATCCAGTTGAGGGAGCCGAGCGTCTCGTCCAGCGCGGTGGCCAGGATGCCGCCGTGAGCGAGGCCCGGGGCGCCCTGATGAGCGGCCTTCACCGTGAACTCGGCGGTGACCGCGACCCCCTCGGCGGCCCGTGCCTGGAGGTGCAGGCCGTGCGCCTGCCCCTCACCGCATCCGAAACAGTGTTCGTAGTGCGAGCCGAGAAGTTCGCCGGGGGCCGGGGAATCGGGGTGCCGAACCGGTTTCACCGCGTCGGCCGGAGGCTTCAGAGCCACAGATGTTCCACTCACAGGCGCAGACCTTACCCGCGCTGCCACCTGCGACGGGTACCGTGCCAAGCTTGGGTCCATGCAGCCTTCCACCCCGCCCTTCGACGAACGACTCACCGCGCCCCGCTCGTGGTGGTTCATCGCCTTCCTGATCGGCATCGCCTGCGCCCTGATGCTGCTGCCCCTCGGCACTCTGCCGATGCTCGCCGGACTGGCGGGCGGCGCGGCCCTGTCGGCGGCCGCGGTGAGCTCCTACGGCTCGGCCAGGATCCGGGTGGTCACGGACTCCCTGGTGGCCGGTGACGCACGCATCCCGCTGACGGCGCTCGGGAAGGCCGAGGCGCTGGACGCGGAGGAGGCGCGCGCCTGGCGCTCGCACAAGGCGGACACCCGCGCCTTCATGCTGCTGCGCAGTTACATCCCGACGGCGGTCCGGGTCGAGGTCACCGACCCGCAGGACCCGACCCCGTACGTCTATCTGTCGACCCGCGAGCCGCAGGCCCTGGTCGAAGCGCTCAACACGGTACGGGCCTGAGCGCGATACGGGCCCGGGGCTCTCCCGGCCCTCTGGTCCGGAGGACTCCCCGCGGACCCTCCGGACGGCCCGCTCCTCAGGGACCGGGCCGACATCGGCGGACGGGCCTGCCCGTCATCCGGGAAGCGGCGCGGCCGACGAGGGACCCGTACGGCAGGGCGCGGGGATGTCTCAGACCTCCGGCTCGCCCGGCAGACCCTTGCGAAGCCCCTTGCGGAGCCCCTTGGGCGGCTCCAGCGGAGGCAGCTCCGAAAGCTGGTCCCAGGGCACCTGGCGCTTGCGCAGGTCCTTCCGCACCCGGTCGGCGAGTTTCCTGGTGTCGCGCCGGTTCATCGTTGCGCCGACGGCGGCGCCGACCATGAACGGGATGAGATTCGGCAGATTGCGCACCATGCGCTTGGTGATCTGCTGGCGCATCTCACGTTTCATCTGGCCGCCCAGCGCCGCGTTGACCGTCATCGGGTGGGCGACATCGATCCCGCGCTCCTCGGTCCAGGACGCGAGATAGGCGGTGGAACGCCGGGTGAGTCCGCCCGGTGGCCGCAGGCCGTAGACCTCGTGGAGCTCGGCGACGAGCTTCATCTCGATCGCGGCCACCCCGGTGATCTCCGCCGCCAGTTCGGCGAGCATGGCGGGCGGCACGGGCATCATGGCCGCCGCACCGATACCGGCACCGACGGTGGCTGTGGCCTTGCTCGCGCCGGCGATGAGCCGGTCGGCGAGCTCTTCGGGCCCGAGGCCCGGGAACTGCTTGCGCAGGGTCGCGAGATCGCGCACGGGGATGCGGGGAGCGGTTTCGATGATCCGGTCGGCAATATGGCCGATCGCGGCCTTGGTGCTCTCCCCGCCCCGGCGTATTCCCCGTCTCACGGGGCCCAGACGGCCTGCCCCGGTCACGGGCTCCGTCCAGTCGGCCGGTCCGACCCCATCAGCCGGGTCGGCCTCTTCCGTGCCTTCGAGCGCCGTGACCGCCTCGAGCGAGGCCGACCGGCCCCGCTCGTCGTCCCGCTCGCCCGCAGAGGGTGGCAGGGCGGACCACTCGGCAGGCGCTGCTACGCCTTCCGCCGGGTCTGTGCCGCCCTGATTCGCCTCCGACGACGTCGTGCGCCGCAAGCGTCGCTTCCAGGAGGATGTGTCGCCTGCCACAGCCCACTCGTCCTAGTCGCAGTCGCGGCAGATCGGCTGGCCGTTCTTCTCGCGCGCCAGCTGGCTCCTGTGGTGCACGAGAAAGCAGCTCATGCACGTGAACTCGTCGGCCTGCTTCGGCAGGACCCGCACGGCCAGCTCTTCGTTGGACAGGTCTGCGCCGGGCAGCTCCAGTCCCTCGGCCGCATCGAACTCGTCGACGTCCACAGCGGACGCCGTCTTGTCGCTCCGGCGAGCCTTGAGTTCCTCCAGGCTGTCCTGGTCGACGTCGTCGTCGGTCTTGCGTGGGGTGTCGTAGTCCGTTGCCATGTTGTTCTCCCCCTCTGGGTGTCTGCAGTGTCTCAGCGCACGTAACGCGTGAGAGGCCGGACTTGTGCCCGACCCGAGGCGGAGATTTTGCCTCACATCAAGGTCTGTTACTCAATCGACACCCAAAAGGACCGCTCAGGAGTGGCCGCCTTGGGTGGCGAAGGGGACCGTACACGGTCCCGGTGTCGCGTTTCACGTGCGCCACCCCGTGTACTTCCCGTGATATCGAACCGCGAAAACCCTTGACTTTTCGGGTTTTCCGGCAGTGTCACCGATCACGGAGCGTGGACATCAGACGAATCGTTCCTGTGATCGATCACACAGGGCCACCTGGGGCGCAGGTCCCGAAAATTCCGCCCAAAGCGAACAAAGCCAGTCGTCCGAGAATCGCCCCTGTACGGGCCCTCAGGCGGGCAGGAAGACGCGCATCACCAGACCTCCTCCCTCGCGCGGCTCGGCGACGATACGGCCGCCATGGGCGCGCGCCACGGACCGTGCGATCGACAGACCGAGCCCCACTCCCTTGTCACTGCCGGTTCGCTCCGTACGCAGCCGTCTGAAGGGCTCGAAGAGGTTGTCGATCTCGTACGCGGGCACCACCGGCCCCGTGTTCGAGACGACGAGGACGGCCTGGCCGGGCTGCAGCTCGGTGGTGACCTCCACCCAGCCCTGTTCCGGGATGTTGTAGCGCACGGCGTTCTGCACGAGGTTCAGGGCGATGCGCTCCAGCAGGACTCCGTTGCCCTGGACGACTGCCGGGGCCCGCCGGCCGCGGATCTCCACTCCCCTCTCCTCCGCCTCGCCGCGCGTCTGGTCGATCGCGCGCGAGGCGACCTCGGCCAGGTCGACCGGTTTGCGCTCGACGATCTGGTTGTCGCTGCGGGCGAGCAGCAACAGGCCCTCGACCAGTTGCTCACTGCGCTCGTTGGTGGCCAGCAGCGTCTTGCCGAGCTGTTTCAGCTCCGGCGGGGCCTGGGGGTCGGAGAGATGGACCTCCAGCAGCGTGCGGTTGATCGCGAGCGGGGTGCGCAGCTCGTGCGACGCGTTCCCGACGAACCGCTGCTGGGCGGTGAAGGCCCGCTCCAGCCGGTCGAGCATCTCGTCGAAGGTGGTGGCGAGCTCCTTCAGCTCATCGTCGGGGCCGTCCAGCTCGATCCGGCGGGACAGATCGGTTCCGGCCACCTGGCGTGCGGTGCGGGTGATCCGGCCCAGCGGGGAGAGCACCCGGCCCGCCATGGCGTAGCCGAAGGCGAACGCGATGACGCTGAGACCCACCAGCGCCAGCAGCGAGCGGTTGAGGAGGGTGTCGAGCGCCTCCTGGCGCTGGTGGTTGACGCAGGTGTTCATCGCGGCGTTGAAGGCGTCCGGTGTCGCCTTCTCGGGCAGGTTGCAGACCGTACTGGTCACCTGCCCGTTGACGATCTTGAACGGCAGCTCGCTGCCCACGTGAAGAGCCTGGGCGGCCAGCATGTAGATGATCGCGAGCAGCAGGATGCCGGCGATCAGGAACATGCCGCCGTACAGGAGCGTGAGCCGTATCCGGATGGTCGGGCGCAGCCAGTAGGGCGACTCCTGCCGTTTGGGCTCCCAGGTGGGCTTCGGGGGTGCTGTCGGCGGCGCCGGGACGGTGGGCATCGCTCCTCAGATCCGGTAGCCGGAGCCGGGCACGGTGACGATCACCGGCGGCTCGCCGAGTTTGCGGCGCAGGGTCATGACGGTCACCCGGACGACATTGGTGAACGGGTCGGTGTTCTCGTCCCAGGCCTTCTCGAGCAGCTGCTCGGCCGAGACGACGGCGCCTTCGCTGCGCATCAGGACCTCCAGCACGGCGAACTCCTTCGGCGCGAGCTGGATCTCGGTGCCGCCGCGGAAGACCTCGCGACGGTTGGGATCGAGCTTGATTCCGGCCCGCTCCAGGACGGGTGGCAGGGCCACCGTCGTACGCCGGCCGAGCGCCCGTACCCGCGCGGTGAGCTCGCTGAAGGCGAACGGCTTGGGCAGATAGTCGTCGGCGCCCAGCTCCAGCCCCTCCACCCGGTCGCTGACGTCCCCCGACGCGGTGAGCATGAGCACCCGGGTGGGCATGCCCAGTTCGACGATCCGCCGACAGACGTCGTCGCCGTGCACCAGAGGGAGGTCCCGGTCCAGCACCACGACGTCGTAGTCATTGACCTCGATGCGCTCCACGGCCGCGGCACCGTCGTAGACGACGTCGACGGCCATGGCCTCACGGCGCAATCCGGTCGCCACCGCATCGGCGAGGAGCTGCTCGTCCTCCACGACGAGTACGCGCACGGCGCTGTCCTTCCTTCGAACTTCAGTACGTCAAACCTCGGAGTGTCCCCATCGGCTCACGATCCGTGATTCGGGTCACTCCTCGGCAGTGGTCTGTGCGGCTCCATCCTGCCCGGAACGCGCATAAACCGGCGATAAGGCGACGGCCGCCGGCCGGTGGCTGCGGGGAAGGTGCCGGAATTCCGGGCCAGTTGAGGTTTCTCTGAGCCTTGGGCTGGGGAGGACGGAGTCACACCCGCGATCACGCCTTGAATGTGGCGTTCCACCGGCCACTCCGTCCCCGGAGAGCGCGTGATCACCCGCCCTACCGTCTCCGCGCGGAGGGAAACCCGGGCACACCCCCGTGCCACCGACCCACGATGAGGGGGCGCACACCATGGACGCATTCACCGCAGGTCTGCTGCAACGCATCAGGACCACCGAGTCCGACCTCACGAAAGCTCGGGAGACAGGCGACGACTTCCTCGCGGATGTCGAGCAGAGCGAGCTGGACGATCTGCACCGTCTCGCCGCCGAGCACGGCGTCGAGATCGGCGCCGGCAGCGTCTGAGCCATGCGGGAAGGGCCCCTGACACCGTCGTCGGTGTCAGGGGCCCTTCCCATGGGTCCGGTGGGCCCGGCCGGCCGGTCGGTCAGTCGTGCCAGGCGCCGTACTCCTCCAGAAGGCCCTGCAACGGCTCGAAGACGCCCGGTGTCGCGGCGACCGCCAGATCGCCGTCGGGGGGAAGCCCGGGGCGGCCGCCCGTGTACGCCCCCGCCTCGCGGGCGATGAGATCACCGGCCGCCAGGTCCCACGGGTGGAGCCCCCGCTCGTAGTAGCCGTCCAGCCGGCCGGCCGCCACATCGCACAGGTCCACGGCGGCGGAGCCGCTGCGCCGGATGTCCCGCAGCTGCGGGATCAGCTTCTGGGCCACGTCCGCCTGGTGCGCGCGGACGGTGGCGACGTAGTTGAAGCCGGTCGAGACGAGCGCCTGGTCGAGCGGGGGCGCGGGCCGGCAGCGCAGTGAGGTGCCGTCGCCGTACGCACCGCCCCTGGCGTACGCGCCGCCGCCGAGCACGGCCTGGTACGTCTCACGGCGCATCGGGGCCTCCACGACGCCCACGACCCGCTCGCCGTCCCGCTCGGCCGCGATGGAGACCGCCCAGGTCGGCAGGCCGTAGAGGTAGTTCACGGTGCCGTCGAGCGGGTCGACGACCCAGCGGATACCGCTGCTGCCGGCCGTGCTGCCCCCCTCCTCGCCGAGGAGGCCGTCCTCCGGGCGGCGCTCGGCGAGGAAGCCGGTGATCAGCTTCTCGGCGGCGATGTCCATCTCGGTGACGACGTCGATCGGGCTGGACTTGGTCGCGGCCACCCCCAGATCGGCCGGGCGGCCGTCCCGCAGCAGCGCACCGGCACGGCGCGCCGCCTCCAGGGCGAGGTCGAGCAGTTCGGACAGGTTCGGGTCGGTCACGGTGCTCCAGCTCTCCAGACGTGCGGCAGGGTCTCGTCAGGCGTACGGGCTGTCGGCGCCCGCGGCGGCGGGCCTGGGGGTCCGGGCCGGGCAGCAGCCGACCGGGCAGAGGTCGTGGCTCGGGCCGAGGGCGCCCAGCGCACACCGCTGCGCAGCGCGGCCCTGCTCGGTGGCGGCGCGCTCCAGCACGAGTTCGCGCACGGCCGCGGCGAACCGCGGGTCCGCCCCCACGGTCGCTGACCTGCGCACCGGGAGCCCCAGCTCGGCAGCCTTCGCGGTGGCCTCGGTGTCGAGGTCGTACAGCACTTCCATGTGGTCCGAGACGAAACCGATGGGGGCCATCACCACGGCGGGGACGCCTTCGGCGTGGAGCGTCTCCAGGTGGTCGCAGATGTCGGGTTCCAGCCACGGGATGTGCGGGGCGCCGCTGCGCGACTGGTAGACGAGCCGCCACGGGTACGTGACGCCGGTCTCCTCGCGCACCGCTTCGACGATCAGGCGGGCGACGTCGAGGTGCTCGGCGACATAGGCGCCGCCGTCGCCGTGCTGGTCCACGGGGCCGGAGGTGTCGGCGGCGGAGAGGGGGATGGAGTGCGTGGTGAAGGCGAGGTGCGCCCCGGCCCGCTGCTCCTGGGGAAGGTCCGCGAGGGAGGCCAGGACGCCGTCCACCATGGGCCGGACGAACCCGGGGTGGTTGAAGTAGTGCCGGAGCTTGTCGACCCGCGGCACGGTCAGCCCCTCGGCCTCCAGCGCGGCCAGGGACTCGGCGAGGTTCTCGCGGTACTGCCGGCAGCCGGAGTAGGAGGCGTAGGCGCTGGTGGCGAGAACGGCGATCCGGCGGTGCCCGGCGGCGGTCATCTCCCGCAGGGTGTCGGTGAGGTACGGCGCCCAGTTGCGGTTGCCCCAGTAGACCGGCAGATCGAGCCCGTGCTCGGTGAAATCCTTGCGCAGGGCGTCCAGCAGGGCCCTGTTCTGGGCGTTGATCGGGCTGACGCCGCCGAACAGGAAGTAGTGCTTGCCGACTTCCTTCAGCCGCTCCTCGGGGATGCCACGGCCACGGGTCACGTTCGCCAGGAACGGGACCACGTCGTCCGGGCCTTCGGGACCGCCGAAGGAGAGCAGCAGCAGGGCGTCGTAAGGAGCGGCAGGGCGCAGATCGGACATGGCTCCGATCCTGCCACTCCCCTCGGACAGTGCTCCCACCGACATCGGGCTCCGGGCCACCACGGTGTCGGACGGTCCTCGCCCGACCGTAAGCTTCTCCGACTACGTTCATGCATGACAGGCGCGTGTGATCACGCCGTGTGGAGCCCTCCTTGCCCAGTCCCTACCGTGCGATTTTCGCCGCCCCCGGCACCAAGGGGTTCTCGGCGGCCGGATTCATCGGCCGGATGCCGCTGTCCATGATGGGCATCGGCGTGGTGACCATGGTGTCCCAGCTCACCGGCCGCTACGGGCTCGCCGGCGCGCTCTCCGCGACGCTCGCGATGTCGGCGGCGGTGATCGGGCCGCAGATCTCCCGGCTCGTCGACCGGTACGGGCAGCGCCGCGTGCTGCGTCCGGCGTGCCTCATCGCCCTGGCGGCGGTGACCGGTCTGCTGCTCTGCGCCCAGCAGCGGCTGCCGGACTGGACGCTCTTCGTCTTCGCGGCCGGTGTCGGCTGCGTCCCCAGCGTGGGTGCGATGACCCGGGCCCGCTGGGCCGAGATCTACCACGGTTCGCCGCACCGGCTGCACACCGCGTACGCGTGGGAGTCCATCGTCGACGAGGTGTGCTTCATCTTCGGACCGATCATCTCGATCGGCCTGTCCACCACCTGGTTCCCGGAGGCCGGACCGCTTCTGGCGGCCGGGTTCCTGCTGGCCGGGGTCTTCTGGCTGACCGCGCAGCGCGCCACGGAACCGGTACCGCATCCGCGCGAGCCGCACACCCGCGGCACCGCGCTGCGCTCCCGGGGTCTCCAGGTGCTCGTGGTCACGTTCGTGGCGACCGGTGCGATCTTCGGGGCGATCGACGTGGTGACGGTGGCCTTCGCCGAGGAGCAGGGCCACAAGTCCGCGGCGAGCCTGGTGCTGGCCGTGTACGCGCTGGGTTCCTGCCTGGCCGGCGCGGTCTTCGGCCTGCTGCGTCCCAAGGGGAGCCCGTCCGCCCGGTGGGTGGTGGGCGTGTGTGCGATGGCCGTGAGTATGATCCCCCTCCAACTGGCTGGGAGCCTGCCGTTCCTGGCCGTGGCGCTCTTTGTCGCGGGCCTCGCCATCGCACCGACGATGGTGACCACCATGGCCCTCGTCGAGCAGCACGTACCGCGCAATCAGCTGACCGAGGGCATGTCCTGGACCGGCACCGGACTCGCCGTCGGTGTGGCACTCGGCTCCTCGGCCGCCGGCTGGGTGATCGACGGGTTCGGGGCCGATGCGGGGTACGCGGTGCCCGGTGTGGCGGGAGCACTCGCGGCCGTGGTGGCGTTCCTGGGGTACCGCCGGCTCACCGGGCCGGTTCCTACCGAAAGGCGCGGGGACGATGACCCACACCGACGCACGGACGACGACGAACGCGTGGCGTAACTGGGCGGGAAACGTCACGGCCCGTCCGGCGCGGGTCGTGTCACCCGCCTCCGTGGCCGAGCTCGCCGAGGTGCTGCGCAGCGCTTCCGAGGACGGCCTGCGGGTGAAGCCGGTCGGGACGGGGCACTCCTTCACGGCGACGGCGGCCACCGACGGTGTGCTGGTCCGTCCGGACCTGCTCACCGGTATCCGGGAGATCGACCGCACGGCGATGACGGTGACCGTCGAGGCGGGGACCCCGCTGAAGCGGCTGAACGCCGCCCTGGCTCGGGAGGGCCTGTCGCTCACCAACATGGGCGACATCATGGAGCAGACGGTCGCCGGCGCCACGTCCACCGGCACCCATGGCACCGGCCGCGACTCCGCGTCCATATCCGCGCAGATCCGCGCACTCGAACTGGTCACCGCCGACGGCACGGTGCTGACCTGTTCGGAGACGGAGAACGCCGATGTCTTCGCCGTGGCACGCATCGGCCTCGGCGCCCTGGGGGTCGTCACGGCGATCACCTTCGCCGTGGAACCGATCTTCCTGCTGACGGCCCGTGAGGAGCCGATGGGTTTCGACCGGGTCATGAACGACTTCGACGAGCTGGTCGCCGAGAACGAGCACTTCGAGTTCTACTGGTTCCCGCACACCGGCAACTGCAACACCAAGCGCAACAACCGCAGCGCGGGCCCGGCCGCCCCGCTCGGAAAGGTCGGCGGCTGGTTCGAGGACGAATTCCTCTCCAACGGAGTCTTCCAGGTGGCCTGTTCCCTCGGCCGCGCGTTCCCCGCCGCCATTCCGGCGATCGCCGGGCTCTCCAGCCGCGCCCTGTCGGCCCGTACCTACACCGACATCCCGTACAAGGTCTACACCAGCCCGCGCCGGGTCCGCTTCGTGGAGATGGAGTACGCGGTGCCGCGCGAGGCCGCCGTGGAGGCGCTGCGCGAGGTCAAGGCCATGGTGGACCGGTCGCCGCTGCGGATCGGCTTCCCCGTGGAGGTCCGCACCGCCCCCGCGGACGACATCGCGCTCTCCACGGCCTCGGGCCGGGAGAGCGCGTACATCGCCGTCCACCTCTACCGGGGCACGCCCTACCAGGCCTACTTCACGGCGGTGGAGCGGATCATGACCGCCCATGCCGGCCGACCGCACTGGGGCAAGGTCAACACGCGCGACGCCGAGTACCTCGCCGGGGTGTACCCGCGGTTCGGCGAGTTCACCGCCGTGCGCGACCGGCTGGACCCGGACCGTCTCTTCGGCAACGACTATCTGCGCCGGGTGCTGGGCGACTGAACGTCGCGGCCGTTCACTGCCCGGCCGTGCCCGTGGTGGCACCGCCGTCCTGCCCCTGGACGTCACCCGTGGCCGTGGGGTCCGGGTCGGCCGTGAAGCCGTCGCCGGGCACGGCCGGAGCGGTCGACGTCGTCGGGGCCGGGCTCGCCCCGCCGCCGGTGCCGTCGGACGCCCCGGTGCTGGGCGTCGGATCGGCCGTGGAGCTGTCGCCCGGGTTCCGGCTCTGCCCGCCCTGCGAGTCGTCACCGGAGGTCGCCGGGGTCTCCTGGCCGGGGGTCCGTCCCTGATCGGGGTCGGTGCTGGTGGCCGGTGCCGGGTCGTCCGACCCGGAGCTCCGCTCGCCGCCCCGGACGACGGAGCCGATGGTCGTCCCCTTGCCGCCGCTCAGGTCGTTGCCGGAGACCAGCTCGTACGTGGTGATGCCGGCCATCGTCACGGCGAACACCACGGCCGCCCCGACCGCCGGACGCTTCCAGCCACGCATGCGGGTGCCGTGGGTGGTGGCCGCGGAGAACTCCTCGTCGGAGCCGGGGCCGCCCGCGGCGGGGCCGTGTGTCCCCCCGAGCTGCGTGAGCACCCGCGTACGGTCCGGGTCGTCCGCCACGGAGGGCAGGACCGCCGTGGCGTCCGTCCCGTCCGGCACGGTCGTGACGTCCGTCTCGTCGTGCGCGGTCGTGGCACCGCGCACACGACGCGTCTCACGCGTCTGTACGGTGACCTCCCGGTCCGGGTGCTTCACCTGGACCGTGACCTCACGGATCTGCTCCCCCGTGCGGCGGAAGACGTGCTGGAAGACCGAACCGCCACAGGTGGCGACGACACTCATCACACCGGCACCGAGGATCGTTCCGTACACACCCAGTTGGGACGCCGCCACGGCTGCCGTGACTGCCGCCACAGCACTGCCGGCCACCTGAGGCACGCTCAGATCTATACGCCGTTCCTTGGGTTCTATGTCACTTTCCGGCTTCTGCACCATTTCCAGCCCTTGATTGACATCTCTCCCACCATGCACCAGGAAGGGACTTATGAGCGAAGCGGATGGTTCCAATTCAGGAGATTCTGTGAAGCAGGACACCCGTGATGACCGTCCGCACCGGGGAGGACAGCCCAACTCCCGCACCTCACGAGAACTTCGGCGGCGCGGCGCTCCACCCACATGGCCCGAATGGAGTACTGTGACGAGCCCTGGGGCCGGACTCCCACGTGGGTGTCCGGGATCTTCGGGAAGGGGGCCGAAGGAGGCACTCGAACCGGCGACGCCACGGCATCGCACGGGGACCGGCTACACGAAGCGATCATCCGTCACTTCGTGTTGCACAATAGGTCACCGTGTCATACCGGCGATCAAGGGCTCACACCCGACGCGCCGGGAAACACGGCAATGTTGTGGCAGGCTGCACCCGGGCAGGCCACACTCGACTAGCGGAAGCAGCGACGCACGTGACGTCGGCAGGCACCACCCGGGAGGTCCCCATGCCCGAACTGCGTGTCGTGGCCGTCTCCAACGACGGCACACGACTGGTGCTCAAGGCTGCGGACAGCACGGAGTACACGCTTCCGATCGACGAGCGGCTGCGAGCCGCCGTGCGCAATGACCGCGCGCGGCTCGGCCAGATCGAGATCGAGGTGGAGAGCCACCTCCGTCCCCGCGACATCCAGGCACGGATACGAGCCGGCGCCTCCGCCGAGGAGGTCGCCCAGTTCGCCGGCATCCCCGTCGATCGCGTCCGCCGCTTCGAGGGCCCGGTGCTCGCGGAGCGCGCCTTCATGGCCGAGCGGGCCCGGAAGACCCCGGTGCGCCGCCCGGGCGAGAACACCGGCCCCCAGCTCGGCGAGGCGGTGCAGGAGCGGCTGCTGATGCGCGGCGCCGACAAGGAGACCGTCCAGTGGGACTCCTGGCGCCGCGACGACGGCACCTGGGAGGTCCTGCTGGTCTACCGGGTGGCGGGCGAGCCGCACTCGGCGAGCTGGACGTACGACCCGCCGCGTCGGCTGGTCCAGGCCGTGGACGACGAGGCGCGTTCGCTGATCGGCGAGACCGACGACGTCGCCGCGCCCGAGCCGAGCTTCCCGTTCGTGCCCCGGATCGCCCGGCTCCCCCGCGACCGGCCGCTGGACCGCACCCTCGACCGCGCCCTGGACCGTCAGATGGAGCGCCCCGCGCCGCCCGAGCCGGAGGAGCGCATCGGTGGCATCTCGGCCGGTGAGCGCGATTCGCTGACCAGCCTGCTGGAGGCGGTACCGAGCTTCCGCGGGGACATGGTGGTTCCGGACCGGTCGACACCGCCGGAGCCTCCGGCCCTCGAGCCCGCTCCGCAGGAAGCGGAGGCCGACGAGCCACCGGCGGCGGCAGCCTCCGCCGGTTCCGCCTACGCGGATGTGCTCATGCCCAGGGCGGTGGCCGGTCATCGCGACCGGCTGACCGGGACGACGGACCGCCAGGCCGAGGCGGACGGCGTCCGGCCGGGCCGCCGGGCAGCGGTGCCCAGCTGGGACGAGATCGTCTTCGGTACGCGCCGGAAGAAGCAGGACTGAGGCGGGAGACTGCAGGATGACGAGGGCCCGTACGCCACAGCGTGCGGGCCCTCGTGCGGCACACCGGCCGTTGTTACTGGGGATCGGGGCCCTTGGCTACCGGGCGGGACTCGTCCGCGGACCACTCGGACCAGGAGCCCGCGTACAGCGCCGCGGGGATCCCGGCGACGGCCAGGGCCAGCACCTCATGGGCACCGGAGACACCGGAACCGCAATAGACACCCACGTCCGTGGCCCGGTCGGCGCCGAGCGCCTCGAACCGGGCCCTGAGCGACTCCGCGGACAGGAACCGGCCGTCCTCCCTCACGTTCTCGGAGGTCGGAGCCGAGACGGCACCCGGAATGTGACCGCCCACCCGGTCGATCGGCTCCACATCGCCCCGGTAGCGCTCGGCGGCCCGCGCGTCCAGCAGCAGGCCCGAGCGGGCCAGTGCCGCGGCCCCGTCCGCGTCCAGCGACGGCACAGCACCCGGCACGGGCCGGAAATCGCCCTCGGCCGGGTTCGGCGGCCGGGTCTCGAGGTCCCCCTCCCACGCCGCCAGACCACCGTCGAGCACCCGGACGTCCTCGTGGCCCGTCCAGCGCAGCAGCCACCAGGCGCGCGCCGCGGCCCAGCCCTGGCCGCCGTCGTACACGACCACCGGTGTGTCCTGGGACACACCGGCCCGGCGCATGGCGGCGCCGAACGCTTCCGGATCGGGCAGCGGATGGCGGCCACCGCTCCCTGCCGGGCCGGCGAGCTCCGCATCAAGATCGATAAAAACGGCGCCGGGGATGTGCCCGGCCTCGTAGTCGGGGCGACCGTTCGGGCCACCCAGCTGCCAACGTACGTCCAGGAGCACCGGCGGACGCGGCCCCGTCGACTCGCTCACATATTCGGATGCGGTGATGATGGGCTTCATGGGTGCCATCCTCGCGCAGGAGCCGCTTCCCCTGTCACACCTTCGAAGCAGACGTTTCACATCAAAACGGTCTCTCTCCGTCGGGATCCCGGAAAGTGCGGCGCGGCCGGGGCACATCGTGCGCCGGGTGGTGCAACCATCTGCACGGGGCGCACACATCCTGTACCGACGGCACGCAGGCCCCGTTCCCCCGTACGGCCACCACGAGGGGCCGAGGAGAGAGTGACGATGACCGAGGCTGTCGCCCGCCGCACACCCGGGACACCTTGCTGGGTAAGCCTGATCGTGCACGGCCTGCGCACAACCCAGGACTTCTACGCCGACCTGTTCGGCTGGGAGTTCGTTCCTGGTCCGGATCAGCTGGGTCCGTATGTGCGCGCGCTGATCGACGGACAGGTGGTCGCGGGCATCGGGCAGCTGCCACCGGACCGCCATCTGCCGATCGCCTGGACGACCTACCTGGCCACCGACGACGCCGACGCCACGGCAGAGATGATCCGTTCCTGCGGCGGCACAGTCGCCGTCGGACCGCTCGATGCGGGAGAAGCGGGGCGGCTCGCCATCGCCTCCGATCCCAGCGGCGCGGTCTTCGGGATCTGGCAGGCCGCCGCGCACGACGGCACGGCGCTCGCCGGAGCTTTCGGCACCCCGGTCTGGAACGAACTGCTGACCCGTGACACCTCGACGGTCTGCAAGTTCTACCAGACGGTTTTCGGCTACGAGGCGGAGGCGGTCGTCTCGGCCGACTTCGACTACCAGACCCTGCATCTGAACGGCCGTCCGGTGGCCTCGCTGCACGGCGTGGGCCATGCCCTGCCGCGCGATCGGGGCCCGCACTGGATGACGTACTTCGAGGTCGACGACACCGACCGGACCGTCCAGCGCGTGGTGGATCTCGGCGGTTACCTGCTGCAGCCGGTCCGGGAGGGGGCGAGCGGCCGGGTGGCCACCGTGGCGGATCCGGAGGGCGCGGTGTTCACGATCGTCCGGTCGGCCACTCACTGAGTCGCAGGCCCGCGGGGCCCCTGGTCGGTCGGCCCGGACCTGTCCGGCGTGCCGCTCACCGTCGGGTCCGGCCCCTCCCCGGCGAAGCCGTGGAGGTGGAGGTCGCGAAGGACACCGATTTCGGCACCGTGGTGGGCGGCTTCGTCCAGGGCGTGGAGAGCCAGCAACAGGTAGCTCTCATGACCGAAGGCGCCGGCCCGGCGGCCCATGGGCCGAAGAAGGCCGTCGTCGCCGAGGGAGGCGACCCGGGCTCGGAACCGGGACCATTCGTCGGACAGCACCTGGACGCCTTCGGTTGCCGTACCCGGCCACCGATGCCGGTCGCCGCTCGGGGAGTCGTCACCGAAGAATCGACCGTAGCCGCGCAGGCAGTCCGCTCCGATGTGCCAGGTGCGCCAGGCGATCGTCGTGAACGGCGCGGGCCGGACATCGGCCGCGGGCCGCGGGTCGGCGCGGAACATCCCGTCCGCTGCCTTCCGGACCGTCACGCATGAGGCGACGGGCTGCCACAGGTACTCGGCGTCGGTCAGGCCGTCAAGGCGGTCAAGGGTCCTGGTGCGTACGTCGTCCAAGGTTTCGAGCAGGTCGCGGGTGATCGGGTCGGACGTGGTCATGGGCTGCTCCGGGTTCGCCGGCAGGTGGGCCGGCCATCCTCCAGAGGACGAGGCGCGAGGACAACCGAGCACGCCTCCCGGCGCCGCGGAAGACCGGGAAGGACCCGGGAGCAGGGGCAGGGCGGTACCCGGGGGCGCATCCGTCCCCGGGTACCGCCCTGTCAACTGCCCTGGCGTCAGCTCACGTTGACGGCGGTCCAGGCCGCCGCGACCGCGGCGTACTCCGTGCTGCTGGAGCCGTACAGCGCGGATGCCGCCGAGAGGGTGCCCGTGCGAGCGGCCTTGTAGTTGGTCGTCGACGTGAAGTACGTCGTCAGCGCCTTGTACCAGATCGCCAGAGCCTTGTCCCGGCCGATGCCGGTGACCGTGGTGCCGCTGTAGGTCGGCGAGCTGTAGGTGACGCCGTTGATGGTCTTCGAACCGCTGCCCTCCGCCAGGAGGTAGAAGAAGTGGTTCGCGACACCCGACGAGTAGTGCACGTCCTTGCTGGCGGTGGTGGAGGACCAGTAGTCCACCGAGTACCCGTCCTTGCTGGGCTTGTCCATGTAGCGCAGCGGGCTGCCGTCACCGTTGATGTCGATCTCCTCGCCGATGAGGTAGTCACCGACGTCGTTGGAGTTGGCCGCGTAGAACTCCACACCCGTGCCGAAGATGTCGGAGGTGGCCTCGTTCAGACCGCCGGACTCGCCCGAGTAGTTCAGTCCCGCGGTGTTGGAGGTGACACCGTGGGTCATCTCGTGACCGGCCACGTCCAGCGCGGTCAGCGGGTGGGTGTTGCTCGAGCCGTCGCCGTACGTCATGCAGAAGCAGCTGTCGGACCAGAACGCGTTGACGTACGCGTTGCCGTAGTGGACGCGGGAGTACGCGGCCGTGCCGTTGTTCTTGATGCCGTTGCGGCTGAAGGTGTTCTTGTAGAAGTCCCAGGTCATCTGGGCGCCATAGGCGGCGTCCGCGGCCGCGGTCTGGTCGGTGGTGGAGCTGGAGGCCGCGCCGGTGCCCCAGACGTCGTCCGCGTCGGTGAACAGCGTGCCCGCCGAGGAGGTGGTGGTGTGCGACTTGTTGTACGTCTTGTGACCGCCGCGGGTGCTGTCGGTCAGCTGGTACGTCGAGCCCGACAGGGTGGTGTTCAGGGTGACCGTGCCCGAGTACAGGGTCTTGCCGGTGCCGGTCTCGATGCCCTGGTACTCGTAGAGCTTCTTGCCGGTGGCCGCGTCGGTGATGACGTGCAGCTCGTTCGGGGTGCCGTCCTCCTGCACGCCGCCGACGACCGTCTCGTAGGCGAGGACCGGCGTGCCGTCGCCCGCCCAGATCACCTTGCGTGCGTCGGCCGTGGTCTTCTCCGAGCCGGCGGACTTCGCCGCGGTCAGCGCCTGCTTCTCGGCCTTGGCGACGGCGATCTGCGGCTTCACGGAGGCGACCTTGATGTCCGCCTTGTTGGCCTTGGTCACGCTCCGGGTCGCACCGGACGCCGACTCGTGGACGACCAGGTCGCCGCCGAGGACCGGGAGGCCCGCATAGGTGCGCTCGTAACGGGTGTGGACCGTGCCGTCGACATCCTTCACGACGTCCTTGACGACCAGCGCCTCCTGGCTGCCGAGGCCTATCTTCGTAGCTGTCTCGGACGCGTCGGCCTGCTGCTCCTTGATGAGCGTGGTGCGGGCGGCCGGGGACAGCTGCAGCGGAGCCGCCGCGAGGGGGCCCCCCTTGCCGGAGTCCGCCGGACCCTGGGCGGCGGCGGTACCGGTGGTCAGGCCGGTGGTGAGCAGGGCTCCGGCGGCGACGGCGGTGGCGATGGCCAGGGTGGTGCGCTTGTGACGCGCGTAGAGGGTGGTCACGCTAGCTCCTCGGTGGGGGAATCCGGACGGCACGGGATGCCGACCGGAGGTCATGTGAAGCAGCTGCACTGGGGGCAGTCCGGGGAAGACTGACATCGACATCGCGTACATGTCAGGACCGCAAAACGACGTTGGCCAAAAGTCGACTCCCGGGTGAACATTGCAGGCACGTAAACGACCTAGACCCGGGCAAAGAGGCAATCCTGAGCAAGCATGCACATGGCAAAATGAGCGTCACCCCGGGGATCTGACGGCCGGACGGCACCTGCCCCGCATATCCGGCGACGCGAGAGGCCCCGGAAAGACAGGCTGCAGACGGTCAACCCGGACGGCACCCCCGGTCGCCCGGCCCTGCTCCCCCTCAACTTCCCTGCCCCGTCGGCGAGTTATCAGGCCGCACCTGCCATCCACGCCTCAGGCCCCGTTCTCCGCCGAGTCCGGGAACACGGGATCCTTCAGGCGGCAGGCCGTACCGGCCCGGGACTCCGGGCCGGTGACGCGTCGCCGCGCCGCCTGCGCACGACGGCGACCGAAACCTGAAGAATCGACAGGGTCTTGCCGGTCCGTCCGAAACCATGACCGTCTATGCGCTGGCCACTGCTTTGTCCGAAATTGATACGTCGGCGGCAGCCTCGAAGACGGCGCCGGCGAAAGACGGGTCGCCGACCGACGGATCACGGCGTCAGAGGGGCCGACCACCGCCGGCCGTTTTCCGGCCCGCGCGGTCAGGCCGACGCCGCGCAGCCCCTGGCCGATGCGGCCCGGTCGGCGCGCAGCCGGCCGGCGGTGCGGAACTCCATCACGTCACGCAGCTCCATCGCCGCCCGCGACGAGCGGACCGGCGTCAAGAAGATGACACCGGCAGGACATCCGGGGACAGCGCCCCCACGCGCGCGGACACCGCGGTCATACGGCGTCGGTGGTGACGGCGGCAGAGAACCTCGTAACCGACCTGGCCCGCCGGACGGTTCACGTCACCGACCACGACCTGAGCGCCCTCGACGACCATCTCGCCTTCTATGGTCCGCGCGTTGTGCGTGGCACGGGCACCACACCAGCAGAGGGCCTCGACCTGGAGCTGCTCGATCCGGTCCGCCAGCTCGATCAAGCGCTGAGAGCCGGGGAACAGCCTGGTACGAAAGTCCGTCGTGATGCCGAAGGCGAAGACGTCCATGTCCAAGTCGTCCACGACGCGGGCCAGTTGGTCGATCTGGGCCGGAGCCAGGAACTGTGCCTCGTCCGCGATCACGTAGTCGACCCTGCCGCCCTTGGACAGCTGAGCAACCAGGTACCCGTACAGATCCATGCCCTCGTCGGCCTCGACCGCCTCCGTCACCAGGCCGAGCCGCGAGGACAGCTTTCCCTCCCCCGCCCGGTCGTCCCGGGTGAAGATCACGCCCTGCAGGCCCCTGGCCGACCGGTTGTGCCCGATCTGCAGCGCCAGCGTGCTCTTTCCGCAGTCCATCGTTCCGGAGAAGAACACGAGCTCGGACATGAGGAACTGAATACCTTTCGGAGGGCGGAGAGGGGCAGGAGGCGGTTACGAGCGTACTTCGAGCAGGGGCACGAGCTGCTCGGCGGGGGTCATCGAGCCGTGCATGCCGACCATCGCGGACTCGTGCGGTTCCTGGACGGACGCGGTGATCACCACGTCGTCGTGGGCCGCCGCGACAACATCGCCGATCCTGCCGTGGACACGCTCGTCGATCTTCGGGCCGAACCAGCCGGCTGCGATCGCCTCGTCGCGGCTCGCCACCCAGAACTGCTCGCCGAGCACTTCCTGCCAGACGGCCAGGACGTCGTTCTCCGCCCCCGGGACAGCGTAGACATGACGGGCCCGGCCCTCACCGCCGAGCAGGGCGACGCCCGCGCGCAGTTCCCAGTCCTCGTCGAAGTCGATCCGGGACTGCTCGTCGAAGGGGATGTCGATCATGCCGTGGTCTGCGGTGATGTACAGCGCCGAGCGGGGCGGCAGTTGTTCGGCCAGCCGCCGGGCCAGGCCGTCCACATACATCAGCTGTCCACGCCAGGCATCGGAGTCGACACCGAAGCGATGGCCCTTGCTGTCCACCTCGCTGTAGTAGGTGTAGACGAGGGACCGGTCGCCTGCGGCCAGTCGCTCGGCCGCCGTGTCCATCCGCTCCTCGCCGGACAGCCGGCCGAGGAACGAGCCACCGCTCAGCGCGATCTTGGTGAGTGGTGTCTGCTCGAACGCGGGGGCCGAGACCTGGGCGGTGCGCACACCCGCGGCGTCTGCGAGCTGGAAGACGGTGGGATACGGCTGCCAGGCCTTCGGCAAGGTCCAGGGCTGCCAGCGGAGCTGGTTCATCAGCTCACCGGTCTCCGGGTTGCGCACGGTGTAGCCGGGAAGGCCGTGCGTCCCCGGCGGAAGGCCGGTTCCCACGGAGGCCAGTGAGGTCGCGGTGGTGGCCGGGAAGCCCGCCGTGATCGGACGGCCGGTGCCGCCGCGCGAGGTGGGGAGCAGGGAGTGCAGAAACGGTGCTTCGTCCGGGTGGGCCGAGATCTGCTCCCACCCGAGGCCATCGATCAGGAACACGCAGTTCCGGTCGGCCGGGGTGAGGTCGGGGATCGTCGCGGCGAAGCCGGGGACGCCCTGTCCCGCGACCAGCGTGGGCAGCAGATCGGCGAGCGAGCCGCTGCCGTACTCCGGGACGGGGGCGGTTTCGACGGAGAGCAGAACGGGTTCCTGCCAAGCCGGCTGGACCATCAGCGGCCGGTCGCGGTCGCGGCGGTGGCCTCGGAGAGCGCCTGGGCGAAGGCGAGGGTCTGCCGCACGGTGTCCGGGCCGTCACCGGCCTCGCTGACCCGCAGGCTCAGATCGTCGGCGGTGGAGTTGCCCGTGTAGCCGTGGTCGGCGTCGCAGTTGGGGTCGCCGCAGGCAGCCGGCTCCAGGTCGATCCGGGAGACCGCGCCCCAGCCGATGGTGAGGACGACCTCGCGGGGCAGCGTGCCCGGCACGTACTTCTCGGGGTTGGCCACGACCCGGCTGACCACGACCGACGAAATCCGGTCGAGCTTGACCGACTCCGTGGAGGTGGTGGCGTACGGCGTCGGGGAGCTGGTGTCCGCGTTCTGCTCGTCGGTGTGACTGACGATGAAACGGGTGTCCGTGAGGACCAGGACCGTGACGTGACGGCGCACTTCGTTCGAGTCGAAGGTGGTCTCCTGGTGCACCAGGTACGAAGCGACCGGCTCGCCGCCGACGGCGGCCTCCACCGCCTCGGCCACGAGGGCCGGGTAGTAGCCGCTGCGCTCGATCGCCGCGCGCAGCCCCTGGGTCGTCGTACCGGTCTTTGCCATGAGGACCATCCTACGGGGGACGGATGACTGCCGGGGACCTTGTGCGGCAGGCCAAAGCAGTGGATGCGGTGACGGCCGGTGGTCCCCGGGCGGCGGAGTCCCGGTCAGTAGTTGGGAAGGCGGCGGGGTCCGAGATCGGTGCGTGCGGGCGGCGGTGAGAGCCGGACGCTCGCACCGAGGACGGTCAGTCCGTGCGTGGCGACGACCGGTTCCAGGGAGATGGAGACCACCTCGGGGTGATCGTCGACCAGTCGGGACACCCGCAGCAGCAGCTCTTCCAGCGCCGCCGTGTCCACCGGCGCCGCTCCGCGCCAGCCGAACAGAACCGGGGCCGCCCGGATGGAACGGATCAGTTCGGCGGCGTCACGGTCGGTGGCCGGAATGAGGCGGTGGGAGGTGTCGCCGAGGAGTTCGGAGGGGGCGCCCGCCAGCCCGAAGGAGAGGACGGCGCCCGCCGCCGGATCGATCGTGGCCCGGATGACGGTGTCGACCCCGCGCGGCGCCATGGCCTGGACGACGGGCTGGAGTTCGGCAGGCTTGCCGAGCAGGCCGGTCAGTTCTCCGTACGCACGGCGCAGCGCCTTCTCGTTGGCGAGGTCGAGCCGGACGCCACCGAGATCGGCGCGGTGGCGCAGATGCGGCGCGGTGGTCTTGAGCGCCACCGGGTAGCCGAGCTGCGCCGCGGCGGCAACTGCCGCCTCCGGGTCGGGCGCCGGGATCGTCGGCCGCACGGCGATGCCGTACCGGTCCAGGAGCCGGCGCGCCTCGTCGGGTGCGAGCGTCCTGCCGCGCGGGTCGGGGTCGGGGCCGAGGAATGTGTCGATCAGCTCGGCGGCACCGGGGGTGTCGATGGTGTCGTCGAGGAACTCGGGCACCTTGCCCGGAATGGCGGCCTCCCGTCTCCACTGGGCGTACCTCACCGCTTCGGCCAGGGCCCGCACGGCTCGCTCGGCCGCGGGGTAGGCGGGGATCCGGCCCGTCCGGGCAGCGGGGGCCTCGCGGTCGTCCGCGCCGGTTGCCGTCGGCCCGCTGCCGGTTCGGGGGGCCGGTCCGGAGGCCGAGGGGGTGGACGCCGGAGCGGAGTCGGCCGTGGCCGCTGCGGCGCGCGGGGGTGCCATCGCCGCCGAGGGCTGCCCCGAAGGCCGCGGCGGTGCGACCGTGCTGGTGGCCGCGGACAGAGCCTCCGCCAGTCCGCCGATCTCCACATGGACGACGGCCACCGGCTTGGCCGGGGCGGCCGCGGCGGCCGCGTGCAGCGCTGTCGCCAGCTCCTCTCCGCCGCCCGGTTCCGACGCTCCGTTCGCGCCGACCGCCGGGATCGCCGTCACGACCACCGCATCGCAGTCCTCGTCGGCGAGGGCCTCGGCCAGGGCGTCCTGGAAGTCCTGCGGGGTGGCCGCGATGGTGAGGTCACGGGGCGGGCGCGGGCGCAGCCCCTCGGTCAGGCAGGAGTCGTACGTGAGCAGGCCGAGCGAATCGGAGTTGCCGAGGATGGCGACCCGAGGGCCCGCCGGAAGGGGCTGATCGGCGAGGAGAAGAGCCACGTCGACCATCTCCGTCACGGTGCCGGCATGGATCACGCCGGACTGGCGCATGAGCGCGGAGACCGTGGCCTCCGGGATCCGGCTGAACGGGACCGCATGGCCGGGCGGGGTGGACCCGCTGTGCCGGGCACCCTTCACCACGACCACGGGCTTCACGGCGGCGGTGCGCCGCGCGAGTCGGGCGAACTTTCGGGGGTTGCCGATCGATTCGAGGTACAGGAGGGCGACGTCGGTGTCCGCGTCCTCGTACCAGTACTGCAGGAAGTCGTTGCCGGAGATGTCGGCACGGTTGCCCGCGGAGATGAAGGTGGAGAGGCCGGCTCCGCATTGGTTGAGCCCGGAGAGGAGCGCGATGCCGATCGCTCCGGACTGGGTGAAGAGGCCGATGCGTCCGGAGGCGGGCGGCTCGGGGGCGAGGGAGGCGTTCAGCCGGACGGACTGCGCGTTGTTGATGATGCCGAAGGCATTGGGGCCGATGATCCGCATCCCGTACGAACGTGCCTGCCGGACCAGCTCACGCTGCCGTTCCCGGCCTTCGGCACCCCATTCGGCGTAACCGGCGGAGAGAATGACCAGACCCTGGACGCCGTGTTCACCGCAGTCGGCCACCGCCTCCGGAACCCGGTCGGCGGGGACGGCGACGACCGCGAGGTCGACCGGTTCGCCGATCTCGCCGAGGGAGCGGTGGGCGGGGACGCCGTCGATGGTCACCTGGTCGGCGGCGAAGGAGCGGTTCACGGCGTAGCTGCGACCGGTGAAGCCGGCCCCGAGAAGGTTGCGCAGGACCGTGCGGCCGACTCCGCCGGGGGTGCGGCCTGCGCCGATGACGGCAACGGATCCGGGGGCGAGCAGCCGTTGCACGGAGCGCGCCTCGGCTCGCTGCTCACGGGCGCGCTGCACGGCGAGGGACGCCTCGGTCGGTTCGAGGTCCAGGGTCAGGTGGACGGAACCGTCCTCGAAGCTGCGCTGCTGGGTATACCCGGCGTCCCGGAACACCTTGATCATCTTGTTGTTGGCGGGCAGCACCTCGGCCGCGAAGCGGCGGACGCCGCGCTCGCGGGCGACGGCGGCGATGTGTTCGAGCAGTGCCGATGCCACACCGCGGCCCTGGTGCGCGTCCTGGACCAGAAAGGCGACCTCGGCCTCGTCGGCGGGCGCCGAGGCGGGCATGCCCTGCTCGTCGATCCGGTCGTAGCGGACGGTCGCGATGAACTCGCCGCCCACCGTGGCCGCGAGCCCCACCCGGTCGACGTAGTCGTGATGGGTGAAGCGGTACACGTCCCGGTCGGACAGATGCGGATAAGGGGCGAAGAAGCGGTAGTACTTCGCCTCGTCGGAGACCTGCTCGTAGAAGCTGACCAACCGTTCGGCGTCGTCCGCGGTGATGGGTCTGATCCGGGCGGTACCGCCGTCACGGAGGACCACGTCCGCTTCCCAGTAGTCGGGGTAGACCTGATGCGGACTCTGCTCCGGCGAGGGCTGCATGTCCAAAGACTACGGCTCCGTCAGCGGTCGCGGCGGGCTTGGGGTCGGGGCAGTCTGGGGGAGCCGATCGACGGACCGGCACAGGTCACGGGTGCGTACGGCCTCGACCGGGGCATCACGTACCACATGAGAGACTGGTCTAGACAACCATTGATTCACGAAGGGCAGAACCATGGCTGAGCGCCGCGTCAACGTCGGTTGGGCCGAGGGCCTGCACGCCCGTCCCGCATCCATCTTCGTCCGGGCCGCCACGGCCTCCGGCATCCCCGTGACGGTCTCGAAGGCCGACGGAAACCCGGTGAACGCCGCCTCCATGCTCGCGGTCCTCGGTCTCGGCGCGCACGGCGGCGAGGAGATCATACTCGCGTCCGAGGCGGAGAACGCCGAAGCCGCCCTGGACCGCCTGGCCAAGCTGGTCGCCGAGGGGCTCGACGAGCTCCCGGAGACCGTCTGAGCCCTTCAGCGCGAGAAAGCCGCGACATCCCATGCGGAGTCGCGGCTTTTTGCTTTTCCGTTCCGGATCGGCCGAAGCGAATTCGAGCAGCCCAAAGAAAGCCCCGACGAAAGGGCGTCTCTTTGTATACGGCGTCATTGTTAATACCGAGCACGCGTGGTGTGTACTGCATGTTGCGAAGTTCTCACTCGATCCGTGCGTGAGGAATCGGGCCTGCGCCCCGGCCGGTCCGTGCGGCGCAGACGGTGCGCGCCCACGGCCCGTTCGGCGTGCTGCATGGCCAGCGCCCTGGCCCGTTCCGCGTCGCCCCGCACCACCGCGTCGACGATGGCTCCGTGCTCGGCCCAGGAATCCACCGGGCGGACCGGCTGCTCCACGGTGTACATCCACGTGGTCTTGTGCCTCAGCTGGGTGAGCAGCGCGATCAGGCCGGGGCTGCCGGACGCCTGCGCCAATGTCTCGTGGAACCAGCCACCCAGGGAGCGCAGATCCTCCCCCTCGCCCCGCCTGGCCCGCTCCTGCCCCAGCCTGACCAGGCCACGCAGCACCTTGAGATGCGCCTCGGTGCGCCGATGAGCGGCGCGTGCCGCACCCAGCGGCTCCAGCAGCATCCGGACCTCCAGGAGATCGGCGGCCTCCTGCTCCGTGGGCTCGGCGACGCAGGCGCCCGCATGCCTGCGGGTGACCACGAACCCTTCCGACTCCAGGGTGCGCAACGCTTCCCGCACCGGGACACGGGAGACCCCGTAACGACGCGCCAGTACCTCCTCGGTGAGCCGGCTGCCGCGTTCGAAGACACCGGAGACGATGTCGTCACGGATTGCCGTGCATACCGAATGCGCAGGAATGCGCATGTCCGAACCTCCCCCTTAATCCCCGCGCAACGCGGCCGACCGACGTCTGTCCTGCGACTCTATTGCAATGCGGCCGCATTTCCGATGCCGGGAAGAAATTCATGAATATCTTTTGGCCGCGGGGCAGGTCCTGGGACCCGTCGAGGACAGGTGCCAACAGCGGATACGACGAAGGCCCCGTCGTAGGGGGCCTTCGAAGGAGATACCGCGCAGGGCGCGCCGGCAGGAGGTCAGACGTTGACGCCGCGGGCACGCAGGTAGGCGATGGGGTTCAGGTCGGAGCCGTACGACGGCGTGGTGCGCGCCTCGAAGTGGAGGTGCGGTCCGGTGGAGTTGCCGGTCGAGCCGGAGAAGCCGATCCGCTGACCCGCACCGACGCGCTGGCCGACGAAGACGCCGATCGAGGAGAGGTGGCCGTACTGCGTGTACGTGCCGTCCGTCATCCGGAGCACGATGTTGTTGCCGTACGCGCCGCCCCAGCCGGCCTCGACGACCGTGCCGGCACCGACGGCGACGACGGAGCTGCCGTAGGCGGCGTGGAAGTCGATGCCGGAGTGCCTGCCGGAGGACCAGAGCGCGCCACCGGTCCGGTATCCGGTGGTGACGTACGAACCGGCGACCGGGAGCCGGAAGGCGTTCAGGCGGGCGCGCTCGGCGGACCGGGCAGCGCGGGCCTTCTCGGCTCGCGCCTGGGCCGCACGCTTCGCATCCGCCTCGGCCTTCTTCTTCGCCTCGGCGTCGGCCTGGCGCTGCTGCGCGTCGGCCTGGGCCTCGATCTGCTCGGCGAGGGTGCTGTCGACGGCCAGGACCTGGCTCAGACCGGTCTCAGCGGCGGAGGAGTCCGCAGCGAGAGCCGGAGCGGCCGTACCGCCGAGGACGCCGGTGGTGGCCAGGGCCGCGATTCCGACGACCCTCGCGCTCCTGCTCGTCAGTCGGCTCGGGGCACGGTGCTTCCCGGTGGCACGGGTGAACGCCATTGAAGCGGCTGGTCCTTTCCCTCCTTCTCGCCTACCGGGTTAGCTGACGGGTTCGGAGCAGGAAGGTCTCCTACGGACGCCACGGCCTCACCGAGGCCCGGCATCCGATTCACCCCAGGGACTGCATGGGTCCCCGGCTCCCCAGGCTCGCGCCTGACGGGGACTCGGCGATGACTGCCCGGTACGTCACGGATGCGGCATACGAGTGACGGACAGCCGGGCCGACGCTAAGGGCGGCCACTTTCGTTCACCAAACGGACACGCCGCTTTGTAGCGCACGCCACAGGGCAGACAGTCATCCTCCCCATCAAAACGGACATGCGGAAGATCCCTACGCGTCGCCTGCCGCAGGGGTCTTCCTCGTGCCTCGCCAGGTCCGTGCGCCGGGTCCGTGCGTGACGGGTCGAGGCACCGGTCGACCGACCGCCACGGTGGGGGCGCCCGTGTCCGGCCGTTGACCGGCCGGGCGTGGCGGTCGACCGACGAACCGTCACCCGCGGCCGGCCGTCGCTGGCAGCTGCGCGGTCGGCCGGCCGTCACCCGCCACGGGCCGACCGGTGGTCCGGACCGGGCGGGTGCGATCACGACCAGGGGATCCGCCCGTCAGCCGGTGACCACCGACACCTCTCCGATGCCCAGGGCCCGGACCCGCTCCTCGATCTGTGCCGCGTCACCGACGAGGATCGTGACCAGCCGGTCGACCGGGAAGGCGTTGACCACCGCCGCGGTCGCCTCGACCGTGCCGGTCTCCGCGAGCCGGGCGTACAAGTGCGCCTGGTAGTCGTCCGGGAGGTGCTGCTGGACCTGGTCGGCGAGGGTTCCCGCGACCGATGCCGCCGTCTCGAACTTCAGCGGTGCGACCCCCACGAGGTTCTGCACGGCGATCTCGCGCTCCTCATCGGTCAGCCCCTCGGCCGCCAGGGTCCGCAGGACCGTCCACAGGTCCTCCAGCGCCGGTCCCGTGGACTCCGTGTCCACCGATCCGCTGATGGCGAGCATCGAGGCTCCGGTGGCCCCCGAGGCGGAGTCCGGGGCCGACGAGCGCAGCACCTGGGCGAAGGCCCGTACGCCGTAGGTATAGCCCTTCTCCTCGCGCAGCACCCGGTCCAGCCGGGAGGTGAGCGTTCCGCCCAGGCAGTACGTGCCCAGCACCTGGGCCGGCCACACGCTGTCGTGGCGGTCGGCGCCGATCCGGCCGATCAGCAGTTGCGTCTGCACCGCGCCCGGACGGTCGACGATGACCACCCGGCCGGTGTCGTCGGCGGTGATCGGCGGGGCGGGACGGGGTTCCGCGGAGTCTCCCGACCATTCGCCGAGGGTGTCGGCGAGCAGGGCGTCCAGGTCGATGCCGGTGAAATCACCCACGACCACGGCGGTGGCCGTGGAGGGCCGGACGTGGGCGTCGAAGAAGGCACGCACGGCCGCCGAGTCGATCCGCTCCACCGTCTCCTCGGTGCCCTGCCGGGGACGCGACATCCGCGCCGCGGCCGGGAAGAGCTCCTTGGAGAGCTGCTTGGCGGCGCGCCGGGCCGGGTTGGCCAGCTCGTGCGGGATCTCGTCGAGCCTGTTGTGCACCAGGCGTTCGATCTCGCTCTCGTCGAAGGCGGGCGCCCGCAGCGCCTCGGCGACCAGAGCGAGCGCCTTGGCCAGCCGGGAGGCCGGGACCTCCAGGGAGACCCGGATGCCCGGGTGGTCCGCGTGTGCGTCGAGAGTGGCGCCGCAGCGCTCCAGCTCGGCGGCGAACTCTTCGGCGGTGTGCTTGTCGGTGCCTTCGGACAGGGCCCGGGACATGATCGTGGCCACGCCGTCGAGCCCCTCGGGCTCGGCGTCCAGCGGGGCGTCGAGGAAGATCTCGACAGCGACGACCTGCTGGCCGGGCCGGTGGCAGCGCAGCACCGTGAGGCCGTTGGGCAGGGACCCGCGCTCGGGCGCGGGAAAGTCCCAGGGGCGGGCGACGCCGGGGGCCGGCTGCGGGTGGTACTGCATGGAAACTCCAGTCGCGGCAGCGTCGGTCACTGGTCCGCCCCTTCGTGCGTGTCGGTGTCGTCGGCGTCGGTCTCGTCGGTGTCCGCTTCGTCCGCGGGCTCGGCCGACTCGACCGGCTCGTAGACCAGCACCGCCCGGTTGTCGGGGCGCAGCTGGGCCTTGGCGACCGCCTGGACCTCCTCCGCGGTGACGTCGAGCACCCGCTGGACGGCGGTCAGGGCAAGCTGCGGGTCGCCGAAGAGCACGGCGTACCGGCAGAGTTCGTCCGCGCGTCCCGCGACCGTACCCAACCGGTCCAGCCACTCACGCTCCAACTGGGCCTGCGCACGCTCCATTTCCTCGGGCGTGGGGCCCTCGGCGGCGAACCGGGCAAGCTCCTCGTCGACCGCGGCCTCGATCTGCGGCACCTCGACGCCGCCGGACGTCTTCACGTCCAGCCAGCCGAGCGAGGGAGCGCCCGCCAGTCGCAGCAGCCCGAACCCGGCCGCCACGGCCGTACGGTCACGGCGGACCAGGCGGTTGTGCAGCCGCGAGGACTCGCCTCCACCGAGCACGGTCAGCGCGAGATCCGCCGCGTCGCACGCGCGGGTGCCGTCGTGCGGCAGCCGGTAGGCGGCCATGAGCGCCCGCGCCGGAACCTCCTCGCGCACCTCTTCGCGCAGCTGCTCGCCGATGGTCTCGGGGAGCGTGCCGTCGCGCGGCGGCTGCTTGCCGTCGTGGGACGGGATGGAACCGAAGTACTTCTCGATCCAGGCGAGGGTCTCTACGGGGTCGATGTCGCCGACGACCGAGAGCACAGCGTTGTTGGGGGCGTAGTAGGTCCGGAAGAAGGCGCGGGCGTCCTCGAGGGTCGCGGCGTCCAGGTCCGCCATCGAGCCGATCGGTGTGTGGTGGTACGGGTGGCCCTCGGGGTAGGCCAGTGCCGTCAGCTTCTCGAACGCCGTGCCGTAGGGGACGTTGTCGTAGCGCTGACGACGCTCGTTCTTGACGACGTCGCGCTGGTTCTCCATCGACTCCTCGTCGAGCGCGGCGAGCAGCGAGCCCATCCGGTCGGCCTCGAGCCAGAGAGCCAGCTCCAGCTGGTGGGCGGGCATCGTCTCGAAGTAGTTGGTGCGCTCGAAGCTGGTGGTGCCGTTGAGCGAACCACCGGCGCCCTGGACCAGCTCGAAGTGTCCGTTCCCCTTGACCTGGCCGGAGCCCTGGAACATCAGGTGCTCGAAGAGGTGAGCCAGTCCGGTGCGTCCCTCGACCTCGTGACGCGAGCCGACGTCGTACCAGAGGCAGACCGCGGCAACCGGGGTCAGATGGTCCTCGGAGAGCACCACGCGCAGGCCATTGGCCAGACGGTGCTCGGTCGCTGTCAAGCCGCCGGAGCCGGCCTGGGCTGTGGCCGTGTGACCCATGGGCATGTACGTCCCTTCGATCGCGATACTGAATTTCCTGCGAGACCTGCCACTGTAGGCAAGCGCACAGACACCTGCCGAAGTTCCCATACCGCGGAAGTTCGCGTGAAAGAGGGGCACACCCGCCGTGGAACGGGTCACGGAGCCGCCCCGGCAGGGGCCGGAGCGGCCCTTGGGACGGGTCGAGGTCGGCGCTGTCAGTGCGGAGGTCCACAATGGTCCGCGTCAGAACCTGAGGTTGCCCGAACAGAATCCGTGAAGGAGTCGCAGCAGCGATGGCCCGCCGCAGCACGAAGACCCCGCCGCCGGACGACTTCGAGGAGAGGATCCTCGACATCGACGTCGTCGACGAGATGCAGGGCTCCTTCCTTGAGTACGCGTACTCGGTGATCTACTCCCGGGCCCTGCCGGACGCTCGTGACGGCATGAAGCCGGTGCACCGCCGCATCGTGTACCAGATGAACGAAATGGGTCTGCGCCCCGAACGCGGCTATGTGAAGTGTGCCCGCGTCGTCGGCGAAGTCATGGGCAAGCTGCACCCGCACGGCGACGCGTCGATCTACGACGCGCTGGTCCGTCTGGCGCAGCCGTTCTCCATGAGGCTCCCCCTGGTCGACGGCCACGGCAACTTCGGCTCGCTCGGCAACGACGACCCGCCGGCCGCCATGCGGTACACGGAGTGCCGGATGGCCGACGCGACGTCGCTGATGACGGAGTCGATCGACGAGGACACCGTCGCCTTCCAGTCGAACTACGACGGCCAGGAGGAGGAACCGACCGTTCTTCCGGCCGCGTACCCGAACCTCCTGGTCAACGGCGCGTCCGGGATCGCTGTCGGCATGGCGACCAATATGCCGCCGCACAACCTGGGCGAGGTCATCGCCGCCGCTCGCCACCTGATCAAGCATCCGGGTGCGGACCTGGAGACCCTGATGCGGTTCGTCCCCGGCCCCGACCTGCCGACGGGCGGGCGGATCGTGGGCCTGGGCGGTATCAAGGACGCGTACGCCGGCGGACGCGGCACGTTCAAGATCCGTGCCACTGTCTCCGTGGAGAACGTCACGGCACGCCGCAAGGGTCTGGTCGTCACCGAGCTGCCCTTCACGGTCGGCCCGGAGAAGGTGATCTCCAAGATAAAGGACCTGGTCTCGGCCAAGAAGCTCCAGGGCATCGCGGACGTGAAGGACCTGACCGACCGCGAGCACGGCCTGCGCCTGGTCATCGAGGTCAAGAACGGCTTCGTGCCGGAGGCCGTGCTGGAGCAGCTCTACAAGCTGACGCCGATGGAGGACTCCTTCGGCATCAACAACGTCGCACTGGTCGACGGGCAGCCGCTCACGCTGGGGCTCAAGGAGCTCCTGGAGGTCTATCTCGACCACCGCTTCGACGTGGTGCGCCGGCGCAGCGAGTTCCGCCGGGGCAAGCGTCGCGACCGGTTGCATCTGGTCGAGGGCCTGCTCGTCGCGCTGATCGACATCGACGAGGTCATCCGGCTCATCCGGTCCAGTGACAACTCCGCGCAGGCGAAGGAGCGGCTCATCGAGCACTTCTCGCTCAGCGAGACCCAGACGCAGTACATCCTGGACACGCCGCTGCGCCGACTGACCCGGTTCGACCGGATCGAGCTGGAGAGTGAGCGGGACCGGCTCAACGCCGAGATCGACGAGCTCACCGCCATCCTCGAGTCGGACACCGAGCTGCGCAAGCTCGTCTCTTCCGAACTCGCCGCGGTCGCCAAGAAGTTCGGCACCGACCGGCGTACGGTCCTGCTGGAGTCGGCCGGCGCGCAGGTCGCCTCGGTGCCGCTGGAGGTCGCGGACGACCCGTGCCGGGTGCTGCTGTCCTCGACCGGCCTGCTGGCCCGTACGGCCACCGCCGACCCGATCGTCTTCGCCGAGGACGCCAAGCGTGCCAAGCACGATGTGATCGTGTCGGCCGTGCCGGCGACGGCCCGTGGCGATATCGGCGTGGTGACCTCCACGGGACGGCTGCTGCGGCTCTCGGTGATCGATCTGCCGCAGCTGCCCGACACCCATGCGGCACCCAAACTCTCGGGCGGTGCGATGGTCTCGGAGTTCCTCACCCTGGGGAGCGACGAAGAGGTCGTCTGCCTCACCACGCTCGACGAGTCCTCCCCCGGCCTGGCGATCGGCACCCTTCAGGGCGTCGTCAAGCGTGTGGTGCCCGACTACCCGTCCAACAAGGACGAGTTGGAGGTCATCACGCTCAAGGACGGTGACCGGATCGTCGGCGCCACCGAACTGCGGACGGGCGAGGAGGACCTGGTCTTCATCACGTCGGACGCACAGCTGCTGCGCTACCCGGCGGCCCAGGTACGGCCTCAGGGCCGGCCCGCGGGCGGCATGGCGGGGATCAAGCTCGCGGCGGACGCCGAGGTGATCTCGTTCACCGCGGTGGATCCGGCGGCGGATGCCGCGGTGTTCACGGTGGCGGGCTCGCACGGCACGCTGGACGACTCGGTGCTGACCTGCAAGCTCACTCCGTTCGACCAGTATCCGCGCAAGGGGCGGGCCACCGGTGGGGTGCGCTGTCAGCGGTTCCTCAAGGGCGAGGACGTTCTGGTGTTCGGCTGGGCGGGCGCGACGCCGGCCCGGGCCGCACAGAAGAACGGCACCCCGGCCGAACTGCCGGAACCCGACCCGCGGCGCGACGGTTCGGGGACCCCGCTGGCCAAGCCGGTCGCGGTGGTCGCGGGACCGGTGTAGTCGCTCGGCCGGGCGCCGGGCGGCCTGCCGCTACGCCTCGTCGTCACGCTGCTGTACGTACCGCAGGACGCCCCACATGCTTCGTTCATGTGCGGCGTCCTGCGTCGTGTCGGAGGCCCGTGCGTCGCTCTCCCGGCAGCCCGCCAGCTCCTTGCGCAACCGCGCCGGGTCGGTGCCCGAGCCGATCAGCACCACCTGGGTGAGGCGTGGCTCCTCACGTGTCCACGGCTGCGGGGTGAACCGCAGGAACCTGCCGACCGCGTGCAGCAGGTACTTGTTGCCGTGGTCGCCCCTGCCGAAGTCGACGAACCCCTTGATCCGGTAGAGACCCTGCGGCCTGGAGTCGAGGAAATCCATCAAACGGCGTGGGTCCATCGGGATGTCCGAGACGAAGGACACGCTCTCGTACGCGGCATGCAGATGGTGGTCGTCTCCGGCGTGGGCCTCCTCCTCGGCCCGCTCCGCCAGGAGCAGGTCCTCGAAGGTGAGCTGGCGAGCCTTCTCCTCACCGTCCGGCCGCAGCGCCGGGTCGAAGAGCAGCTCGGGATCGATGCGTCCGTAGGAGGTGCTGACGACAGCGGGCGCGCTGCCGCCCGGGATGCCTGCCGCGACGACGACGTCCCTGATACGGGTCCGTTCCTCGTCCCCGACGCGGTCCGTCTTGTTCAGCACGACAAGATCGGCGACGGCGAGGTGACGGTCGATCTCCGGGTGGCGTCGTCGGGTGGCGTCGAACTCCGCGGCATCGACGACCTCCACCAGTCCCCCGTACATGATGTGCGGATTGTCACTGGCCAGGAGCATGCGCACGAGCTCCTGCGGTTCCGCCAGTCCGCTGGCCTCGATGACGATGACGTCGAGGCGGGCGGCGGGCCGGGTCAGTGTGTCCAGAAAGGTGTCGAGTTCGCTCCCGTCGACCGCGCAGCACAGGCATCCGTTGCCCAGCGAGACCGTCGAGCCGACCTGTCCCGAGACCGTCATGGCATCGATCTCGATGGCGCCGAAGTCGTTGACGATCACACCGATCCGGTTTCCGGCACGGTTGCGCAGAAGGTGGTTGAGCAGTGTCGTCTTGCCGGATCCCAGGAACCCCGCAAGGACGACGACCGGGATCTGCTTCTTGCGGGGCGGGGACGACGGGTTCAACGGGAACCTTCCTCGGGGGCGTCAGGGCGCCGGGACCGGCTGCGGCGGGGGCGTACCGACGTAACGGGCCGCGGGGCGGATGATCTTCGAGTCCTCCGCCTGCTCCAGGATATTGGCGCTCCAGCCGACCACCCGCGCCGCGCAGAACGTCGGGGTGAACATCTCGCGCGGCAGCCCGCAGAGTTCCATGACGACTCCGGCGTAGAACTCCACGTTGGTATGCAGTTCGCGGCCCGGCTTGAGCTCGGCGAGGATCGACTCGACCTGGCGCTCCACTTCGACGGCGAAATCGACGAGCGGGCCACCGAAGCTCAGGGCGATGCCCCGCAGCATGCGTGAGCGGGGGTCCTCGGTGCGGTAGACGGGGTGTCCGAAGCCCATGATCCGCTCACCCGCGAGCACCCGTTCGCGGATCCAGCCGTCGATGCGGTCCGGGGTGCCGATCGCGTCCAGGGTGTCGAGGGCGCGGCTGGGCGCCCCGCCGTGCAACGGCCCGGAGAGCGCGCCGACGGCCGCCACCAGACAGGCCGCGACGTCGGCGCCGGTGGAGGCGACGACGCGCCCGGTGAAGGTCGAGGCGTTGAAGCCGTGGTCGACGGTGGAGATCAGATACTGCTCCACTGCCCTGACACGGGCGGCGTCCGGCACGGAACCGGTGAGCATGTAGAGGTAGTTGGCCACGTAGGGCAGATCGTCGCGCGGCTCGACCGGTTCCCTCCCCTGACCGAGCCGGTGCAGCGCCGTGAGCACGGTGGGGACGGCGGCGCAGGCGACCAGGGCGTCGCTGCGGCGCTGGACGGTGTCGATGTCGTACACCGGCCGGAAGCCGGCCGAGGCGCCGAGCAGCGAGAGTGCGGTGCGCAGACCGGCCAGGGGCCCGGACACCGCCCCCGCGCGGGCTATGGCGGGCAGGGCATCGCGGACTTCCGCGGGCAGTCGGCGCAGTGCGGCAGTGCGGGCGGCGAACTCGGCTCGGGCCACGGCATCGGGCAGCGTGCCCTCGACCATCAGGTACCAGACGTCCTCGAAGCTGCGCGTCTGCGCCAGTTCGACCGCCGAGTACTGCCGGTAGTGGTAGAAGCCCTCGCGCCCACGGACGTCGCCGATGGCTGTGTCGGTGACGACGACTCCCGCAAGCCCCCGAGGTACGTCGAGCGAGGTGTCATCGGTCATGGTCGGCATCTCTTCCTCCGTGAGCATCCGTGAGCATCCCTGATGCGTTCCAGAGCATCCTTGGATCACATCAACATTGACCAGACCATCTATGATTGACTTCAATGCTGTCAATGTTGATTGAATCAATATAGATACGGTTGCGACATGAAGGATCAAGCAGCGCCCGGCGAGGGTCCCGGCGCCACCCCGGAGCGGCTGAGCACCCGGGAGACGGCTGAACGTCTCGGTGTGAAGCCCGAGACGGTGTATGCCTATGTCAGCAGGGGCCAGCTGAGCAGCAGGCGTGCCCCTGGCGGACGCGGCAGCACGTTCGACGCCGCGGAGGTCGATGCGCTGGCCCGGCGCTCGGGCCGCCGCGCATCCTCCCCTGCCACCGGTGATCTGCTCTTCCGTACCGGCATCACGCTCATCGAGAGCGATCGTTACTACTTCCATGGCGTCGACGCGACCGCATTGGCCGGGCAGTACGGCTACGAAGAGGTCGCCGAATGGCTCTGGACCGGCGAACTGCGGCCCGGCATCCGCTTCTCCGCACCCGGCGAAGCGCTGGCCGCGGCACGCCGAGCGGTCGACGCGCTGCCCGCACACTGCGGCTCGACGGACCGGTTGCGGGTGGCCGTGGTCGCCGCGTCCACCACCGATCCGCTCCGCTTCGACCTCTCGCGCGAGGCCGTGCTCGCCGGCGCACGGAGTCTGATTCCGACCCTGGTCGGCGCACTCCCCCCAGCAGCCGGCTCGCCTTCGTCCGGGAACGGATCCGCGAAGGAGACGGGCGGGAAGGGGGCCACGCTGGCGCGGCAACTCTGGCCGAAACTCACCGCCTGCCCGGCCGAAGAGCCATCAATCGCCGTACTGGACACCGCCCTCGCTCTGCTGATCGACCACGATCTCGCAGCCTCGACACTGGCCGCCCGGGTCGCCGCATCCGCCCATGCCCACCCGTACGCGGTGGTCTCCGCGGGGCTCGGAGTCCTGGAGGGGCCACTCCACGGGGCAGCGAGCGGCCTGGCGCACCGGATGCTGGCCGAGGTCCTGGAGCGGGGCAGCGCCGCACCGGTGGTCGCGGACCGCCTTCGGGCCGGACACCGGATCCCGGGCCTGGGCCACCGCCTCTACGCCTCCGAGGACCCGCGGGCACAGGCGCTGTTCGCCCTGCTCGCAGAGGTTCCCCAGGCGGCTTCCGCGCTCGCCGCGGCACGCGACGTGGTCACCACGACAGCCCGGCACACTCCCCTGCATGCCAATGTCGACCTGGCGCTCGCCGCGCTCTCGGTCTCCTCCGGCATGGCCGCGGAGGCAGGCGAAACGGTGTTCGCGGTGGCGCGCACGGCGGGCTGGATCGCGCACGCGCTGGAGGAGTACGGGGAACGTCCGCTGCGCCTCCGCCCCAGTGGCCAGTACGAGGGCCCCCGCCCCCCGCAACCGCTGCCTCTGCCTCCCGTCACGGTTGGACCGTCGGCTTGATGGTCCACGGCCGACGGCCGGACCTGCGAGATCCGGACCGCACGGTACGAACGCGCGGCTAGTGCCGCGGCAGGCAACGTTTGCCCGTCAAGGAGCGGCGTCCGGTGCGAGCTCTCGGCGTGCCGGCCGGAAGTCCTCGTACTGGACGTACGTGGGCTTTCGTCCGGTGCGGCGAGAGGGCGTGCCGGGCGTCACACCGGGGCAAACGTTGCCTGTTGCGGCACTAGACAGCCCCTGCCCCGGTCAGCGCACGGACCTCGGTCTCGGCGTGTTTGGCCGCGTCGGCCGGCTCGGTGGAGGTGACCGTTCCCACCCAGCCGGCTACAAAGCCCAACGGGATGGAGACCAGACCCGGATTCTCCAGGGGAAAGAGCTGGAAGTCGACATCGGGGAAGAGCGAGGTGGGGCTGCCGGAGACGACCGGTGAGAGCAGCACGAGAAGGACGGCGGGGATCAGCCCGCCATACACCGACCAGACGGCCCCCCGAGTGGTGAAGTTCCGCCAGAACAGGGAGTACAGCAGCACCGGGAGATTAGCCGAAGCGGCGACGGCGAAGGCCAGTCCCACCAGGAACGCCACGTTCAGGTCCTGGGCGATCAGACCGAGCCCGATGGCGGCCGCCCCGATACCGGCTGCTGCGACCCGGGCCACCGCGACCTCGCTGTACTGCTTGGGATTCGTACGCCTCAGCGAGGCGTACAGGTCGTGGGCCACTGAGGCGGACGATGCCAGGGTGATCCCCGCGACGACGGCCAGGATGGTCGCGAAAGCGACGGCGGCGACCACCGCGAACAGAATCGTCCCCCCGGTGGATCCCTCGCCACCACCGAGGGCGAGGGCCAGCAGCGGAACCGCCGTGTTCCCCGCGGGATTCGACGCCCGTACCTCCGCCGAGCCGACCAGTGCCGCCGCACCGAATCCCAGCGCGATCGTCATCAGGTAGAAGCTGCCGATGAGCCCGATGGACCAGACGACCGAACGGCGGGCCGCACCGGCCGTGGGCACGGTGTAGAACCGCGACAGGATGTGCGGGAGCCCCGCCGTGCCGAGCACCAGGGCCAGGCCCAGGCTGATGAAGTCGATGCGCGCCGTCCAGGATCCGCCGTACCGGAGACCGGGTGCGAGGAACCGGCCACCGTGCCCGCTGCGTTCGGCGGCGGAGGTGAGCAGGGCATTGAGGTTGCCGTGGAAGTGGACCAGGACGAGCACCGTGAGCACCGCCGCCCCCGCCAGCAGCAGGACGGCCTTGACGATCTGGATCCAGGTGGTGGCGCGCATTCCGCCGAACGACACGTAGATCACCATGAGCGCGCCGACACCGATGACGGTCCAGGAACGGGCGGAACCGCTCGTACCACCCAGGAGCAGGGCCACCAGGCTGCCCGCGCCCACCATCTGTGCGACCAGGTAGAGCACGGAGACCGTGACGGACGAGGTGCCGGCGGCAATCCGGACCGGGCGCTGCGCCATCCGCGCCGCGACCACGTCGGCAAGCGTGAACCGGCCGCAATTTCGGACCAGTTCGGCGACCAGCAGCAGGACGACGAGCCAGGCGACGAGGAAACCCACCGAGTAGAGCATGCCGTCGTACCCGAAGAGGGCGATCAGACCGGAAATGCCGAGGAAGGATGCGGCCGACATGTAGTCGCCGGCCATGGCGAACCCGTTCTCCATGGGAGAGAACAGGCGACCGCCTGCGTAGAACTCCTCGGCCGAGCCGCGCCGGTGACGGCTCACCCAGGTGGTGATGACCAGCGTCACCGCGACGAAGACGCTGAACAGCACGAGCGCCAGGGGCTGGTGGTTCCCGTTCAACAGCCGATCCCCCGCGTCATCTCCTGGGTATCCCAGCGCAGTTCGAGAGCGGCCCGGTCCCTGCGCAGCCGTGCGTGACGCGCGTACGCCCCGGTGAGGAGGAACGTCGTGAGGAACTGTCCGAGCCCGGCGACCATGGCGACATTGATCGCTCCGGCCACTGGACGGCCCATCAGCCCCGGTGCGGTGATCGCCGCTACGACGTAGGCGAGATACCAGGCGAGGAAGGCGATGGTGGCAGGAATGACGAACCGCCGGTACCGGCGGCGCACTTCCTGAAAAGCCGCACTGCGCTGCACCTCCCGATAGATGTCGGCCGCTCCGTGACCGCGCTGCGGGTCAGCGGTTCCGATGGGACCGACGCCAGAGAGGCTCCGCGTCCCGTCCGATTCGTCCCACCCGGGGGGCAGCGCCTCGTCCCACGGGTCGTCGAGTCGCACCGCTGCGACCCCTCCCCCTGATTCCTTCTCCACCGAACAACTCTCCTCGTCCACGGACCACTTCGGCCGCGCACCAAGAATGAGCAGATCAGGAAGGTCCGAGGGCATTCATTGACCCGCCTTCACCTCTTCAGGTGAAGCGTGCCCCGGGTGTCCGTGCGCATCCTCGAAACATGTGCATGTCGAACGGCCGGGTCAGGAGATCGGCTCAGGGGGGAGGGCGATCCCGGGCGGTACAGCCGTCCCCGCCCTCGGGCGGGGACGGCAGCCCTCACGCGTCGATGCGCGAGCGGTCCAGGGTGGCGGCGGAGCTGGTGATGAACTCCTTGCGCGGCGCCACTTCGTTGCCCATCAGCAGATCGAATACCTGCTCGGCTGCTTCCAGGTCGCCGATGTTGATCCGCCGCAGGGTGCGGTGCCGAGGATCCATCGTGGTGTCCGCCAGCTGATCCGCGTCCATCTCACCCAGACCCTTGTAGCGCTGGATCGAGTCCTTGTAGCGGATGTTCTTGCGCTGCAGCTCCAGCAGCCGCTGGCGCAGCTCTCCGTCGGAGTACGTGTAGATGTACTTGTCCTGGCCCTTCTTGGGCTGGACCAGCTCGATCCGGTGCAGCGGGGGCACAGCGGCAAAGACGCGTCCGGCCTCGACCATGGGCCGCATGTAGCGCTGGAACAGCGTCAGCAGCAGCGTGCGGATGTGTGCGCCGTCGACATCGGCGTCAACCAGCAGCACGATCTTCCCGTAGCGGGCGGCGTCGATGTCGAAGGTCCGTCCCGACCCTGCCCCTATGACCTGGATGATCGCGCCGCACTCGGCGTTCTTCAGCATGTCCGAGACGGATGCCTTCTGGACGTTGAGGATCTTGCCCCGGATCGGCAGCAGGGCCTGGAACTCGCTGTTCCGGGCCAGCTTGGCCGTCCCGAGCGCGGAGTCGCCCTCGACGATGAAGAGTTCGCTGCGGTCCACGTCGTCGCTGCGGCAGTCGGCGAGCTTGGCGGGCAACGAGGAGGACTCCAGCGCTGTCTTGCGGCGCTGTGCGTCCTTGTGCTGACGGGCCGCGATGCGGGTGCGAGCCGCCGCCACGACCTTCTCCAGGACCGCCCTGGCCTGGGCCTTGGCATCGCGCTTCGTCGAGGTCAGGAACGCCTTGAGCTCCTTCGCCACCACGTTGGCGACGATCCGGTTGGCCGCCGAGGTGCCGAGCACCTCCTTCGTCTGCCCCTCGAACTGCGGCTCCGCGAGCCGCACGGTGACGACCGCGGTGAGGCCCTCCAGCGCATCGTCCTTGACGACGTCGTCCTCGGCGACGCGGAGCAGCTTGGCGGCGCGCAGCGCTTCGTTGACCGTCTTGGTCACGGAGCGTTCGAATCCGGTCACATGGGTGCCGCCCTTGGGGGTGGCGATGATGTTGACGAAGGACTTGAGGGTGGTGTCGTAACCGGTACCCCAGCGCAGGGCGACATCGACGGCGAGTTCGCGGGTGACCTCGGTCGCCGTCATGTGACCGCGCTCGTCGAGGACCGGCACGGTCTCCTTGAACGTGCCGTGCCCGCTCAGCCTCAGGACGTCGCACACCGCCTTGTCCTGGGCGAGGTACTCACAGAATTCACTGATCCCGCCGTCGAAACGGAAGGTCTCCTCGGCCTTGCCACCGTCCTCGGCACCGCGTTCGTCGCGGACGACGATCGTGAGACCGGGGACGAGGAAGGCGGTCTGCCGCGCCCGCTGGTAGAGCGTCTCCAGATCGAGCTTGGCGTCCTTGAGGAAGATCTGCCGGTCCGCCCAGTAGCGCACCCTGGTGCCGGTGCGCGTCTTGGGCACACGCTTGCCCTTGCGCAGACCGTTGGCCGGGTCGAACGGGCTTTCCGGCCCCTGCTCGGTGAAGATCCCCGGGACACCCCGCCGGAAGCTGATGGAGTGGGTCGCGCTGTTGCGGTCGACCTCGACGTCGAGTCGGGCGGAGAGCGCGTTGACCACGGAGGCGCCGACGCCGTGCAGACCGCCGGAGGCCGCGTACGAGCCGCCGCCGAACTTTCCACCGGCGTGCAGTTTGGTCATCACGACCTCGACCCCGGACAGACCCGTCTTCGGTTCGACGTCGACGGGGATGCCTCGGCCGTTGTCCCGGACCTCCACGGAATTGTCGTCGTGGAGGATGACCTCGATGCGATCGCAGTAACCGCCCAGGGCCTCGTCCACCGAGTTGTCGATGATCTCCCAGAGGCAGTGCATGAGGCCACGGCTGTCGGTGGACCCGATGTACATCCCGGGGCGCTTGCGAACCGCTTCGAGCCCCTCGAGTACGAGCAGATGCCGCGCGGTGTAGTTGGAACCGTCTCGGTCTGCTCCGGTGAGCATCGCAGTGGACGGCACGGACGTATCGGCGGTCACGCGGTTCGCTCCTCGCTGAATTTCAATGGGGGCCCCAGTGGGTGACGGGCTCGGCTCCGGTCACCGCTGAGAGGGTACCGAGGCCTGGTAGAGCGGTTGTAGCACCACCCTCCGACAACCTCCACACTAGTCCAGCCTCGTATACACGTTCGATCTCTCGCCGGAGTGACGTGCACATCACGTTCCCTTCCAGGCATGAACCATTTAGGCTCCGGGCACGTCCTCATGAACAAACCGGCAAGCCGGCCGGGAGGATCGATCCACCAAGACAAGCAACGCGAAACCGTAGTGCTACGCAATACGGCACATTCGCCGCCAAACGGCAACAGACAGCCATTTTGAGAAGAAGTTTCAAAGAAAAAGCCACGAGCGGGAACGTTTTCGGCCTGGTTGGATGTTGACCCTGGTACGACAGCTCGTCGAGCTAGAGAAGAGGCGACGTGACTACTGTTCTGACCCCCGCGAGCCCGCTGACCGCAGCAGACCGCTGCGACCGCTGTGGCGCCCAGGCCTACCTGCGCGTCGTCCTGATCAGCGGCGGTGAGCTGCTCTTCTGCGCCCACCACGGTCGCAAGTTCGAGCCGGAACTCAAGAAGATCGCCGCGGAAATACAGGATGAGACGGACCGGCTGACCGCCGTGCAGGCCCAGGCCGCCGAAGAGGAACACTGACACCTCGCATCCACGACGAGCCAGGGTCGGGTCCCAGACCTGACGACGGGCGGCTTCCTCCCCGGAAGCCGCCCGTTCTCGCCATGTGATCTGCCGCCCGGTCGGCTACCCGGCCGGCATCCAGCCGATCGCGGCGGAGATCCGCGTGTACACCCCGGGGCTCCCGGAGAGCGCACAGCCGTTCCCCCAGGACACCAGCCCGATGAGTCGCCCACGAGCCACCAGCGGCCCTCCGCTGTCGCCCTGGCATGCGTCGTGCCCGTCCAGCAGTCCGCCCGCGCAGAGCATCACCGAGGCGTCGTACGTGCCCTGACTGCCGCCCGGGTACGCCTGTTCACAGAGGCTGTCCGACAAGACGCTCACTTCGGCAGAGCGGAGTGACGACGCGTAGTCCCCGTCTCCCGTTGTGTCACCCCAGCCGTAGACGACGGCGCCGGTTCCCGTCTCGTATGCCGCATCACCGGACTCGGCCATCGGGATCACGCTCTGCACAGGCAGCGCGTCGGCCAGAGTGAGCACGGCCAGGTCTCCCGCGTCCGTGTCGGGGTCGAAGTCCGGATTGCTCCATGTCTCCCGCACCGGTGTCTCATGTCCCCCCGTCCCGCGCAGCGCGTCCCGGCCGGAAATGACCCGCAGATCGCGGACCCTGTCCACATCGACACCGAGCGCCTCACGGCTCAGGCAGTGCGCAGCTGTCAGCACCTTCTTCGGCGCCACCACGACACCGCCGCAGAACTGCCCGGCGCGCGTGTCCCCGAACCGGTCGCGACTGGCCAGCGCCACAACCCACGGACTGTCCTTGACGTGTGCGGGCCGACCACCGATGACAATGCTGTCCGCGACAGCCGGAGCGGCAGATCCGAGCGGTATCGCAGCAGCAGCGCCAACCAGGCCGAAGACCCCCGCCAGCGCACGGAAGGCGATACGGAACATGCGCACTCCTGACTCTGTGACGAACTGTTCTCACCCAGAGTCACCCCGCTCGCCGTCGGCCGCACCCGCAGATAGGCCGATGGCCCGGATCCTCCATGGGATCCGGGCCCTCGGCCCGTGAACTCTCTCGATCTAGTCGAGGTAGTCGCGCAGCACCTGCGAACGCGACGGGTGGCGCAGCTTCGACATGGTCTTCGACTCGATCTGGCGGATGCGCTCACGCGTGACGCCGTAGACCTTGCCGATCTCGTCCAGTGTCTTCGGCTGTCCGTCGGTGAGACCGAAGCGCATCGAGACCACGCCCGCCTCGCGCTCGGAGAGCGTATCGAGCACCGAGTGCAGCTGCTCCTGGAGGAGCGTGAAGCTGACCGCGTCGGCCGGGACCACTGCCTCGGAGTCCTCGATCAGGTCACCGAACTCGCTGTCCCCGTCCTCACCCAACGGGGTGTGGAGGGAGATCGGCTCACGACCGTACTTCTGGACCTCGATGACCTTCTCGGGGGTCATGTCGAGTTCCTTGGCCAGCTCCTCCGGCGTGGGCTCGCGTCCCAGGTCCTGGAGCATCTGGCGCTGCACACGGGCGAGCTTGTTGATGACCTCGACCATGTGCACCGGGATGCGGATGGTGCGGGCCTGGTCGGCCATGGCGCGGGTGATCGCCTGACGGATCCACCAGGTGGCGTAGGTGGAGAACTTGTAACCCTTGGTGTAGTCGAACTTCTCGACCGCGCGAATCAGACCGAGGTTTCCCTCCTGGATCAGGTCCAGGAAGAGCATGCCCCGGCCGGTGTAGCGCTTGGCCAGCGAAACCACCAGTCGGAGGTTGGCCTCCAGAAGGTGGTTCTTGGCCCGGCGGCCGTCCTCGGCGATGATCTCCAGCTCGCGCTTGAGCTTCGGCGCGAGCTTGTCGGAGTTCGCAAGCTTGTCCTCGGCGAACAGACCCGCCTCGATGCGCTTGGCGAGCTCGACCTCCTGCTCGGCGTTGAGGAGGGGAACCTTGCCGATCTGCTTCAGGTAGTCCTTCACCGGGTCGGCGGTGGCACCGGCGACGGCGACCTGCTGCGCGGGGGCGTCGTCCTCGTCGTCGTCGGAGAGGACGAAGCCCTTGTTCTCGCCCTCGCCCTCCTCGTCCTCGCCCTTGCCGACCTTGACGTCCTCGACGGCCTCGTCGTCGAGGAGATCGTCGTCCTGCTTTCCGGACTTCTTCGTTGCGGTCTTCTTGGCAGCCGTCTTCTTCACGGCGGTCTTCTTGGCAGCCGTCTTCTTGGCTGCCGCCTTCTTCGCAGGTCCGGCCGCGGCGGTTTCGTCGGCCACCGCATCCACGGACTCCGCCGACGGGGCGGCAGCGGCCGCGGCAGTCCTGGTCACGGTCGTCTTGGCCGCGACAGTCCTGGTGGCGGTGCGCTTGACCGGGCTCTTTGCTGCGACGCTCTTGCGGGCACGCTTTGACGGCTCCGCGGCACTGACCATCAGCGTCACACCCTCTTCCTCGAGGATCTGGTTGAGGCTGCGCAGAACATTCTTCCACTGGGTTGGCGGAATCTGGTCAGCCTCGAAGGCCCGACGCACGTCATCGCCGGCGATCTGCCCATCAGCCTTTCCCCGCTCGATGAGCGCCATCACAGACTCGGACTCGGCGATCTCCGGCGGGAGCGTACGGGATGTGCTGGCCGACACGAACAACCTCTCGGAACGATGGAAACGGCTTCCGGCCCTGTCCTGCAGAGGACTGGACCGACGACCGCCGGGCTGGGAATGTACCGACGGCGCGGGGTATCGCCTCAGAACTGCACAGCGCACTGAGTGCCTGCTGTATTCCTTCCGCGGCGGTCACCTCTTAAGTCATCGCACTGTTTCGAGGAGTGTTACGCCCAATCCGCGTGGCCCGAGTCACACCTCATTTGCGATGAACGTGACGAGAGGTCCCATCCCCCCACATTTGTGCCGCCGGACCGTAGCGGCCCGGCGACACATGGTGCGTACACCCTGGCTGTGCTGCGCTCAGTGCTCGCGGGGGGCGGGCACCACCCGCTCCACCTCGGGGTGGACGACAAGCAGTTGACGCATGGCGGCTTCAGCGCCGGCCGCATCCCCGGAAGCGAGGGCATCAACGATCCGGGCGTGGTGACCGAGGGATGCCTCGCCCGGCCGGTCGCAGCCTGTGACGGGACCGCCCGAAACCTGCAGGGCCGCGGAGACGATGCCGGAGAGGTGCTCCAGCATGCGGTTGCCTGCCGCCTGGATGAGCAGGGAGTGGAATTCGGCGTCGGCCCGGGAACAGGTGACCGCGTCTCCCTGCCCGAGGGCATGCCCCATGATCTCGACCATGTCGGCAAGGCGCTGCTGAATGTCCTCGCGGCCATGGCCTGCGGCAAGGCGTGCGGCGAGCGGCTCGATCGTCCAGCGGAGCTCCCCCAGCTCACGGCGCTGGTCCTCACGCTGAGGGCCGAAGGCGCGCCATTCGATGATGTCGGGGTCCAGCAGATTCCAGTCACTGACCGGACGGACCCGGGTACCCACGTTGGGCCGAGCACTGACCAGGCCCTTGGCCTCCAGAACACGCAGCGATTCACGGACGACAGTGCGGGAGACCTCGAAACGCTGCCCGATCTCTTCCGGCACGAGCGGACGATCGGCGCCCAGGTCCCCGGAGACGATCATCTGGCCCAGCTGCTGAACGAGTTGGCCGTGAAGGCCGCGACCCCGACTGGCCGAGCCACGCCGGCCCCCGCGGCCGATCTCGGGGTCGGGCCCCTCCCAGGAACGAAGAGCGGCACGCTCGCCGGCCGGCGCCTCCGCATACGGGTAGCGGTCGAGTTCACCCGGGCCGGCGAGGCCGGAATCGGCGGAGCGGGCGGCGGTCATCATGGTGTGCGCAAGGGTACTCACGCATCCTTTGTCGGCGCGGTCCGGCTACCTCTTGAGGTCTTTGGTGAAAAGCACACGAAAGGGTGATCGGCAACCACCCCCCAATTGACGCCTTACTGGTTCAAATCGGACATTTTTCGGAGAGTTGGGCGGCCTCGCTGATCCGCCGCCACCCCTTGATCACCAACGGACCTTGCTCCGAAGGCTGGTGAACAGGTATGCACAGGTCAGGGCCGACAACGACAAGGCCAGTGCCGCCCCGACCGGGTGCACCAGCAGCCGCACAGCACCTGTCACCCATGGGTCCGCCTCGTCCGGCCAGCCCGGCCGCACGAGCCCACGGAGGCCGGCCGGAAGCCCCGCGACGGGGCGAGAAGGCGACCCTGCCAGCAAGCTCCGGACGACCGGAACGACGAGGACAGGAACGGCGAGTACCGCGGCGACCCCGGCCGCCGCCGCCCTGAACACCCCCGCGGCCAGGAGACCGGCCCAGGCGCAGCCCACGGTCACCCCCGCCCAACTGGCGGCCAGGTGCAACGGATTCGGCGGAGTCCTGATCATCTCACCGCCGTGGACGAGGCCCAGGACGCCGGCGGATGTCAGCACGACCACCAGAGCGAGCATCAGGGCGACGCCCGCCGACACCGCCAGTTTGGCGAGCAGCAACCCCGGACGACGCGGGACGGAGCCGTGGCAGGCCGCGAGGGCGGGATAGCGGAATTCGTCGCCGAACGAGAGCGCGCCGAGCAGTCCTGCCCCTGCCGCTGCGGGCGGCAGGGGCAGCGGCGATGGCCAGGCCACCAACACCTTCGGCAGTTCTGCATGACCAAAGCAGGTGAGAAGGACGGAAAGTCCGACCGACACGACCAGAACGACAGCCGTGATCACCGCTGTCGTCCTGACACCGAAGAAGCGGCGCAGCTCGTATCGCAGCGGGTGGACCGGGCTACGGGGTGCACGGCGCCGGATCGGCGGTGGTTCCGGACCGGATGCCTGTGTGGTCGTCCGCGGATCGGAAGGATCTTTGCTCCCACCGACTACGGACACGGCGGGATCCGGGGACTCCACGGGTTCCGCGGGACGGGTGTCACCGACTTCGTCAGCGAGCCGGTGCACCGGGAGCCCGTGCCGGAATGCCGTGTCGCCGATCTCCGCGCAGGTGGATCCGTACACGGAAAGGCGACCGTTCGTTTCGGCGACCACCTCGACCGAGCGCCTGGCGGCTCGGGCCTCTCGGCCGACGATGGCGGCGAGCCGGGCTGCGTGGGGAGTGCGGACCGCGACCCGTGGCCGGAGGCGGGTCCGCGAGAAGGCGCCGACGTCCTGGTCCGCGACCATGCGCCCCTTGTCGAGGGTGACCACGCGGTCTGCGGTTCGTGCGGCCTCATGGGGGTCGGTCGTGGTGTACAACACTGTGCCGCCCTGCGCGGCATGGGCTCGCAGCAGCCCGTGCACCCGGCCCCCCTCGCACGAAGGGAGACCTTCTGCGGGGTCGTCGAAAACGAGCGTGTGAGGGTCACCCAGCATCGCCGAAGCGAGTGCGAGCAGTCGGTCCATGCCTGGCGGGAGCGCGCCGATGGGTCGATCGCGGAGGCAGGCGAGGCCGACGGTTTCGAGCAGTTCATCGGCCCGGGATGCCGGTACGCCGGCGGCGGCACAGAGCATGCGGAGCTGACCGCGGACGGTGCGGTCAGGATGGCCCGGTGCGCCCCCGAGGAGGACTCCCACCTCGCGCGCGGGGTGCGGGATCCGGTGCAATGGCCTGCCCCGGAAGTGAGTGACCCCCAGGCCCGCGTCGAGTTCGAGCATCAGGCGAAGGGCCGCGGTCTTGCCCGAGCCGCAGACACCCAGAAGTGCGGTGACGCAGCCGGGCGGGGCTTCGAAGGTCAGATCGTCCACCACGGCCGGAAGGCCGCGGCGGCGGGCACTGGTGAGTCCGATGGCCTGGAGCATCGCTTCTCTCGCGGAGGGTGAAACCGCTCGGCGGCAGGGCGGGTACCGCAGCAAGATAACGCGACACATCCGGCATTCTGTGCAGCATCGCCCTTGCGGGCGTTCCGCGGAGTCAGACTTCCGGCCTCAGCATGGGCGGGTTGAGCACCGTGGCCGCACCGGCCCGGAAGAGCTGGGCGGGGCGACCACCCTGCCGAGTGGTCGTCCCACCGGCAGGCACGAGGAAACCGGGCGTGCCCGTCACCTTGCGGTGAAAGTTCCGCGGGTCGAGAACCACACCCCAGACCGCCTCGTACACCCGCCGAAGCTCACCGACCGTGAACGCCGGCGGGCAGAAAGCGGTGGCCAGGGAGGAGTACTCGATCTTGGAGCGCGCCCGTTCGACGCCGTCGGCGAGGATCTGCGCATGGTCGAAGGCCAGCAGGGTCCGGTTCTCACCCTCATGTTCGACACTTCCTTCCGGCCCGAGCAGGTCCTCGACGGGCGCCCATCGCGCGCTGTGCGCATCGCCGCCCGCCCGGGGAGCTGGAAGGTCGGGGGCCAGAACGAGGTGAGCGACGCTGACCACCCTCATCCGAGGGTCACGACCGGGGTCGCCGTACGTGGCGAGCTGTTCGAGATGAGCTCCGTTGCCGACCGCTGGGGCTGCCGGATCCTGGGCACACAGCCCCGTTTCCTCGACGAGCTCACGCGCTGCCGCGGCTCCGAGATCCTCATCGGCTCTGACGAACCCGCCGGGCAGCGCCCACCGCCCCTGGAACGGAGACTCACCGCGACGTACCACCAGTGCGCAGAGCGCATGGCGGCGCACCGTGAGCACGACCAGGTCGACGGTCACAGCGAAGGGCGGAAAGGTCGACGGGTCGTAGGGCGGCATGCCCGTGATCATAGTCGTCTTCCTGACGATAAACACTCCCTTCGCTCTGTTCTTCGTCCGCCGGGCCATGGGAGTCCGCGTCGGCCCCAGGCCGCTCGCGCCCGGGCCCCTCCGCCGGTCGCCGGGAGCCCCTGGGCCTCGGCCTTCGGGGCCGAAGGCCGCCGAACACGCACACCGGCCGACGCCTTCCTGAACTTCCCGGTGCTGTTGCGGTCGGACCACGATCGATCTCAGCGACGGCACGGTCTCACCCCCGGGGGGTGAGACCCCCGCACCGGTGACATGCGGATCCCTTACAGCTCATGCCCCCACACCGTGCCGGTACCGGCCCACCGCTGCCATGCCCCCGGGATCCCTCTTCAGGACAGCACGTCAGGCACCGGTGGCCACCCGGTCGGGCTGGAAGAGCCGGGGGCGGGGCGACGGAACGCGGGAATCACCGGCCGCCCCTGGATCCACGGCGGCTGGGGGCGGCCTGCCCGGAACGGCGCCGGACATCAACCGTCCTGGGGCGACGGGAGCCTGGTGAAGCCTTCTTCCGCCGTGCAGTGGCGGGGCGTGCCGTGCGGGGCCGCACGGTCCCGCCCGCACGGTGGTCGTGGGGAGCCGTCCGGTCACCGCGCTCGCCCCGGAGACAACGGCGCAGTGTCTCGGGGTCGAGGCCCTGGTTGCACGCCTCATGGAGAAGTTGAGCGAAGGTGTACCCCGGATCTGCCCGCAGGGCGAGCCCCCATGCGACCCGTGCGGCCGGTTCGTCACCCGTCGACCAGGAGACCCACCCTGCCAGCGTCAGCGGTGCCGCAGCGTGCTCTTCGTACGGTGCGACGCAGCGACGGGAGAGCGCCCGCCAGAGCCGCAACGCTGAATCCGCTTCAGGGCCTTCCATCCATTCGGCGGCCTTGTCGCGGGTGTCCCGGTCCTGCAGGCCGAGGATCACCGCGGCTGCCTCGTCATGGCTGATCAGCCGGTCGTCGGTCATGTCCGCTGCGGACGACACCGTCATCGGCGCTTCCCGGAGCCGTTTCATCAGACTTCGGGCAAGCCCCAGAGTGTCCCGGGCCACGTCCTGGCGCCCCGACTCATCAAGGATCTTCGGCACCAGCTCGGCCCCGGCCGAATCGAGTGCCTGCTGCTGCTCCGCAGCCGCCGAGGTGTTCAGGGGCGCGAACCTGGCCTCCATTTCCCGGAGTGTTCCGCGCACTTGAATGCCCGCGAATGTGGCGGCAGCGGCCATCACCGAGGTGCCGGGGAGGGCCAACTGGTTGCCTTCGGCCGGGCAGCAACGCTCGTCCGGGCAGCAGTACGACCAGTAGCGGCCGTCAGAGATGCAGAGCGCTTCGAGCACGGGTACGTCGAGCGCCCCGCAGGCCGTACGCAGACGTTGGGCGAGGGGCCTCAGCCGCTCCATGATCTGGTTGCCGCTCTCGCCCTCAGCCGGATCCTGGCAGAGAAAGACGACAATCGCGTCCGGGCGCTGCCCACGTCGTTGGCTTCCCCTGATCAAGCACTCGGCCAGTTGCTCGGCGACGTGTGGCCATTCCTGGGGTGCCTTCGGGATTCCGAGCCTGAGTCGACCGCCGAAGCGTCCCCGGCCGCCGTGCAGGGCGACCATGACGACGCTGTCGTTCGGATGGAAACCCATGAGATACGGGAGGGCATCGGCGAGTTCGGCAGGCCCTCGCAGTGTGATCTGCTGCTCGTCGGCCGGACCGGTGGATTCGTGGTGCTGGTTCATGCCTCGACCGTGCCGTGGGCGGGCCATGTTCCGCGACCCCTGTGGATAACTTTATCCACAGGGGTCGCGGGGCCGTTCGCGGTTTGTCGTAGTCATCGGGTTGCATGGGGGCATGACCAACGCAGACCGCGCAGAGCTCAGGGCCTCGGCCGATTCCGTACTTGCCCGGCTTGTCGGGGACGACTCAGATGCCGCGCGACTGCGGGAGGACCAGTGGCGGGCCATCGAGGCGCTTGTCGCCGACAAGCGCCGGGCCCTGGTCGTCCAGCGAACCGGTTGGGGCAAGTCCGCCGTGTACTTCGTCGCGACCGCCCTGCTCCGTGCGCAGGGCGGTGGCCCGACGGTCATCGTGTCGCCACTGCTGGCCTTGATGCGCAACCAGGTCGCGGCGGCGGCCCGGGCCGGAATCGTCGCCCGCACGATCAACTCGTCCAACGTCGAGGAGTGGGACACCGTCCAGGCCGAGGTGGCGGCCGGAGAGGTGGATGTGCTGCTGGTCAGCCCCGAGCGGCTCAACAACCCCGAATTCCGGGATCAGGTCCTGCCCCGTCTCGCCGCCGCGACCGGGCTGCTCGTGGTCGACGAGGCGCACTGCATCTCCGACTGGGGTCATGACTTCCGGCCGGACTACCGGCGCCTGCGGACCATGCTGGCCGACCTGCCCAGTGGTGTCCCCGTACTGGCGACCACCGCCACGGCGAACGCACGAGTGACCGCGGATGTCGCGGAACAGCTGGGTACCGGCGCCGGCACGGATGCGCTCGTGCTGCGAGGCCCGCTGGACCGCGAGAGCCTCAGCCTGAGTGTCCTGCAACTGCCCAATGCCGCCCACCGGCTGGCCTGGCTGGGCGATCATCTCAAGGAGCTCCCCGGATCGGGAATCATCTACACACTGACGGTCGCGGCAGCCGAGGAGATCACCGCGTATCTGCGTCAGTGCGGGCACACGGTGGCGTCGTACACCGGCCGCACCGAGAACGCCGAACGCCAGCAGGCGGAGGACGACCTTCTCACCAACCGCGTCAAGGCCCTGGTGGCCACGTCCGCGCTGGGCATGGGATTCGACAAACCCGACCTGGGCTTCGTCGTCCACCTCGGCTCGCCTTCCTCCCCCATCGCCTACTACCAGCAGGTGGGCCGCGCGGGTCGCGGTGTGGAGCATGCGGAGGTACTGCTGCTCCCAGGCAGGGAGGACGAGGCGATCTGGCAGTACTTCGCATCGGTTGCCTTCCCTCCCGAGGAACAGGTCCGAAGGACGATCGACGCTCTCGACCGGGCAGGTCGCCCGCTCTCCCTGCCGGCGCTGGAACCGTTGGTCGACCTGAGGCGCACCCGGTTGGAGACCATGCTCAAGGTGCTCGATGTCGATGGCGCGGTCAAGCGGGTCAAGGGCGGCTGGCTCGCCACGGGCGAGCCCTGGGTGTACGACTCCGATCGTTACGCCTGGGTCGCCCGTCAACGGGCCAGCGAGCAGCAGGCCATGCGCGACTACGCAACGACGAGCGGCTGTCGGATGGAGTTCCTGCGCCGCCAGCTGGACGACGAGGAAGCCACCGCATGCGGGCGCTGCGACAACTGTGCCGGTGCCCGTTTCGACACCCAGGTGTCCGATGCGGCCCTGGACGGTGCACGGGGCGAACTGGGCAGACCTGGCGTGGAGGTGGAGCCCCGCCGGATGTGGCCCACGGGACTTGCCGCCGTGGGCGTCGATCTCAAGGGCCGTATCCCGGCTGGGGAGCTGTCGTTCACCGGACGCGCACTGGGCCGCCTCTCCGACATCGGCTGGGGCAACAGACTCCGCCCGATACTGGCCGCGCAGACGCCGGATGCCCCGGTGCCGGACGACGTGACCAGCGCGGTGGTGAAGGTACTGGCCGACTGGGCCAAGGGACCCGGAGGCTGGGCATCCGGAACGGCGGACGCCGCCCCTCGACCGGTCGGGGTGGTCACCGTCGCCTCGCACAGCAAGCCGCAGCTCATCCGGTCGCTGGGCAGCCGCATCGCCGAGGTCGGCCGGATGCCTCTGCTGGGCAGCGTCAGCTATGCGCCAGGTTCCGAGGGGGTGCGGATCTCCCAGACCAACAGCGCGCAGCGGGTCCGTGCACTGCACGAGGCTCTGGTCGTGGAGCCCGAGTTGGCCGACGCGTTGGCCGCGGCAGACGGTCCGGTCCTGCTGGTGGACGATCTCTCGGACACCGGCTGGACCCTGGCCGTGGCGACACGGCTACTGCGCCGGGCCGGGGCGCGGGGGGTGTTTCCACTGGTCCTCGCTGTTCAGGCGTGATGAGTGGCGTCATCCGGGCGGGGGTGGGCAGGGATATCAGAGTCATTTCTGCTGATTCCCGCCAGCCGCGTCAATTGCTCGTTGCCGCCTGCCGTTACGCCAGGGAGAATTGGACTCGCTCCCCGCACGGTCCTTTCGCGGCCCGGAAGGGCTGTGCCGCGGTGCGCCCCCACCCGTCCCTGCCCCGCATCGGGTGCGTATGCGAAGGGAGGATCGTGACCTTCGGATTCGCTTCGTCAGCAGCCACTTCGACGTCGGTATCCGCCGATTCAGCCAACCGCCTTGCCCGAATACTCGAGCCGGCCGAGTGGGCCGAAGCGGGCATACCGCTGCTGCGCAGTCCCCGCGACGTCGTGAGCGGCCTGCACGCACGGCACCAACCGACCCCCGCGACCGCAGTCGTGGCCGTACTCGACCCCGAGGAACGCCTCGCGGCCAGTGCCTCGTTCACCCGGCGCTCGACCGCGGCGGACGGCTGGGAATTCCGTAACGCGTTGCTGGCACATCTGCGCCGGGTGATCCCGCACGACCTGCGTCGCCGCACACCTGTCCGCACCGCGGTACTGCTCTACTGCCGCGAGGGCGAGGCGCGTTGGACGGAGGAGGACGGGGCGTGGATGTGGGGTCTGCGGGACGCCTGCACATTGCACGGCCTTCGCTGCGGCGCGTACATCACGCTGACCGGCGGCGGTTGGCAGGTGCTGGGCGAGGGCCGGGGAGGACGTCGCCCCCACTCCACATCGCGGCCCTCCGCTCTCGGCGACGCGTCGCTCGACCGTGATCCGGCCCCGCTGCGCACCGGCGGCGGTGCGGCTCAGGTGCTGCGACACACCGCGGCCCGCTGACCACGGTCAGCGGGTGCCCGGCTGCCCGGACGGGCAGCCGGGTCACCACGGCTCGTGCGCCCTGCGGCTCGGATGCCGGATCAGGCGCCGACGCCGAGCACTGTATTGATCCGCTGCGGGTCCCCGCACACGATCAACAGGGCACCGGCGCGCTCCTGCGCACCGGCCAGGGCGCCCGCAACGGCGTCACCACCGTTGACGGCGACGATCACCACGGGGCGGCCCTTCACCCGTTCCACGGCTGCGGCACCGGCGAAGAAGACGTCGTCGCCCGCTTCCTGCTGTGCCCAGTAGGCGGCCTCGCCGAAGGTGAGTTCGTGCGCGGCCCACGGGTGCTGCTCACCGGTGGTGAGCACCAGGATGTCGCCCGGTGCGCGTCCGGATTCGAGCAGCAGGTCCACCGCTTCGTCGGCGGCGTCGAGTGCGCCGGCGGCCGAGGCGGGGATCAGCTGGATCTGGGGTGCGGAACGGTTCTCCGGCCGGGCAGCCTTCGGCTGGCCGGATATGGAGTGCGAGCGCTGCGCCGGGGGCGCGGGCCTCGCGGGGCCGGGTCCCGGTCGACCGGGACGCGGCACGGCCGCTGAACGCGGACCGGGTACAGGACGGGGGGTCGACGCGGTGCGGCCTGCGGCCGAAGTGACGCGGGGACCCTGGGCGCTCTCGTGAATCTGAGGCTCCTCGGGTATGAGAGGCATGGGTGGTTGTCTATCAAACGCCGACACGCAGGGCGTCAGCGGGTGGGCACTTGTGCGCGATCAGAAGTCGAAGCCGAGTTGGCCCCCGCTTTCCAGTGCGGCCGCCTCGGCGGAGATGCGGACCTTCTTGAGGTGCTGCCACCGGGGCAGCGCGTCGAGGTAGGACCACGAGAGGCGGTGGTGGGGGGTGGGACCCCACTCCTCCAGCGCGGCCCTGTGCACGGGAGACGGGTAGCCGGCGTTGGCGTCGAAGGCGAAGGCGGCGTACTCGCCGGAGTCCGCGCCCAGTTCGGCCATCATCGTGTCCCGTCGGACCTTCGCGATCACCGAAGCAGCCGCGACCGCGATACAGGACTGGTCGCCCTTGATCACGGTGCGGACCCGCCAGGGCGGTCCCAGGTAGTCGTGTTTGCCGTCGAGTATCACCGCGTCGGGCCTCACCGGCAGGGCTTCGAGGGCGCGCACAGCCGCGAGGCGCAGTGCTGCCGTCATCCCCAGGTCATCGATCTCCTGCGGAGAGGCCTCCCCCAGACCGAACGCGGTGACCCAGCTCTCGAGCAACGGGGCCAGCTCCGCGCGGCGCTTGGCGCTGATCAACTTGGAGTCGGTGAGTCCGGCGGGCGGTCTGCGAAGTCCGGTGACAGCCGCACACACGGTGACCGGCCCCGCCCACGCTCCGCGTCCGACCTCGTCAACACCGGCAACGGTCTTGGCGCCGGTGGTGGCGCGCAGTGAGCGCTCGACGGCGTGCGTAGGTGGTTCGTACGGCATGGCGCCTGTCAGCGTACGCCGATGGCCGCGCAGGCAACACCCCGGGGCGCCCGACAGCCACCCCGGCCTCGCGCCGAACCACGGAGCGGGCGACGAGACGGTCGCGGGCCCCGGCGATCGATTTGCTGCGGTACACGGGTCCGTGAGGCAGTTCGCACCAAGGCGGCACTCACAGGGTGGTGTTCCCGCAGCACACATGGCCGTGGACCGCCGGACTCGAAGTGGTCAGCGGTGACTGCATCACATTCGTGAAGTACGAAACACTACGTGTGACCCGGGCGTAGGACGTGCCACCCGCCCGGGCCCCACCCTCGCTCGGCCTGCGCCTGTGCGACTCGGCCCGCGTCAGTACGGATCGTAGGGGTCGTACTGATCGTCTCCGTCACCACCGCGCTCGCCGCCTTCCCCGCCGGTACGCACGGAACCGCAGGCCCCCGCCGGGTCCCCCAGCGCCCGCTTCCTCAGGATGTCCCGGGCCCGTACCTCTCCCCAACTGGTGGCGTACCAGGGTTCGTCGGTGTCTCGCAGCAACCGTTCGATGTCCCTGAGTGCGCATGAGCGCAGTGGCTCGGGCAAGGTGTCCAGGGCCGGTACGGCGTCTGCGGACAGGCCTCGGAGGTAGTCGATGTCGATCGAGTGGTGTTGGCGGTACCGCTGGACGTTCTGCTCGGCGATCAGTCCGTCGGGCGAGATCAGCCCGAACGCGAGGACGGCGACGGCCCCGCTCGCGGCCACGGCGCGCGGCAGCAGACGGGCGCCGAACACTCCGGCCGCCATGATCAGAACGAGCACCACACCCAGCCAGAGCTCCATCGCCGCCACGGACAGACGCAGTCTTGTCAGGCCGTACGCATCGACATACAGGTCCATGCGCCTCAGCGCGGACGCCACGACGACGAGGGTGAGCAGACAGAGCACGCCGAGCACGCCGCGGACGAGAGTGCGGTCGCTCCCCCGTCCGCGAGGGGCCCAGCGCAGCGCGAGCGCGATCACCAGGAGGGTGAGGAGTGTGGCCCAGAGCAGTTGCCAGAAACCCTGCCGGGCGTACTGGGAGTAGCTGAGATCGGTCTCTGCCATCACCTTGTCGTATCCGCCGAGCAGCACAGTGAGCTGGATGGCCATGAAGACGGCGAAGAGCAGATCCAGCACGATGAGCGGCAGAGCCCACTCCAGCCGCCCACGGGACTTCCCCGGACCGACGGTGACGCCGTCCCAGCGCACCGGGGCCGCCGCGGTGTAAGCGGCGGCGAGCGCACCGATGAGCCCGAGGACGAAGAGGAACAGTCGCCAGGGGGCACTGCTCACCGAGACGTCGGGGACCAGGTTGCCGAGCACATCGGCGAAGGCAGCATCGGCGCTCGCGAACAGCGTCCCGAACACGATGAGCAGAACGACCGCCACCGCAGTCGCGCGGAACGCCACGCCCAACCGGCCCCGTGAGGCGGCCGTCCGCTCGCGCACGCCTCGCCCGCCCCAGCCCAGACCTCCGGCAATGGAGCCGAACAGTCCTATGGAGCCCAGAAACACGCCCAGCCAGCTACGGCTGCCGTGCAGGGCGAGCGAACCCATCGCGACGGCCGACACGACGGCGAGGAAGGTGGGCCAGCCGGCGTCCCGAAGGGCCGGTACGGAGAGCAGGGCCAGGCCTCCGACGGCCCAGAAGGCTGTCCACGGACGGAGGCGGCGCCCGGCCGCCCGCGCGGCGAAGAAGGCGCCGAGCGCCGCGGGAACCGCGATGATCAGCAGGTTCGGTCCGAGGCCGTCACCCAGGAGCGAGGCGCTGAGTACAGCGGTGGCCAGGACCGACCAGAGCGTCGCAGTCCTCATGGCTGCGGGTTCGGCCGCGCGCAGGAGCGATCGTGCCGGAGCCGGAGCCTGGGTTCTTCTCGGCTGCCCTGGGTTGGGCGGCCGCTGTTGCCCGCCCTGGTGCGCGTATGCCGGTATGCGCGGCGGCTCGGGAACGGCCCCCGGGGGCTCGGGCGGCGGGTCCTGCGGTCTCGCCGCCGGCCCGGCGGGACCGTCCGGGCCGGCCGGCGCAGACCGCTCGGGGGACTTCTCCGGCCGGGACTCTTCTGACGTGTGATCGGACATGGGACCCCTCCCCCACCGGAACCCGCCCACGTCGTATCCGGGCAACGCAGGCTGACCGGCGTCTCATCTCGGCAGACGCCCATCGGGATGATCACCGAGGGCGGCGTGGCCGAAAGAGTAGTTGTCCCCTGTCGCTTCCGACCCTGGGAGAAAGGGCTGTGGCAGTACCGTGACACTCGGGTGTCCGGGCGGCGCACCGCGTCGTGGGCGGCGATGCGCTCTCCTTCGCCTCCGGCCCGCCTTCGCCGTACCACGCCTTCGACCTACCGCGGGAGCCAGTCCGGCAGCTCTTCCGTCTGTGCCGCCCATGCGGCAGGCGGTGCGCCCGACGTGCCAGCTGCGACGATCCCGCCGACGATCGCGCACGTCGTGTCGACGTCACCGCCCGCCTCAGCCGTCGTCCAGAAGGCCTGCTCGAAGTCCTCCAGGTTCCGCGCCGCCGACCAGAGGGCGAAGGGAACGGTGTCCTGGGCACTGGTACGCCGGCCGTTGCCGAGAACCGCCGCAACCGTGCCGGCATCCTCGTAGTCGAGCATGTCCCGCGCCCGATCTAGCCCGGCGCGGACGGCGCTCTGCGGTACGAGCGCGATCACCCCGTCGAGAAGCTCCGCCGGGGTGGGCGGTCCGGTCGGCGCGGCCGCCAGTGCGGCGGCCGCCGCCACGGCCATCGCGCCCACGACCGCCTCGCGGTGCTGGTGCGTGGTGTACGAGGAGATCTCGGCCTGGTGCGTCGCCTGCTCCGGGTCGTCCGCGTACCACGCACCGAGCGGCGCGATGCGCATCGACGAGCCGTTGCCCCAGGACCCCTGGCCGTTGAACAGCGCCGACGCGAGTTCCCGCCAGTCACCGCCCTCCCGCACCAGCCTGAGCAGCCGGTTCACAGCGGGGCCGTATCCCCGGTCGAAGTCATGATGCTCGGCGAAGGACCGGGCGAGTGCGTCCTGGTCGATCCGCCGGTGCTCCATCAGCACGGCCAGCACCGAGGCGGCCATCTCCGTGTCATCCGTCCACTGCCAAGGGCCGGACGGGAGCCCGCGCTGCTTCAACAGCGGATAGTTGTCCGGTACGAAGAACTGGGAGCCCAGTGCGTCCCCCACGGCCAGGCCGCGCAGGCTGGCCACGGCGCGTTCGGAACGTTGCTCGGATGCAGAATCGGCGGTCGTCATCGCCCCTCCACTCTATCCGGTGATGCCGTACGGCTCCGGGGTGCGCCACCGCTCGAACGGGCGGTCCAGGGTGTAGCGCCCGTCCTTCCCGAGGATCAGTGTCCTGGTCTCCCCGTTGCCCGGATTGGACAGCGACTCGAACTCGGCCACCGACCAGTGGAACCAGCGCATGCAGAACAGACGCATGGTCAGCCCGTGCGTGACCAGCAACACGTTCGGCGGATGGTCGGGCGCTTCGAAACTCCGGTGCAGGGTCTCCAGGAAGGCCCCGACCCTGTCGTACACATCGGCCCCGGACTCTCCCTGCGCGAAGCGGTAGAAGAAGTGCCCGTACGCGTCGCGATAGGCCTTCTGCAGCCTCACGTCATCCCGGTCCTGCCAGTTTCCCCAGTCCTGCTCCCGCAGCCGCGGCTCCTCCCTCACCCGCACCTGCTCGAGGTCCAGGTCCAAGGACCTGAACGTCTCGTGCGTGCGGCGATAGGGCGAGACGTACACGCTGACCTGCTCGCCGTCGAACAGCTCGCGCAGCCGTACACCCGTCTCCCTGGCCTGCCGAAGCCCGGTCGCGGTGAGCCTCAGCGCATGGTCCGGCTCGCGCTCGTACACCGTGTCGTCGACGTTGCCTTCGGACTCCCCGTGCCGGACGAGGACAATGCGTTGCGGTCGTGCCATGCACTGACCATAAATCGGCCACGGTTCATTCGAGCAGTTGTCCGGACTCCGTCCGCCGGATGTCGCGGATGAAAGGACGGCGCGGCCGGTCGTGGGAGACCACCACCAGCGTGCTCCGGCTCGGTGCGGCGGCGGCAGCCGCGCCGGCCGCCCTGTGGCCTACACCCCTCCCCGCCAGTCTCATCCGTCGCGGACCATCACACCGTCCAGGAGGGTTCGAGCTGCACGACGTCGCCCGTTATCGCCGCCACGTCGTCCTCGGTCTGCGCCCGTTGCGACAGACGCTCGATGCTCCCCGTCCGGTACTTGCCACGCTCGGCGCTCGACTGCCACATGGACAGCACAAGGAACTCGTGTCCCGGCGCCTCCCCGAACACGCCTCGGAGCATGCCGGGCGATCCGGCCATCGCCGGATTCCACACCTTCTCCTGCATCAACGCGAAATGCTCGACCCGGTCCTCGTGCACCTTGCTGTGCGCCACCCTGACCACATCCGCGTCCGTGAAGCGGGGCTCGAAACCCGTCTTCACATCGAAGCGGTGCTCGAACAACTTGACCTGAATGCTGCTGAACGTGCCGGACTGTGCCGAGGCCAGCTGATCGTGGGCGCGCGCCATGAACGAGTCGTAGAAGACGCGGTTCTCCCAGAAGGTGAAGACGTGCGCCACTTCCGGACGCCCCCGGCTCCACCCGCCGCCCTGTCCCCTGAACCCGGGCTCACCGAGCAGCTCCGCCCACTTTCGCTGCCCCCGTTCGAAACCTCGACGGTCCACCACGGTGCAACGAATCCACTTGACCAGCACCGCGCCATCGTACGGGGCCGAACCTGGCGCGGGTCGCGCTCTGCTGGAGTACGCCCGAATCAATGGCTTGAATCGCGGGATGGCCGCCATGTCCTCCTTGCGCACCAACTCCCTTTTTCCTGCCGCGCGTTTCCACCGTGCCTGCTCTCCCCCGGGTGGATCGCCCGGCGCAGCTGTCCGAGCGGCGTGCTTCTTCGCCTTCGTATCGGACGGAGTGGCCCGATTCGGTCAGTGACGACCAAGGCGGTTGGATCCACCGCCACTTGAAGACATGATCGGTGATACGAACAGCCGATGACGGCCCCGACGACGGCCCAGCGGCAATCCAGGGAGGCAAGTCCGATGAGCACGCCCAACAAGGACATCAAGAAGGTCGAAGTCAGCCTCAAATGGGATCCCAGCCCGCCGGGCACCCCGGCCTTCGACCTCGACATCATCGCGGCGACGTACCTCGCGGAAGCGCCTTACGGCAGCCCTGACTATCTCGTGCACTTCGACAGCCGCTCCCCGGACGGCACCATCACCCTCAACCGCGACAGCACGACCGGGCAGGGGCTGGGGTTCGACGAGGTCATGACTCTGGAGCTGGATCGGCTGTCGACCCGATACGCCCGGGTCGTCGTCGGGGTGGCCATTCAGCAGCGCGACGGACGCAGGACGTTCGCCGAGATAGCGAACACGGGTGTCCGGATTCGGGAGGGCTACGCGAATCTCGCGGAGGACGACTTCTCCACGGTCGGCGCCGCCACCTCCGCGACCGTCGCCGAGTTCATCCGCGGCGCCTCGGGAGTCTGGGAGTTCCGCGGTACGGTCCGGGGCTTCGACGGGGACCCCGACTCGTTCGCCCGGACGATGGGCAGCCGTCCGCCCGCTGCATGACACGTCACCCGGCACAGCCCCGACCGTGTTCCGGAGGTGCGACACGACGAAGGGGACCCACCGTCGATGGGTCCCCTTCGCGGACTGTTGGTCAGTCACCCGTGCCGACTACGGCGCATGACGCACCCGGCGCGAGTCGGCCCGCTTTCAGCTGCACCCGCTGGTCGAGCCGCAGCCCTCGCAGATGTAGCAGGATCCGGCGCGCTGCATCTTCGTGCCGCAGGAGAAGCAGAGCGGCGCGTCCGCGCTGATGCCCAGCTGCATCTCGACGAGCTCCGCCGAGGTGTGCGCGGTCCTCGGGGCCAGCTGCTCGGCCTGCTCCTGCTGCACCGGTGCCACCGCCTTCAGGGGCTCCGTCCGCAGCGGTGCGGACTGGGCCAGGCTCTCGATGTCCAGCTCCTCGTCCTCCAGGGAGGGCTCGTAGGAACCGGTGTCGAGGTGACGCTGACGCTCCGCTGCCGAGTGGATGCCGAGCGCCGAACGGGTCTCGAAGGGCAGGAAGTCCAGCGCGAGTCGGCGGAAGATGTAGTCGACGATCGACTGCGCCATCCGCACATCCGGGTCGTCCGTCATACCGGCCGGCTCGAAGCGCATGTTGGTGAACTTCGAGACGTACGTCTCCAGCGGGACGCCGTACTGCAGACCGACCGAGACGGCGATGGAGAAGGCGTCCATCATGCCCGCGAGGGTGGAGCCCTGCTTGGACATCTTCAGGAAGACCTCGCCGAGACCGTCGTCCGGGTAGGAATTGGCGGTCATGTAGCCCTCGGCGCCGCCCACCGTGAAGGAGGTGGTGATGCCGGGACGTCCCTTGGGCAGGCGCTTGCGGACCGGACGGTACTCGACGACCTTCTCGACCGCGCTGCGGATGGTCTCCTCGGCCTTGGCCGTGACCTCAGCCTTCTCCTTCTCCTTGGTCTTCGCGGAGAGGGGCTGGCCGACCTTGCAGTTGTCCCGGTAGATCGCGAGCGCCTTGACGCCCATCTTCCACGCCTCGAAGTAGACCTCCTCGACGTCCTCGACAGTGGCCGTCTCCGGCAGGTTCACCGTCTTGGAGAGCGCGCCGGAGATCCACGGCTGGATGGCCGCCATCATGCGCACGTGGCCCATCGCGGAGATGGAACGCTCACCCATGGCGCAGTCGAAGACCTCGTAGTGCTCGGCCTTCAGACCGGGGGCGTCGATCACATTGCCGTGCTCACCGATGTGATCGACGATCGCCTCGATCTGCTCCTCCTGGTAGCCCAGGCGGCGCAGGGCCTGCGGGACGGTGCCGTTGACGATCTGCATCGAGCCGCCGCCGACCAGCTTCTTGAACTTGACCAGGGCGAGGTCGGGTTCGAGGCCGGTGGTGTCGCAGGACATGGCGAGACCGATGGTGCCCGTCGGGGCGATGACCGAGGCCTGGGAGTTGCGGAAACCGTTCTTCGCGCCGAGGCGGATCACGTCCTGCCAGGCCTCCGTCGCGGCGGCCCAGATCGGGTTGTCCAGGTCGTCCATGCGGACGGCCGCGGTGTTGGCGTCGGCGTGCTGCTTCATGACGCGCTGGTGCGGCTCGGCGTTGCGGGCGTAGCCCTCGTACGGGCCGACGACCGCGGCGAGCTCGGCGGAGCGCTTGTACGAGGTGCCGGTCATCAGCGAGGTGATGGCACCGGCGAGGGCGCGGCCGCCGTCGCTGTCGTAGGCGTGGCCGGTCGCCATCAGCAGGGCGCCGAGGTTGGCGTAACCGATGCCGAGCTGGCGGAAGGCGCGGGTGTTCTCGCCGATCTTCTGGGTCGGGAAGTCGGCGAAGCAGATCGAGATGTCCATCGCGGTGATGACCAGCTCGACGACCTTGGCGAAGCGCTCGACCTCGAAGGACTGGTTGCCCTCGCCGTCGTCCTTGAGGAACTTCATCAGGTTCAGCGAGGCCAGGTTGCACGAGGTGTTGTCCAGGTGCATGTACTCGCTGCAGGGGTTCGAGCCGTTGATGCGGCCGGACTCCGGGCAGGTGTGCCACTGGTTGATGGTGTCGTCGTACTGGATGCCCGGGTCGGCACAGGCCCAGGCGGCCTCGGCCATCTTGCGGAAGAGGGACTTGGCGTCGACCTCTTCGATGACCTCACCGGTCATCCGGGCGCGCAGCCCGAACGTGCCGCCGGACTCGACGGCCTTCATGAACTCGTCGTTGACACGGACCGAGTTGTTGGCGTTCTGGTACTGGACGGACGTGATGTCGTCGCCGCCCAGGTCCATGTCGAAGCCCGCGTCACGCAGGGCGCGGATCTTCTCCTCCTCCTTCACCTTGGTCTCGATGAAGTTCTCGATGTCGGGGTGGTCGACATCGAGAATGACCATCTTGGCCGCGCGTCGGGTGGCACCACCGGACTTGATCGTCCCGGCGGAGGCGTCTGCGCCGCGCATGAAGGAGACCGGTCCTGAGGCGTTGCCACCGGAGGAGAGCAGTTCCTTGGAGGAGCGGATACGGGAGAGGTTCAGGCCGGCGCCGGAACCGCCCTTGAAGATCATGCCCTCTTCCTTGTACCAGTCGAGGATCGACTCCATGGAGTCGTCGACGGACAGGATGAAGCAGGCGGACACCTGCTGTGGCTGGGGCGTACCGACGTTGAACCAGACCGGCGAGTTGAAGCTGAAGATCTGGTGCAGGAGGGCGTACGCCAGCTCGTGCTCGAAGATCTCGGCGTCCGCGGGCGAGGCGAAGTAGTCGTAGTCCTCACCGGCCTTGCGGTACGTCTTCACGATCCGGTCGATCAGCTGTCGCAGCCCGGTCTCGCGCTGCGGGGTGCCGACGGCCCCACGGAAGTACTTGCTGGTGACGATGTTGACCGCGTTCACCGACCAGAAGTCGGGGAACTCGACGCCACGCTGCTCGAAGTTGATCGAGCCGTCGCGCCAGTTGGTCATGACGACGTCACGACGCTCCCACGTCACCTCGTCGTACGGATGCACGCCGGGGGTGGTGTGGATGCGCTCGATACGCAGCCCCTTGCTCGCCTTGGATCCCTTGGCTCGGGAACCACGTGCCGGGCCGCTCGCCGTCTCTGTCATGCCGCCTCCCATATGTGGGCAAAAACGCCCTGAAGTGCCCAGAACTTCCCAGGGCACAGCCTGTCCTTGATGCCTCGGGCGCCACCCACAGCGCCCGGAGCAGGTCTCCATGCGGCCGACCTGCCGCCGATCCATGGACCCGCGACGACCAGCCGCTGCCGCTCAGTCGGCGATGGCCGCGGGAGCGGGGACCACAAGGGCCTCACCCGTCCCGCGCTCCTCCACGGAGGGCCGCCGTTCGCGGAGCTCCACGATGGCGGCCTCGAAGTCTTCGAGTGTGTCGAACGCCCGGTACACGGACGCGAAACGCAGGTACGCGACGAGGTCGAGTTCCTGCAAGGGGCCGAGGATGGCCAGACCCACGTCGTGGGTGGTCAGCTCGGCACTGCCGGTCGCACGCACCGCCTCCTCGACCCGCTGGCCGAGCTTGGCGAGGGCGTCCTCGGTGACGGGCCGCCCCTGGCATGCCTTGCGCACGCCGGAGATCACCTTGGTGCGACTGAAGGGTTCGGTCACACCACTGCGCTTCACCACCATCAGCGAGCAGGTCTCCACCGTCGTGAAACGGCGGGAGCAGTCCGGGCACTGACGGCGGCGGCGGATCGACGTGCCGTCATCGGTGGTGCGGCTGTCGACGACCCGGCTGTCGGGGTGCCTGCAGAAGGGACAGTGCATGGCTCCCACCCCTCCTTCATGGCACGACTGAATAGCTTCTCCAGGACCCGCCAGGGTCCCTCGAAGCAGACATAAGCATAGGCGACGCCCGTAGCCCCGGCGGACCAGGGACCACAACTTCTGGGCGACTGGAAAAATCTAACCACTAGATCTTGGGTTTGGTCGCACATTTGGCCCTACCGCGTGTCGCGCGGCGCAAGCGGACCGCAGAGGTCGCACGGCTCAGCTAGAGCGTACGGGAACCGCGCGACGGCCGGGATTGCGGGGCCCGCCCCGCCGACCTCGGACACCCCCGCCGGACCCACCCGCGCGGTGACACCACCCCGGCAGACGCTACCGTAATGACCCGAATTGCCGGTCGCCACGAACGGACCGCACCCGGGGCCACGCCGATCGGAGCCGACCCCTTTCCTCCAGCCCTCACGCATACACCGGGCGGGAGACGAGCAACAGACTTTTATTCGTTTTTCACTCGAACGTGTGTTTGGCGCAACCTTTCGAAAGCCACTACCGTTGTCCAGCCAGGGAGACCATTCGAGAGGGGCCGACGTGACCACCACCGCAAACAGTGCCACCATCACTGCCCAGGACCGCTCCCAGGGCCGACTCGAGCCGGTGCATGCCATGAATGACTCAGTCACGAACGCGGAGGGGCCCGAGCCCGTACGCCCCGCACGCTCCTTGCCCGGCCGACCTCCAGGTATCCGGGCGGACAGCTCGGGGCTCACGGACCGGCAACGGCGCGTCATCGAGGTGATCCGGGACTCCGTGCAGCGGCGTGGATACCCGCCCTCGATGCGGGAGATCGGTCAGGCGGTGGGCCTGTCGAGCACATCCTCCGTCGCGCACCAGCTGATGGCGCTGGAGCGCAAGGGTTTCCTTCGACGCGACCCCCATCGGCCCCGAGCGTACGAGGTTCGCGGTTCGGACCAGCCGAGCTCGCAGCCCACCGACACCACGGGCAAGCCTGCGGCATCGTATGTGCCGCTGGTCGGCCGGATCGCAGCCGGAGGCCCCATCCTCGCCGAGGAATCGGTCGAGGACGTCTTCCCCCTCCCCCGCCAGCTGGTCGGTGACGGAGAGCTGTTCGTCCTCAAGGTCGTGGGTGACTCGATGATCGAGGCAGCGATCTGCGACGGCGACTGGGTCACGGTGCGCCGCCAGCCCGTCGCGGAGAACGGCGACATCGTGGCGGCCATGCTGGACGGCGAGGCCACGGTCAAGCGCTTCAAGCGAGAGGACGGCCACGTATGGCTGCTCCCGCACAACTCCGCCTACCAGCCGATCCCGGGCGACGAAGCCACGATTCTCGGCAAGGTGGTGGCCGTGCTGCGGCGGGTCTGAGGACTCGCCCGCTCCTACCGGGCCCCGGGATCCACTGCGCCGATCCCGGGGTCCTTTTCTGCGCCCGCAGGCACCGGCCGCGTGGGTCTACCGGTTGTCGGCCTTGGCTGCGGCGTCGATGGCGGCCAGTGAGCGGCGCACCTGATTGCGGTCGGTCGTGTACCAGAAATCGGGCAGCGAGGCCCGCAGATAGCTGCCGTACCGGGCGTTGGCCAGCCGCGGATCGAGTACCGCGACCACCCCCTTGTCACCCGTGGCCCGGACGAGCCGACCGGCGCCCTGAGCCATCAGCAGCGCGGCGTGCGTGGCCGCGACGGCCATGAACCCATTGCCTCCCGCCTCCTCCACCGCCTTCTGGCGTGCGCTCATCAACGGGTCGTCCGGCCTCGGGAACGGGATCCGGTCCATGACGACCAGCTGGCAACTGGCTCCGGGCACGTCGACGCCCTGCCAGAGCGACAGCGTGCCGAACAAACAGGTCTCCGGATCGGCTGCGAAGTTCTTGATCAGCTCTCCGAGGGTCTCCTCGCCCTGCAGCAGGATCGGCTTGTCCAGCCGGCCGCGCAGTTCCTCGGCTGCGGCCTGGGCCGCCCGCATCGAGGAGAACAGCCCCAGGGTGCGACCGCCCGCCGCCTCGATCAGTTCCGCGAGCTCATCCAGCATGTCGGTGCGGGAACTGTCCCGGCCGGGAGTGGCCAGATGCCGCGCGACGTACAGGATTCCCTGCTTCGGGTAGTCGAAGGGCGACCCGACGTCGAGCCCCTTCCACTGCGGACTGTCGTCGTCCGCGGTGCCTTCGGGGGCGAGTCCCAGGGACGCGCCCACGCCGTTGAAATCACCGCCGAGCTTGAGCGTCGCCGACGTGAGGACGACGGAGCGCTCGCTGAAGAGCTTCTCGCGCAGCAGTCCGGAGACGGAGAGCGGTGCGACCCGCAGGGAGGCACCGAAGCGGTCATGACGCTCGTACCAGATGACGTCGTACTCCGACCCCTGGGTGATGCGCTCGGCGACGCCGTGGATCGTCTCCACCGATGCGAGTGCCTGCTTGCGGACGGCGTCCTCGTCCTGGACGGACTTGTCCCGGGTGGCGCCCAGCGCGGAGATCACCGTACGTGCGGCGTCACGGAGCGCCAGCAGTGCGTAACCGAGGTCCTCGGGAACTTCTTCCAGACGTCCGGGGAGAGCCAGCTCCATGACCCGTTCGAAGCCCTCCGCCGCCGTCTGCAGGGCGTCGGCCGCCTTCTCGTTGACCAGCTTGGCCGCTCGGCGCACCGCACGGTTGACCTGGCCGGGAGTGAGTTCGCCGGTGGCCACGCCGGTGACCCGGGAGACCAGCTCATGGGCCTCGTCGACGATCAGTACCTCGTGCTGCGGGAGCACGGGCGCGCCTTCGATGGCGTCGATGGCGAGGAGGGCGTGATTGGTGACGACGACCTCGGCGAGCTTGGCCCGCTCACGGGCCTGCTCCGCGAAGCACTCCGCCCCGTACGCGCACTTGCTCGCCCCCAGGCACTCCCGCGAGGAGACGGAGACCTGCGCCCAGGCCCGGTCGGACACGCCCGGAGTGAGATCGTCACGGTCGCCGGTCTCGGTCTCGTCCGACCAGTCCCGCAGTCGCAACAGATCCTGGCCGAGCTTGCTCGACGGGGCCGCTGCCTCGAACTGGTCGAAGAGACCCTCCTCCTCGTCCTGCGGCACTCCCTCGTGGAGCCGGTGCAGACAGAGGTAGTTCGAGCGGCCCTTGAGCATGGCGAACTGGGGGCGGCGGCGCAGCAGTGGGTGCAGGGCGTCGACCGTGCGGGGAAGGTCTCGCTCCACGAGCTGGCGCTGCAGGGCCAGGGTCGCCGTCGCCACCACGACGCGCTCCCCGTGCGCCAGGGCGGGCACCAGATAGCCGAGGGATTTACCGGTGCCGGTGCCGGCCTGGACGAGCAGATGGGCATGGTCGTCGACAGCCTCGGCCACGGCCGCGGCCATGGCGGCCTGGCCCGGCCGTGCGGTACCGCCGACGGCGGTCACGGCTGCGTCGAGGAGCTCGGGGAGGGATGGCTTCGTCATAGCCCTACCACCCTACGGCGCGCCACTGACAAGAGAGATCACTCCCGGCCTCGGGTGGTGGGGTGGAGCGGGTTGGGAACGGTCCCGTGGATGGCGGCGTGCGGGCGCCGGGGGCGGTCCCGGTATCCGTCCACGTGCAGACGGTTGCGGTTCAGGCAGAGACGCTCGATGCGGGGCGTCAGCATGTCGAACATCTCGAACCGTTCCTTGAGCTCGGGAAAGCGGGCGTGGTGCCGCAGGATCTCGGCCCGCAGGAGAGACCAGAATTCGTCCTCCGGAACCCCCAGTTGTTCCTCGCACAGCGCGGACAGGAAGCGGAACACACCGATGAAAAGGCCGGAGTGGATGAACTGGGTGAGGAAGGAGGGCTCCTCGGTGAGCAGGATGCGACGCACGTCCTCGGGCATCGAGTCGTGCTCCGGCAGCGGCTGCGCGCTGACGTTCACATCGTCCACGAAGTCCTTGATCGCCAGCCGTACCGGTACGTCCTGCTGGTCGAAGACGACGATCGCGTTCTCGCCGTGCGGGGAGAACACCGTGCCGTAGCGGTACAGGAAGTGCAGGAGCGGTGGCAGCAGCGCGGCGAAGAGGTGGGTCAGCCAGGTGGTGGGCGTCAGCCCCGAGCGGGCGACGAGTTCGGCCGTGAAGGCGCGCCCCTGAGGATCGGTGTGGAGCAGCGAGGCGAGGGTCCGGGCCCGCTCACCCGGTGCGAGCCGGGGCTGGAGGGGCTCGCGCCAGATCGCGCCGAGGATCTCCTTGAACTGGTACGGAATGTCCGGGAGATGGTCGTAGAGCGGATGCTCGACGGTCACGGACGCCACCTCGCCGAGCAGGATGACCCGGCAGGTGTCGCGCAGAAAGGCGTCCTGGTCGCACAGGCCCTGGACCCAGGTGGTGACGGCGGGGGCCGCGAGCGTGCGTTCGGTCGGCAGCCCGCGCCAGACCAGGGTGTTGAGGATCGACAGGGGCAGTTTGACGGTGTGGCGGTCGGGGCGGGCCACGTTGGCGAACGTGCGGATGGACTGCTGCGGCAGGCGGAGGTCGGCGTCGGTGCGGAGATGGACGATGTCGCCCGCGGCAATGGCCGGGGCGAAGAGGGGAACGATCCATTCGTCCCACTGCCAGGGGTGCACGGGGAGGAAGAGGTAGCTGCCGGGATCGAGATCGCGTGCGTGGAGATCGGCGGCGAAGGCATCGAGGACGGACGGGTCGAGTTCCTGTGCGTACAACTGCTCGGGGGTGGCCAGTGCGGCCACACCGCGGTAGGCCGCGATCCGGGTGGAGACGGCGATCCAGGGCAGTCGGACCGGCCTGCGGGCCTCGGGGGTGTAGAGCGCGGCGTCGGTGGCGGAGAAGCCGAGGCGCCCTTTGTTGGCGACGATCCAGGGGTGTCCGGTCTGGTGACCTTCCAGCTCGGCGTAGTCGAGCTCGGCCAGTTCGGCGGCACAGAGCGCGGTGTGATCGAGCCGGGCATCGGCGGCGAGGGTCGTGGTGATCTCGCGGATGAGGTGGCCGAGGGTGGCGCCGTCGATCCCGAGGAGTCCACTGGCGCGGGCGAGGAGCTGTAACGGGTCACGGAAGGGGACGGTTGCCGTGCTCCGCTCGTGTGCGGGCGCGGCGGGTGCGCCCGGGTCGCTGTCCCGCGTGGGGCCGGCGGGAGCCTTCCGGGCGTCCGCGCGGGTCTCCCGGATCGAATCGGGAGCGACGTGCCAACTGCCGTACACACCCCGTCGGGCGTTGAAGCTCAGGATTCCGCCGTCGTCGAGCCCGAGGGTGTACGTGTCGCTCCCGTCGGCCTGCCGGACCGGCTCGACGACTTCCTCGTAGGCGAATTGGCCGAGCATCTTCGCGAGCATGCGGGCGGCGGCTGCGTCCCAGACCGTCCGGTTCAGTTCTGGTGTGCTGAGCAGGGCGGCAGACTCCGCTGAGTCATGGCTCGCAGGGTATTTCGGCACGGGGACTCCTCAGGAGGGAACCGGCGGGAATCGAGCGGTGTGCGCAAGGCAGGAGATCGTTCACAGGAGGGCACGGTGTGTTCGGTCGCGGATCATGAGGGCAGCTCGCTTGTCGGGGAGTTCGGCTTCCGCGAAGAAGCGGAAACCTGCGCTGAGGAAGGCGGCGACGGACGGGGTGTTCCGGAGGTCGGGCTCTGCCACCACACGGGCGCACAGCGGGCGGTTGTCGAGTACGAGGTCGGCGACAGCCCTGAGCAGAGTGGTGCCGACGCCGCGTCCACGGTCGTTCACGCCACCGATGAGCAGGTGGACTCCGGTGTCATGGGGCCGGGCGGGGTAGTGACGCGCCAGCGGGTCGAGATCCGCGCGGTAGATCTCCCAGTAGCTCATGGGAACGCCGGCCAGCACGCCGAGGCACGGGACGCTGCGTCCGTCGCCGTCGAGTTGAGGGCGCAGGTGATCGGCCGTGACGGCTTCGGAGCCGGCCAGTTCCCAGAACGCTGCCACGGCCGGGTCGTTCATCCAGGCGCTGATCAGGGAGACATCGCGTTGCAGTCGCACGGGAACGAGCTGGAACACCCCGGCCGCCGTGGTGACCGGCCCCCAGTCGGCGGGGTGGTCGAGCAGATCCGGGGCGGCCGGTCGGCTCGTTGCTGCGTGCATGTCGACGGCCCGGCCCGCGCCGTCGGGTTCGGACGGCGCGGGCCGGTCCGACGGAAGCGGGCAGGGTGTTGCGGTGGCGGGAGCGTCCTCTGCGAACAAGGACCGGAGGTCTTCGGAGAGCGGCAGGTCCAGGGTGTCCTCGGCGCCCGTGTCGGTCCGTGGGGCGGAATCGGTTCCGGCATCGGGATGCGCTTCGGCGGGAGCCATGGCGTCGCTCTCCTCTCGGGGGTTCAACCGGTGGTGATGGGCCCTCAGGTGCAGAGAGGGTTTGCCATGGTGACGTAGACGGACTGGGTGTCGACAGGGCCGACGAGTTCATCGAGGCCGTGCAGTCGGGTCAGCAGGTTGGCCTTGCACCGCAGGTGGGTATTCTCCAGCAGGTGTGCGGGCAGGGGGGAGCCCAGTGCCGTGGCCGTACCGAGGAATCGGCGGAACGCGGCAAGGAGCACCTGCTCGTCCACGAGGTGCTGTGAACCGAAGGCGCCGATCAGGCCGAACACGTTGTTGATGCCGAGGTAATAGGCGAAACGCTCGTCGGTGACCGCGTCGGAGACGAAGGTGTCGCTGATCGACCCGATGCCGGGGAGCCGGCGCTCCAGTGCCGCGCGGCGCGACTCCCGGAAGTAGTAGCCCTGGTTGTCCCGGTACCGGCCGCCCACGGGCCAGCCATGGGGGTCGAGCAGCACCAGGGTGTTCTGCTGGTGGGCTTCGAGGGCCACGCCTGCCTGGGCGTCGAGCCAGAGCACAGGGTGCACGACGCGGTCGAGGTAGCGCAGGAACCACTCGGTGGCGACGGCTCCGACGGCTCTCCCGGTGGCCGCGGCCAGGGAGAGAACGACCTGGGCGAGGCGTGAGTGCATGCCCGTCCGGCCCGGCCAGGGGCGCGGGGCGGTGAGCGAGGCGATACAGACCGCGTCGTCGTACGGTCCGAACGGGTTGTGACGCAGCATCACGTCGAGGCCCGTGACGGGCGCGCCGTCCAGGGTGTCGACGGCCAGCCAGGCGGGGTCGCGGACGATGTCGAAGCCCGGGTGCACGGCGTGCCACTGCGCGGCGATTCCGCTGCGGAGCAGCCGGTGCACCTCGACCCCGCGGTGGAGTTCCTTGCGGAGATTCTCGCGACGGGAGTTGGTGATGCGGACGCCGAGGGAGAGTTTGAGCATGAGCTCGGCGCCCGGCTGGTGCACGGTACGGACGGATGAGGTGGGGTGCCAGCGCTTCCCGTGCGGTCCGAGGTCGTGGAGAAGTCCGGCATCGAGCAGGGCTGCCGTCTCCGGCCGGTGTCCGAGTTCGCGTGCCTGCCAGGGGTGGAGCGGGATCGGTGTGGTGTTGTCGGGGAGTTCCAGTCCCTCGGCATGGGGGGCGATCAGTTCCGTGGCCGGCACGGGACGGCCTCGTTCGGTCCAGGCGGAGTCAGTGGTCAGTACGGACCGGTCGGCAGCCATCCAGTGCAGCGGGAAGGAGCCGTGCAACTCGGGCGAGTAGCGCAGGGATTCAGCATCCGAGAGGCCCTCGCGGCTCTTGGGGGTGGGGTGGAACGGGTGGCCGAGAAGGAGGGACTGCTCGGCCGTGAGGAAGAGGTCCGCCTCGTCCGGAAGGCCGGGAGCGCGGCGCTGCTCGGCGATGAATGCGGCCGTCCGCCGTACCGAGTCGGCGACCCGGCCCACCATGTCGGCGCCCTCCTGGCGGTCGGCCTCGCGGCCGAGGAGCGCGGCCACCGTGACGGCGTCGGCGGGCGGTGCTCCTTCGGGTGCCCCTTCCAGGGCGGGCATGCCGAAGCGGTGCCAGCCCGTGGCGGACCAGTGGAGGAGGGGGACGAGCAGGGCCGTTCCGGTGGCGTGGAGCGGAATGCGGAGGGTCTCGCCGTCCGGGCGCGGCAGGTCGCTCTCCCGGACCCAGCAGCGGAGCAGGTTCTCGACGCCTGCCGCGTCGGCGGCCCGCAGCGGGTCCGGATGGTCGAGGAGTTCGGTCGGTGCCGCGCTGGTGAGCACCGCGTTCGAGAGGGGTCGCCTCTCGTGCGGTGCCGCCAGCTGACGCGGCACGGCGGTCTGCCCGACGACGGCATCTCCGGTGGGTCCGGGGTGTCCTCGCTGCTGGGTGGGGGGAGTGCCGTCGGCCTGAGGCGTGGGGGTGGGGTTCACGGCGGTCTTCCTTGTGATGGTGTCCGGGTCAGCGGAGCGACCCGGTCGCGATCCGGCGGTGCGGCAGGCGCTCGGCGGCTGCCAGGGCGTCGGCGAGGCGGTCCACGACCGCTGTCGCCTGTTCGTCGGTGAGGGTGAGGGGCGGGAGGAGACGTACGACGCTGGAGTGGCGTCCGCCGAGTTCGACGATGAGCCCGCGGCGCAGGCACTCCTGCTGGACGGCTGCGGCGAGGGCCGGGGCGGGTGGCGGCTCGGGGGTGTCGCCCGGGGCGGCGGCCTCGGGGTCGACGAGTTCCACCCCGATCATCAGCCCCCGCCCGCGGACGTCCCCGATGGACGGGTGGTCCGTGGCCAGCGCCTGGAGGCGTGCGACGATCCTGGCGCCGAGGGTCGCGGCGCGGTCCGCGAGGCGGTTCTCCCGCACGAACGCGAGGGTGGCCGTACCCGCGGCCATCGCGAGCTGGTTGCCCCGGAAGGTTCCGGCGTGGGCGCCGGGTTGCCAGGTGTCGAGCTCGGAGCGGTAGACGATCACCGCGAGCGGCAGGGATCCGCCGATGGCCTTGGAGAGCACCATCACGTCGGGCACGATGCCGCTGTGCTCGACCGCCCAGAAGGCGCCGGTGCGGCCGACACCCGTCTGGACCTCGTCGGCGATCAGGGGGATGGACCGGCTCTCGGTGATCTCGCGCATCCGGCGCATCCAGTGGTCCGGGGCGGGGTTCACGCCCCCTTCCCCCTGGACCGGTTCCAGGATCATCCCGGCCGGTGCGGGCGTGCCCCCCTTGGGGTCGTCCAGGAGGTTCTCGGCCCACCGGGCCGCGATCTGCGTGCCGCGGTCACCGCCGACGCCAAAGGGGCAACGGTAGTTCTGCGGGAAGGGAAGACGCGTCACGTGTACGTCCTCGGCGCCGCCCGATGCGGCCAGTGCGCCTGCCGTCATCCCGTGGTAGGCGCCGGTGAAGGCCACGAGTCCGCGGCGGCCGGTGGCGGCCCGGACGAGTTTGAACGCCGCCTCGACGGCGTCCGTGCCGGCGGGACCGCAGAACTGGATCCGGGCGTTGTCGGCGAACCGCCGCGGCAGGCTGGCGAACAGCTCCGTCGTGAAGGCGTCCTTGACCGGAGTGGCCAGGTCGAGCACATGCAGGGGCGCCCCCGAGTCGATCACCTTCTTGATGGCCTCCAGGACCACCGGATGGTTGTGTCCGAGCGCCAGCGTGCCCGCGCCGGAGAGGCAGTCGAGGTACCGCCGACCGTCCGCTCCCTCGATGGTCATCCCACGGGCCCGTACCGGCACGATCGGCAGTGACCGCGCATAGGTACGGGCGGCGGACTCCCGCAGCGACTGGCGGCGCAGAATCCCCTCGTGCACCGCCGGTGCTGCCGCCGGAGCTGGTTCGGTCACGGCCACGGCTCTTGGTCCTCCTGCTGTAACAGTTGCGTTCCGCGTCCGTACATCGGCGCACGGACGGACTGCGGGGATGAACCCTGTCCTCGGTCCCTCCTGCGTACCAACGACACCGGGCGCGCAGGATCACGGGTAAATCCGAAGATCCTTGCGGGGACGGAACCATGGCCCTGCCGCGGACCGTCCCCACCGGCACCGGCATAGTGAGGGCCGCGCGGACGGCTCGGACGGCTTTCCGGACGCCAACAGGGCGTTCGGATCAGGCCGCTCGGCGACAGCACGGAAGCGCCGTACGGAAGTGTTGGGTTACGAAGTCCCAGGGGGATCATCAGATGCGAATCGTTCGACCGGTTCTGACCGCACGTCAGGGGGGCGGGCGTCGCACGTGCCCCTCGGCACTCGCCGTGGCAGCGGTCACCGCGGTCCTTGCGCTCACCGCCACCGCCTGCGGTCCGGGCGAGGACGACGCCAGTGACAAGCCGAGCAACGCCGCCGGTCAGTCGTCGGGTGGCGGGATCACCATTCCGGACGATCTGAAGGACCGGCTCAAGGAGCACGGGATCGATCTCGACCAGTGGAAGAACGGCGAGTGGAAGAACTGGGACAAGGACACCTGGCTGCGCGAGGCCAAGGACTTCGTCAACCCGATCATCGAAGGGCTCTGGGACTCGGACCGGATGCGGGACACCGACAAGTCGCCGGAGAAGCAGGTCGAGAACGACATCTCGGGTGATGCCGGAGTGACGGACCCGACGCCGGCACCGGTCAAGGCCGCCGCTGTCCGGACGCCGTACCACGCCAGCGCCGCGGAGTCGGGCAAGCTGTTCTTCGACAGCCCCGAGGGCTCCATGGTCTGCTCCGCGACCGTGGTGAAGGACCCGGCGCACCCCGGCAAGTCCAACCTGGTGTGGACCGCGGGGCACTGTGTGCACGCGGGCAAGAAGGGCGGTTGGTACCGCAACATCGCCTTCGTGCCGTCCTACAACAACGACGGTCTGCCGACGGCCCAGCTCGAGAAGGCGACCAAGCAGGAGATCGCACCCTACGGCGTGTGGTGGAGCCAGTGGGCGCAGACGTCCGAACAGTGGATCTCCGAAGGGTCCTCGGTCGGCGGGCAGGGCGCCCCCTACGACTTCGCGGTACTGCGCGTCACGCCGGAGAAGGGATCGTCCGGCAAGTCCCTGGAGGAGACGGTGGGCTCCGCACTGCCCGTCGACTTCAATGCCCCCGCCGTCCCGAAGATCGACAGCATGACGGCCACCGGCTTCCCCGCCGCTCCGCCGTACGACGGCCAGAAGGCCTTCACCTGCTCGGACACGCCCGGCCGGCTCTCGCTGACGGAGCAGGACCCGACGATGTACCGTATCGGCTGCACCATGACGGGCGGCGCCTCCGGCGGCGGCTGGGTCGCGACGGGCCAGGACGGCAACCCCGCACTGGTCTCCAACACCTCCATCGGCCCGGTGTCGGCCGGCTGGCTGGCCGGACCGCGCTTCGGCAAGGAGGCCAAGGGCGTCTACGAGTCGGTCAGCAACAAGTACGCGGGACAGTGACCCACGGCCGTCCTTGCGCCCTTTGAGAGGTGACGGCACATCAGGACATTGAGGGCGGCAACTCCCCTCCGGAGGCCCTGTGTTGTCCCCACCGCCGCCCCGCGCGGCCGCCTCCGGGCGCCGTGCGCTTCCACGGCAGGGAGCGCACGGGGGCGCACGTGCGGCAGACCGGTACGTGAAGCGGTGCACCGGGCGCAGAAGGCCCGCTCCCCTCGGGGGAGCGGGCCTTCGGGCCGTACTGTTCGGTGCCGCGCCGCGGTCAGCGTGCCACGGGGACGAACGCGGAGAGCTCGGCCGCCAGTTCCTCGTGGACCCGCGCCTTCAGCAGGGTGCCCTCCGGAGTGTGCTCCTCGGAGATCACCTCGCCCTCGGCATGTACCCGCGAGACGAGACCTCCCCGGGTGTACGGGACGAGTGCCTCGATCTCGACCGAGGGCCGGGGCAGTTCGGCGTCGATGAGCGCGAGCAGCTCGTCGATCCCCTCTCCGGTCCGCGCCGAGACGGCGATCGCGTGCTTCTCGATGCGCAGCAGCCGCTGCAGCACCAGCGGATCGGCCGCGTCGGCCTTGTTGATCACCACGACCTCCGGCACATCCGTCGCACCCACGTCGCGGATCACCTCGCGCACCGCGGCGAGCTGTTCCTCGGGCACCGGATGGGAGCCGTCCACCACATGCAGGATGAGATCGGAATCACCGACCTCCTCCATCGTGGACCGGAACGCCTCGACGAGGTGGTGCGGCAGGTGCCGGACAAATCCCACGGTGTCGGCCAGGGTGTAGATCCGGCCGCTCGGCGTCTCGGCCCGGCGCACGGTCGGGTCCAGGGTGGCGAACAGTGCGTTCTCCACCAGGACACCCGCACCGGTCAGCCGGTTGAGCAGCGAGGACTTGCCTGCGTTGGTGTAGCCGGCGATGGCGACCGACGGCACCTTGTTGCGCTTGCGCTCCTGGCGCTTGATCTCGCGGCCGGTCTTCATCTCCGCGATCTCCCGGCGCATCTTCGCCATCTTCTCGCGGATCCGGCGCCGGTCCGTCTCGATCTTGGTCTCACCGGGGCCGCGGGTCGCCATGCCGCCACCGCCGCTGGAACCGCCGCCGCCCATCTGGCGGGAGAGCGACTGACCCCAGCCTCGCAGCCGCGGCAGCATGTACTGCATCTGCGCCAGCGAGACCTGTGCCTTGCCCTCCCGGGACTTGGCGTGCTGGGCGAAGATGTCCAGAATCAGGGCGGTCCGGTCGACCACCTTGACCTTGACGACGTCCTCCAGGTGGATCAGCTGGCCGGGGCTGAGCTCACCGTCGCAGACGACGGTGTCGGCCCCTGATTCGAGGACGATGTCGCGCAGCTCGAGGGCCTTGCCCGAGCCGATGTAGGTGGCCGGGTCCGGCTTGTCGCGGCGCTGGAAGACGGCGTCGAGCACCAGGGCACCCGCCGTCTCGGCGAGTGCGGCCAGCTCCGCGAGGGAGTTCTCGGCGTCCTGTACGGTCCCCGAGGTCCAGACACCGACCAGTACCACTCGCTCCAGGCGAAGCTGTCGGTACTCGACCTCGGTGACGTCCTCGAGTTCGGTGGAGAGTCCTGCCACGCGGCGCAGGGCCGCACGCTCGGAGCGGTCGTACTGCTCGCCGTCGCGCTCCCCGTCGATCTCGTGGCTCCAGGCGACGTCCTCTTCCATCAGGGCGTCGGCCCGAAGGCTCTCGGTGCGGCTCCCGGTGGTGTGCTCCGGAGCGCTCTGCGTGTCCTGCGCGTCCTGGGGAAGAGAAGAGGAGGTCATTGGATCCTTACGTCGATGGAATTCCGTTACGTCAGTCACAACGCGTGACCTCTTCCGATGATTCCCGCGTCGGGAGTCATCGTCCGGCCGCCGCGGCGACCCGTCGATGGTCGCATGGTCCGCCGGGCCCGTCACCCTGGTTTATCGCTGCCCGGAGGGGCGGGCGCTGTGCCAGTCCGGGTGTCCCGGCATCGGCGGGGTCTTCGCGCCGTACAGCCAGCCGTCGAAGAACGAGGTCAGGTCGCGGCCCGCGACCAGTGACGCCGTGCGGACGAAGTCAGCGGTGGTGGCGTTGGAGTCCCGGTGCCGGTGCAGCCAGCTCCGCTCCAGCCGGTCGAAGGCGTTCTCTCCGATCTCCTGGCGCAGCGCGTACAGGATCAGCGCGCTGCCGTCGTACACCACCGGCCGGAACAGGCTGAGCTTCTGTCCGGGCCCGGGCTTGTCGGGGCGTGCGGGCGGGCCGCCCGCGGCACGCCAGCCGTCGGACTTGAGGTACGCCTCACGCATCCGGCGTTCCAGCGGCCCGCCGCCGTGCTCCTCGGCGTAACGGGCCTCGTACCAGGTGGCGTGTCCCTCGTTGAGCCACAGATCGGACCAGGTCTTCGGGGAGACGCTGTCGCCGAACCACTGGTGGGCGAGTTCGTGCACCATGATCGATTCGACGTACCACTGGGGGTAGCCGGGCCGGGTGAAGAGGGACCGTTCGAAGAGCGAGAGCGTCTGGGTCTCCAGCTCGAAGCCGGTGTCGGTGGCGGCGACCAGCAGTCCGTAGTTCTCGAAGGGGTAGCGGCCGACCTGCTGTTCCATCCATGCGAGCTGACCGGGGGTCCTGCTGAGCCAGGGCTCCAGCCGCTCGCGGTCGGCGGCCGGCACCACGTCGCGGACGGGCAGCCCGTGCGGCCCGGTCCGTTCGACGACGGTGGAACGGCCGATGCCGACCTGGGCCAGCTCGGTGGCCATGGGGTGTGCGGTCCGGTAGGTCCAGGTGGTCTCGGCGCCGTGCGGGTCGGTACCGACCCACAGCCCGTTGGCGACCACCGTGAAGTCCTTGGGCGCGGTGATCCGGAAGGTGAAGTACGCCTTGTCGGCGGGGTGGTCGTTGCTCGGGAAGACCCGGTGCGCGGCGTCGGCCTGATTGGCCATGGCCAGGCCGTCGGCGGTGCGCAGCCAGCCACCGGTGTCCTGGTTGCCGCGGGGGTCACTGGTGTGCCGGACGGTGATACGGAGGGCCGTTCCGGCCGGGAGCCGGCTCGGGGCCCGGATGACGAGGTCCTCGTCCGCAATGGCGAAGTCCACGCCCCGACCGTTGATTTCGACGGCGCTGACGGTGCCCCGGGTGAAGTCGAGGTTGATCCGGTCCAGCGGCTCGGTCGTCCGCGCGTCGATGGTGGTGACGGCATCCAGCGGGGTGTTGTTGCTGCCGTGGTAGGTCAGGCCGATGTCGTAGGAGAGGACGTCGTACCCGGGGTTGCCGAGATACGGGAAGAGTGGGTCGCCGATGCCGAGGGGCACGGGTGAGGGGAGGGCGGCGGCAACGAGGGCGGCGGATGCGGCGGCGAGCAGGGCGGTGCGCAGGCGGCGGGGGATGAACGGCATGACCTACCGCTACCAGCGACTCCCGCCCCGGCAGGTTGCGGCGCGCGCCGCACCACCCGAACGAGATCGCTTCGGCAGATGGCGCTGCAGGGTCACCCGGTGGCGGCGGGGTGCTGGGTGCGGCGCACGTCGTACACCCCGGGTACGTCGCGCATGGCGCGCATCAGGGCCGGCAGCCCGGCGGCATCGGGGAGTTGCAGGGTGTAGGTGTGCCGGACCCGCTGTTCGCTGGGGGGTTCGACGGTGGCGGAGATGATCGCCGCGTCCGCGGCCGCGATCGCCTCGGTGAGATCGGCCAGAAGCCGGGTCCGTCCGAAGGACTCGGCGACCAGGGTGACCCGGCACCCATCCGTGTCTCCCCAGCTCGCCGGGACCGGGGCGCGGCCGACCGACTGCATCCGGGCCGCCGCGGCACACTCCAGCCGGTGCACGGCGACGGTGCCCCCGCTCACGACGAATCCGGTGACGGCATCGGGTGGTGCGGGGGTACAGCAGCCGGCGAGTCGGACGGGGGCGTCCGGCCGGTCGACCACGGCCCTCGCGGTCGGCCCCGCCGGCCTGGTACGGCCGGGAACGGTGCTCTCGTGGGAGTGAGGTTCGCGCCTGCGCTCGGCAGACCGGCCCGTGTGCGGGCCCCGGGTGTCCTCGGGGTGGGCATCCAGCCAGCCGGTGATGGCGATGCGGGCGGCGGGGGTGCGGGCGTGATCGAGCCAGTCGGGCGAGGGGCCGGAGGTGGCATCCTCGACGAGCAGCAGTTGCACGGTGTCGCCGTCGCTCAGCATGGTGCCGAGGGTGGTGAGGCGGCCGTTGACCCGGGCGCCGACACAGTGGTGCGCCGCTTCGCCGTACTGCGCGTAGGCGGCATCGACGCAACTGGCGCCTGCGGGCAGCCCGAGGGTGCCGCCGTCGGTGCGGAAGACCGTGATCTCCCGGTCCTCGGCGAGGTCGGCACGGAGCGTCGTCCAGAAGGTGTCGGGATCCGGCGCCGACCGCTGCCACGCGAGGAGCCGGGAGAGCCAGCCGGGCCGGGTCGGGTCGGCTCGCTCGCCGTCCGCGGGTTCGGCCGGCTGCGGTGCGAAGCCGCTGTCCGAGGCGTACGGATTGCCGAGGGCGATGACGCCCGCCTCGGCGACCTTGTGCATCCGGTGGGTCCGGATGAGGACTTCGGCGACCGCCCCGTCGGGGCCCACGACCGCGGTGTGCAACGACTGGTACAGGTTGAACTTGGGAGCGGCGATGAAGTCCTTGAACTCGGAGATCACCGGGGTGAAGCAGGTGTGCAGCTCCCCGAGCACGGCATAGCAGTCGGCGTCCTCGCCGACGAGGACCAGCAGCCGGCCGAAGTCGGTGCCGCGCAGTTCGCCGCGTTTGGCCCGTACCCGGTGCACGGAGACGTAGTGGCGCGGTCTGATCAGGACCTCTGCCGGGATGCCGGCCTCCCGCAGCACGGTGGCGACGTTCTCGGCGACGGCGGCGAGCGGGTTCTGGTGGGACGCGGCACCGGAGGCGTCCGGCTGCGCCGACGCGGCCGCGATCAGTGCGCGGGTGCGTTCGTACTCCTCGGGGTGGAGGATCGCGAAGACGAGGTCCTCCAGTTCGGTCTTGAGGGCCTGCACACCGAGCCGTTCGGCCAGCGGGATCAGTACGTCACGGGTGACCTTGGCGATCCTGGCCTGTTTCTCCGGACGCATCACACCGAGGGTGCGCATGTTGTGCAAGCGGTCGGCGAGCTTGATCGACATCACCCGGACGTCGTCCCCGGTGGCGACGAGCATCTTGCGGAAGGTCTCGGGTTCGGCCGCCGCTCCGTAGTCGACCTTTTCGAGCTTGGTCACGCCGTCGACGAGGTAGCAGACCTCCTTGCCGAACTGTTCCCTCACCTGATCGAGGGTCACCTCGGTGTCCTCGACGGTGTCGTGGAGAAGTGAGGCCGTCAGGGTGGTGGTCTCGGCGCCGAGTTCGGCGAGGATCAGCGTGACGGCGAGCGGGTGTGTGATGTACGGCTCGCCGCTCTTGCGCATCTGGCCGCGGTGCGAGGACTCCGCGAGTACGTAGGCCCGGTGCAGGAGGGAGAGGTCGGCATCCGGGTGGTGCGCCCGGTGGGCCTCGGCGACATGACCGATCGCGTCGGGCAGCCGGTCGCGGGAGACCGGGCCGAGCAGGGCGACACGCCCGAGCCTGCGGAGATCGATCCGGGGACGGCTCCGTTTACGGACGGGCGCACCTGGGTCGGTGGCCTCTGCGCTCATGGGGGCACCTCCGGCGGCATCGACCGGCGGTGGGAGGTGCGGTCGCGCCTCCGGGCCGGTGCTTGATGCTACCGAGCCCACCACGTGGCGGAGTCCTACTCTCGGCCAGCGTGAAACGGATCACCCATTCGAGCGAAGCTCTCTCCGTTCACCGTTTCGAGCCACGCAGCGTCGATCACACCTTCGGCGACGATCACGGCGGCGCCGGTCATCTCGATCTCGCCGTCCGGCCGCTCGGTGATCACCAGAGTGCCCCCGGGCAGATCCACCGTGTACGTGACGGGGACGCCGGTCTCCGCCGGGTCGACGCCGTCCCTGCGTGCCGCGGCGACGGCCACGGCGCAGGCTCCGGTGCCGCAGGAGCGGGTCTCGCCCGAGCCGCGCTCGTGGACCCGCATCGCGACATGGCGCGGACCGCGGTCCACGACGAATTCGATGTTGACGCCGTCGGGGTAGACGGCCGCGGGGCTGTACGGCGGAACCGCGAGCAGATCGCCGGCATGCGCCAGGTCGTCGACGAAGGCGACGGCGTGCGGATTGCCCATGTTCACGTTGCGGGCCTGCCAGCTGCGGCCGTCCAGAGCGACCGTGACCCCGGCCTCGGGCAGCAGCGCCCGCCCCATCGAGATCGTGATGTCGCCGCCCTTGGCGATGTGCGCCCGCTTCACGCCGCCGCGCGTCGCGACGGCGAGGTCGCCCTCCTCGACGTGTCCCGCACGCTGCAGGTAGCGGGCGAAGACCCGGACGCCGTTGCCGCACATCTCGGCGATCGAACCGTCGGCGTTGCGGTAGTCCATGAACCACTCGGCCTCGCCCGCCATGGCCCGTGCCTCCGGGTGCGCGGCGGACCGGACGACGTGCAGCAGCCCGTCACCACCGATACCGGCCCGGCGGTCGCACAGACGCGCGACGACGGAGGCGGGCAGGTCGATGCTGTTGTCCGGATCGGGAACGATCACGAAGTCGTTCTCGGTCCCGTGGCCCTTGAGGAAGACGATCTGCGAGGTGCTCACAGGGCAACTGTACGAGGCCGCACGGACAGCCGACGAAACCGGGCCTCGGCAACGGGACACCGGACGGGGTGGGTTCATCGCCGCACGGCAGCAGGAGCGGGCAGGGCCCCGGCGCAGCTGCGCCGGCGTTCCGTCCGTCAGCGGAGCCGCGCGACGCGCCAGACGGCCAGTGCGACCAGGGCGGAGCAGACGACGACGTACAGGACGATCACGCGCCAGTCGGGCCGCTCGCCCGAACCCCGTTGCGGCAGCCCCGGCCACGCATACCCCACCCGGCGGGCGGCCATCATGCCCCAGCCCGCGGCGCAACAGCTGATCAGCAGGCCCAGCATGGCCACGACCGCGCCGCCGCCGCCGAACTCGAAGGCCAGCGGGAACGCGAACATCAGCGATCCCACGGCGGCGAGCATGACGATCGGCGCGAGCTGCCAGATGCGCAGACGCCGGGCGGGCCGCAGCTCGACCTCGACCTCCGGGGTCACTTCGAGCTCGTCGGGCCCGTCAGGGCTCAAGCGTCCTGCCTCGTGCAGCGTGTCCGGTGCGTCTTCTGTGTCGCGAGGGCCGGCTTCCATCGCCACGCGCCCTCCCAACTCGGACTCCACTGGTCGATCGATGCTCGATGATGGCACGCTCCCGTGCACGGAAACGGCTGACAGGGCTTCCCGATGCCATCACGTGATCAGGCTGTAACCGCTCGTTCGACCAATGCCAGCGCCTGATGGGGCAGTTCCCCGCGGTCCTGCGCGGCACCGCTGAGCCAGTGCACCCGCGGGTCGCGGCGGAACCACGAGTCCTGGCGGCGCGCGAATCGTTTGGTGGCGCGTACGGTCTCGGCGCGCGCCTCGTCCTCGGTGCACTCCCGGGCCAGCGCGGCAAGCACCTGCTGGTAGCCGAGCGCCCTGGAGGCGGTCCGTCCGTCACGCAGGCCGTGCGCCTCCAGGGCGCGGACCTCGTCGACGAGTCCGGCCGCCCACATCCGGTCGACCCTCCGGGCGATGCGTTCGTCGAGTTCGGGGCGGGCCACGTCGACGCCGATCTGGAGGGCGTCGTAGACCGCGTCGTCACCCGGGAGGTTGGCGGTGAAGGGCCTGCCGGTGATCTCGATGACCTCGAGGGCCCTGACGATCCGGCGGCCGTTGCTCGGCAGGATGGCCCGGCCCGCTTCGGGGTCCGCGGCGGCGAGGCGGGCGTGCAGGGCGCCGGAGCCGAGCTCGACCAGTTCCTCCTCCAGCCTGGCCCGGACGCCGGGGTCCGTGCCGGGGAACTCCAGGGCGTCGATGGCGCCCTTCACGTAGAGCCCGGAGCCGCCGACCAGGATCGGGGTGCGGCCCGCGGCGAGCAGCCGGTCGATCTCCAGGCGGGCCAGCCGCTGGTACTCGGCGACACTGGCGGTCTCGGTCACGTCCCAGATGTCCAGCAGGTGGTGCGGAACGTCTCCGCGTTCGGAGAGCGTCAGCTTCGCGGTGCCGATGTCCATCCCCTGGTAGAGCTGCATGGAGTCGGCGTTGACCACCTCGCCGTCGAGCCGCTGAGCGAGGAACACCCCCAGATCGGACTTTCCGGCTGCGGTGGGACCGACGACGGCGATGACCCGCGGTGCGGGAGCTGAACTTCTCACCGCCCCAGTCTCGCAAACCTCCGGCACTCCTCCCGAACGAGTGAGGTGAGCGGCTCCGAGCGGCAGCCGTCCGCCCCTTCCGCCGGCGGCTGATGCCGTGGCCCGTCGCGGCCCCTGAGGGCCGCGACGGCGCGGATCTTCGCCCGCGCCAGTAGACTTCCAGTACGAATACGGGTGTTTTGTCACGGTCTGTCGTTTGCTTCTCGGAATGGCCCGATGAAGGCCACCAGGGGCGGGGCCGAAAGGGACGCCCGATCCCAGTCCCCCAGCAGGGAGGGTGCCCGATGGGCTTCCTGGACACGTTGAAGGCCAAGCTGAGCCCCGCCAAGGACAAGGTGGGCGATCTCGCGCACCAGCACGGGGACAAGATCGACCAAGGTCTCGACAAGGCCGCGCGGACCGTCGACCAAAAGACCAAGGGCAAGTACAGCGACAAGATCGAGTCCGGCACGAGGAAGGCCAAGGAAGCGGTCGAGCGCCTGTCCCACAAGCACGACGAAGGCGGTGCCGGAGGCAGCGGGGGCGGTACGCCGCCCGCTCCGTGAACATGCACTGACCGGGCCGTCACCGACCGGTCCGGCAACGGCCGTGGAGCGAGGAGGCTGCACGGCCGTCAGCCGTCCCCGCCCCGGGTGCGGAGGCCTCGGGCGGGAGGCTCAGGACCAGGTGGCGACCAGGTAGCCGACCCCGTACGGAGCGTCCTCGTACAGCAGGCGCCCGTCCAGGTCCGCTCCCTCGGCCGCCCCCGCGAGCACCTGCCACGGTGCCCGGCCCGCGGCCTTGAGTTCGTACGCCAGTGACTCGTCCAGCGCGTTCACCGCGTCCACGTCCGCCGTGCCGAGCGCGTGGGCGGCCGCGGCGTCGAACGCCTCGGCGCGGACATCCAGATAGCCGGGCGCCTTGACCGTGCGGCAGGCGCTCCCGTCGCCCATCACCAGCAGGGCGACCCGGTCCGCCCTGGCGGACAGGTCCCGTCCGGTGTCCGTGCAGCGAGCGGTTTCGAGCGACTCCCCCACACCCAGTCCTTCGACCGGCGCCTCATCCCAGGGCGTGCGGGCCAGCAGCCAGGCGCCGACGGCCAGGGACGGCGGCAGCGGACGCTCCGCCACCACCGGGCCGCGCTCGCGCCCCAGCCGCACGCCGAGGTCCACACCGAAGCCCCGGAACGTACCGGTGGCTCCCTCGGGGTGCGGCCCGCGCCCCGCCGGGTCCGCAGGCCCGACGACGATCAGCAGATCGGGCCGGGCGGCGGTGAGCACCCCGAGGGCCTTGGCACAAGCGGCCCGCAGGTCATCGAGTTCGGGCGCGGCACCGGCGGCGACCTCGGGTACGAGCAGGGGCGGACAGGGACAGACAGCGGCGGCGACAAGCATGGTGGGCAGCGTACTGCCCCGCCCGGGACGGGCCCGTTGGCCGCCGCCGGTGTCAGTCGCAGCCGCAGCCGGGGGCGGCGGCGGGCAGCGGCGCGGGGGCGCCGATACCAGGCAGTCCCAGCATCACTCCGGCGGGCTTGGCGGCCTCGGCGGCGGTGCGCTTCTCCCAGGCGTCCCCCGCCCTGGTCCGGCGGACGCCCATCGGGGCCCCCTCGGCGAGGAGATGGTGCGGGGCCGCGTAGGTGATCTCGACGGTCACCACATCGCCCGGACGCACGTCCTCGTCCGGCTTGGTGAAGTGGACCAGCCGGTTGTCGGGGGCGCGGCCGGAGAGTCGGTGGGTGGCGCCGTCCTTGCGGCCCTCACCCTCCGCGACCATGACCTCCAGCGTGCGGCCGACCTGCTTCTTGTTCTCCTCCCAGGAGATCTCCTCCTGGAGGGCGGACAGGCGCATGTAGCGCTCCTGGACGACCTCCTTGGGGATCTGCCCCTCCATCTCGGCGGCCGGGGTTCCGGGACGCTTGGAGTACTGGAAGGTGAAGGCGTTGGCGAAGCGTGCCTCACGGACCGCGTGCAGAGTCTGCTCGAAGTCCTCCTCGGTCTCGCCGGGGAAGCCCACGATGATGTCGGTGGAGATGGCGGCGTCCGGCATCGCGGCACGCACCTTCTCGATGATGCCGAGGAACCGCTCCTGCCGGTACGAGCGCCGCATCGCCTTGAGGACCGTGTCCGAGCCGGACTGCATCGGCATGTGCAGCTGGGGCATCACATTGGGCGTCTCGGCCATCGCCGCGATCACGTCGTCCGTGAAGTCACGGGGGTGCGGCGAGGTGAAACGGACGCGTTCCAGGCCCTCGATGCGCCCGCAGGCGCGCAGCAGCTTGGAGAAGGCCTCGCGGTCGCCGATGTCGGAGCCGTACGCGTTGACGTTCTGGCCGAGCAGGGTGATCTCCGAGACGCCCTCGGCGACCAGTGCCTCGATCTCGGCGAGGATGTCGCCGGGGCGACGGTCCTTCTCCTTGCCGCGCAGCGCCGGGACGATGCAGAAGGTGCAGGTGTTGTTGCAGCCGACGGAGATGGAGACCCACGCCGCGTAGGCGGACTCGCGGCGGGTGGGAAGCGTGGAGGGGAAGGCCTCCAGGGACTCCGCGATCTCGATCTGCGCCTCTTCCTGGATGCGGGCGCGCTCCAGCAGCACCGGCAGCTTGCCGATGTTGTGCGTACCGAAGACGACGTCCACCCACGGGGCCCGCTCGACGATGGTGTCGCGGTCCTTCTGCGCGAGGCAGCCGCCCACGGCGATCTGCATGCCGGGCCGCCTGGCCTTCATCGGAGCGAGCCTGCCGAGGTTGCCGTAGAGCTTGTTGTCGGCGTTCTCGCGGACCGCGCAGGTGTTGAAGACGACGACGTCGGCGTCGCCGTCGGAGCCCTCGGCGGCCCGCACGTACCCTGCGCCCTCCAGCAGGCCCGCCAGCCGCTCGGAGTCATGGACGTTCATCTGGCACCCGTAGGTGCGCACCTCGTACGTCTTCAAACCGTCCACTACTCCACCAGCCACGTCGTTGCCGCTCACCCGTCCAGGGTAAGGGCTCCGGCCGGGCCCACGGCCCCTGCGTCCGGGCGCCGGGCCGCGGCTGCGGACCCCGGGGCCCGGCCCTGGTCATCGCCGGGAAGGGCTGGCAGGATCGCCGCCATGCTCCAGGCACTGTCCCGTATCGGGCGGCGACGCACCCTGCAGGTGTGCGCCGCTCTCGTCGTCGTGCTCGGGCTCCTGCTGTGGTGGCTGCTCCCGCTCGGGGAGCCGGCGCCGAGGGGCACGCTGACCTTCAGCACCGGCGTGCGCAGCGGCGTGTACCAGCGGTACGGCGAGCGGCTCCAGGGCGACCTGGCCAAGGATCTGCCCCAGGTGTCGATACGGCTGCTGACCAGTGAGGGCTCGCAGCAGAACATCGAGCGGGTGGCGACGGGCAAGGCCGATTTCACCATCGCCACCGCCGACGCCCTGGCCACCTATCTGCGCAGCGGCAAGCCGGGGGCCGACCGGCTACGGGGCTGTGTGCGGCTGTACGACGACTACATCCAGTTGGTCGTGCCCCGGGATTCCGAGGTGCGGAAGGTCGCGGACCTGGCGGGCAAGCGGGTCGGAGTGGGGCAGCCGGGTTCCGGGGTACGGCTGGTCGCGGACCGGGTGATGACGGCAGCCGGCCTCGATCCCGTGAACGATGTGAAGGCGTCTCCCGACGGTATCGACACCGTGCCCCGGAAGCTGGAGAACGGGCTGCTCGACGCCTTCTTCTGGTCCGGCGGACTGCCCACCTCCGCCGTCCAGGAGCTGTCGGACCGGTTCGCGATCCGACTGGTGCCGCTGGAGTCAGCGCTGGTCAAGGAGCTTCAGGCGGTGGGCGGGTCCGCCCGCTACTACCGGTCGGCCCTGATGCCCGCCGACGCCTACCGCAAAGCGCAGCAGGGGCAGGGCGTGCCGACGGTGGCGGTCGCCAATGTGCTGGTGACCACGGACCGTACGGACCCGGCGATGACCGAGGCGTTCACCCGGACCGTGATCGACAGCCGGGACCGGATCGGGCGCGAGGTGCACGCGGCCCAGCTGGTGGATCTGCGTACCGCGATCTACACCGATCCGCTGCCGCTGCACGAAGGGGCCAAGCGCTACTACCAGTCGGTCAAGCCCTGATCCCGGCGCGGCCACGCGCCGTGCGCTCCCCGTACGCGGTCAGCCCTGCGGGCCCCGACGCGGCACCGAGACCGTCACCCGCAGCCCGTGCGGCTCGTGGGCGGCGTAGCCGATGGAGCCGCCGCCCGCCGCCAGCAGGGCCTGGGAGATGGAGAGCCCGAGGCCGGAGCCCTGCACGTTCTGATGCTGGGTACTCCGCCAGAAGCGGTCCCCGACGCGATCCATCTCCTGCGGGGTGAGCCCCGGCCCGCCGTCGGCGACGACGACCGTGACGTCATCGCGGCCGACGGCGACCGTGACCAGGACCTCCTCGCCGACGGGAGTGAACTTCAGGGCGTTGTCGATGATCGCGTCGAGGGCACTCGACAGGGCGATCGGGTCCGCCCACGCGGTCACGGCGGATGCGCCGTCCGCCGTGAGCCGGACTCCCTTCTCCTCGGCGACCGCCCGCCAGGAGGCGACACGCTCCTCGGTGAGCGCGCCGATGTCCGTGAGCATCAGATCGGCCGCGGAGTGTTCGGCCAGCGCCAGATCGAGCAGGTCGTCCAGGACCTGCCCGAGTCGCTTGCCCTCCGTGCGCACGGAGGCGATCTCCTCGTTGCCCTCCGGGAGTTCGAGCGCGAGGAGTTCGATCCGCAGCAGCAGCGCGGCAAGGGGGTTACGCAGCTGGTGCGAGGCGTCGGCGACGAAGGCGCGCTGCTGCTCCAGCACGTCCTCGACGTTGTCCGCCATCTCGTTGAACGAACGGGCCAGGCGCCTCAGTTCCGGCGGGCCCCCGGAGGCCACGACCCGGGACCGCATCCGGCCACTGGCGATGTCGTGGGTGGCCGCGTCCAGGGTCCGCACGGGCAGCAGCACCCAGCCGGTGAGCCGGATCGCGGCACCGACCGCCACCAGCATCGCGACGATCTCGCCGACCGCGATGACCAGCCAGCCGCGCAGCGTGCGCGCCCGCATCTCGGAGGTGGGCGAGTCGATGACGACGACGGCCACGACATCGCCGTCCCGTACGACGGGCGAGGCGACGACGACCCTGCCCCGCTGCCAGGGCCAGACCTGCGGCGGGTCGTGGCTGCGACGTCCCAGGAGCGCCTCCCTGAAGGCCTCTCTGCCCTCTCCCTCGACCGGGAGGTGCCAGCGGGCCGGGGCCTTCGCCATGGCACTGTCGTCGCGGTAGAAGACACCGGCGCGGATGCCGTACACCGAGGCGTAGGTGTCGAGTTCGGTCTGCAGAGTGCGCCGGCGTTCGTCGTGGCCCGGGGTCCGCTCGGTGATGAACTGGGCGAGCGCGGCGAAGCGTGTCGTGTCGTCGATGCGGTCGATGACGACGCGCTGCTGCTGGGCGCCGGCGACGCTGACGGCCAGCGGGAAACCGAGGGCGAGCAGCACGCTCGCCATGAGGATGATGAGCAGGGGGAGCAGCCGGGTGCGCACCTGGACGTACGCCTCTACGCGGGCGGAGCGACGAGGCGGTAGCCGACCCCGCGTACCGTCTCGATCAGTGCCGGCAGCCGCAGTTTGGAACGCAGGGACGCGACGTGCACTTCGAGCGTGCGCCCCGTTCCCTCCCAACTCGTGCGCCACACCTCGCTGATGATCTGCTCCCGGCGGAAAACCACCCCGGGGCGCTGGGCGAGCAGCGCGAGCAGGTCGAACTCCTTGCGGGTGAGCTGGACCTCCGCTCCGCCGACGCTGACCCTGCGGGTGGGCAGCTCGATGTGGACGTGCCCCAGGCGCAGGGCGGCGACGGGCGTGGCCGCGGTGTCCTCGCCGGCCGTCGTGCGCCGGCTGACGGCGTGGATCCGGGCGAGCAGTTCGCCGGTGTCGTACGGCTTGACGACGTAGTCGTCGGCCCCGAGGTTGAGGCCGTGGATGCGCGACCGGACATCGGAGCGCGCGGTCACCATGATCACCGGGGTGGAGGTGCGCTTACGGATCTTCCCGCACACCTCGTAGCCGTCCTGGTCGGGCAGGCCCAGGTCGAGGAGTACGACGCCGAAGGGCTCCGTGTCCTTGGGCAGCAGCGCCTGCAGTGCCTCCTCGCCGCTGCGTGCGTGCACGACCTGGAAGCCGTGCCGGGCGAGGATCGCGGACAGGGCGGCGGCGACATGATTGTCGTCCTCGACCAACAGCAGTCTCATGGCCCCCTTTTCCGAAAATGCGTGCGCCGGTTGTCCGCGGGTGCGGTGCCGGTGCGTGTTCGTACGGTCTCTCGTACGCCCCTCGGCACTTTCCCGTGCCGACGGTGTTTCACGTGCGGGCGTACCAGGGCATCCACTCCGATGACCGGTATGCCAGTCAAGGGCCGACCCGCTGCATCGAGCCATCTGTTATCCACCCGGTACGCCCCGGGCACCTCTTCCGCCGTCCTGTTCACGGGGAGTGTCCGGTCGCGATCGGATCGTTATCCTCAATTCTCGCTCAGATGTAATGACGCTCGTCGCACTGCGTCACTAGGGTCCTTCCAACCGAGGAGGACGGAGCAAGAAGCCGATGAGCGGAGTTTCAGTGACCAAGGGTGCCGAGGACGCCGCGCCCGCGGCGGACGACCTTGTCGTCCTGAGCAACGTCAACAAGCACTTCGGCGCGCTGCATGTGCTCCAGGACATCGACCTGACCATCGCCCGTGGCGAGGTCGTGGTCGTCATCGGGCCCTCCGGGTCCGGGAAGTCCACGCTGTGCCGCACGATCAACCGCTTGGAGACGATCGACTCGGGGGCCATATCGATCGACGGCAAGCCGCTGCCCGAGGAGGGCAGGGAGCTGGCCAGGCTGCGCGCCGATGTCGGCATGGTCTTCCAGTCGTTCAATCTCTTCGCGCACAAGACGGTGCTCGAGAACGTGATGCTGGGCCAGCTCAAGGTCCGCAAGACGGACAAGCAGGCTGCCGAGGACAAGGCCCGTTCGCTGCTCGACCGGGTGGGCGTGGCGACGCAGGCCGACAAGTACCCCGCCCAGCTCTCCGGCGGTCAGCAGCAACGCGTGGCGATAGCCCGGGCGTTGGCCATGGACCCCAAGGTCATCCTGTTCGACGAGCCGACGTCCGCGCTCGACCCGGAGATGATCAACGAGGTGCTGGAGGTCATGCAGCAGCTCGCCCGGGACGGCATGACGATGGTCGTCGTCACGCACGAAATGGGCTTCGCACGCTCGGCGGCGAACCGTGTCGTCTTCATGGCGGACGGGAAGATCGTCGAAGAGGCCACACCCGACCAGTTCTTCAGCAACCCGCGCAGTGACCGGGCCAAGGACTTCCTGTCGAAGATCCTTCACCACTGACTGGCCCCTCACCTCCGGTTCCCGCACTGGCTGAACACCCACATCGCGTCAACTCTAGGGAAATTCATCATGCAGCTTCGTAAGGTCACCGCCGCCTCGGCCGCCGTGCTCGCCCTCGCCCTGACCGCCACCGCCTGTGGTTCCGACGACAAGGACGACTCGGGTTCGGGCGGCGGCAAGAAGATCACGATCGGCATCAAGATCGACCAGCCCGGCATCGGTCTGAAGACCCCGGACGGCAAGTACACCGGCTTCGACGTCGACGTCGCCACGTACGTCGCCAAGGAGCTCGGCTACGACGCCAAGGACATCACCTTCAAGGAGACCAAGAGCGCCGACCGCGAGACGGCGATCGAGCGCGGTGACGTCAAGTTCATCGCCGCCTCCTACTCGATCAACGACGAGCGGCAGCAGAAGGTCGACTTCGCGGGCCCGTACCTGCTGGCGCACCAGGACATCCTGGTCCGTGCCGATGACGACTCGATCAAGTCGGCGGAGGACCTGAACAGCAAGAAGCTGTGTTCGGTGACCGGCTCGACCTCGGCGCAGAACGTCAAGGAGAAGCTGGCGCCGAAGGCCCAGCTGCAGGAGTACGGCGGTTACTCCGAGTGCCTCACCGGCCTGGAGAACAAGGCCGTCGACGCGCTGACCACCGACGACTCCATCCTGGCCGGCTACGCGGCGCAGAGCGAGTTCCAGGGCAAGTTCAAGCTGGCCGGCCTCAAGATGACCAACGAGAACTACGGCATCGGTCTGAAGAAGGGCGACGCCGACCTCAAGCAGAAGATCAACGACGCCCTCAAGAAGATGGTCTCGGACGGCTCCTGGGACAAGGCCGTGGCGGCCAACTTCGGCCCGGCGAACTACAAGAACGAGCCCGCCCCGGAAATCGGCAACGTCGTCAAGTGAAGCAGGGTTGACCGGGCGCGCCGTCCGTGAACGGCGGCGCGCCGTGCCCTCCTACACGCGGAAGCACGGGAGATCGTGTTCGACTTTCTTGAAGGTTACGACCTGCTGGGGGCCTTCTGGGTGACGGTGCAGCTCACCGTCTACTCCGCCCTCGGCTCCCTCATATGGGGAACGCTGCTGGCCGGTATGAAGGTCAGCCCGGTCCCCTTGATGCGCGGCTTCGCCACCGCCTATGTGAACGTGGTCCGGAACATTCCGCTGACCGTGATCATCGTGTTCTCGTCGCTGGGTCTCTTCCAGACCCTCAACATCAGCCTCGGTGCCAGCGATTTCAAGGACATCAACTTCCGGCTCGCGGTGCTCGCCCTGGTCGCCTACACCTCCGCCTTTGTCTGCGAGGCGCTGCGCTCCGGGATCAACACGGTGCCGATCGGCCAGGCCGAGGCGGCACGTGCGCTCGGGCTGAGCTTCACCCAGGTACTGCGGCTGATCATTCTCCCGCAGGCGTTCCGCGCGGTCGTCAATCCGCTGTCCAATGTGCTGATCGCGCTGACGAAGAACACCACGGTCGCCTCCGCGATCGGGGTCGCCGAAGCCTCGTACCTGATGAAGGGCATGATCGAGGCCGAGGCCCAACTGATCCTGATCGCTGCCGTCTTCGCGTTCGGCTTCGTCGTTCTGACCCTCCCGACCGGCCTGATCCTCGGCTGGGTGAGCAAGAAGGTGGCGGTGAAGCGATGAGTTCCGTCCTCTACGACGCCCAGGGGCCGCGCGCCAAGCAGCGCAATGTCCTGTACACCGTGGTGTTCCTGCTGTGTGCCGCCGCGGTGGTGTGGTGGCTGTACGACAGCCTCGCCGAGAAGCACCAGCTCGACTGGATCAAGTGGAAGCCCTTCTTCACCAGCGTCCAGCCCTGGGAGACGTACATCTGGCCGGGCCTCCAGAACACGCTCAAGGCGGCGTTCTTCGCCCTGATCATCGCACTGCCGCTCGGTGCTCTGTTCGGCATCGGCCGGCTCTCGGACCACCGCTGGATGCGGGTGCCGGCCGGTGTGGTCGTGGAATTCTTCCGTGCCATCCCCGTGCTGATCCTGATGATCATCGCGAATGCGGTGTACGCCGAGTACACGAACATCAGCACCGACGCGCGGCCGCTGTACGCCGTGGTGACCGGCCTGGTCCTCTACAACGCCTCGGTGCTCGCCGAGATCGTGCGGGCCGGTATCCACTCCCTTCCGCGGGGCCAGACGGACGCGGCCAAGGCGATCGGCATGCGCAAGGGCCAGACCATGGTGTTCGTGCTGCTGCCGCAGGCGGTGACCGCGATGCTGCCCGCGATCGTCAGCCAGCTCGTCGTGATCGTCAAGGACACCGCACTCGGTGGCGCCATGATGACCTTCCCCGAGCTGCTGGCCTCGATCCGCCCGATGAGCGCGAACTACGGCGCGAACACCATCGCGTGCTTCACCGTCGTCGCCGTGATCTACATCGTCGTGAACTTCGCACTCACGTCGTTCGCGAGCTGGCTGGAGCGCCGGCTCCGGCGCACGAAGAAGGGCACGGGAGCGGTGGTCGGCGCGGCTCCCGGGGGCGGTCTGGAGACCATTGATGCTCCGGCGCTCAATGTCGAGGGCGAACGCGCCGTCTGACGGTAGGTCGATTCCCGCCTCCGAGGGGCGGTGGCACTGCTGCCACCGCCCCTCGCGCCGTTCCGGTGTCGCTTGACGCAGGCACCGGCAGTAGGTTGCATACGTTCTGTGATCGCGCACCGAACCCCCGCCGCCACATCTCCGCCTCCTCCCCCGCCCCCTGCGCCCTTTTCGCACCGTTCCCGCTGTTCATCCGCATCGCACATGCCGTGTGTGCCGTGCGAACCGACCGGGGGAGCCGCACCGTGGACCCGGTGATCGTCGTCGGCGCCGGGCCGGTCGGCCTGGTGCTGTCGCTCGCCCTCGCTGCGCAGGGCGTCCCGTCCGTTCTCCTCGACGAGGATCCGGACCGGGACGAGACGCGCCCCGCCCGCACGGTAGTCCTGCGCGAGGACACCGCGGCGCTGGTGGAACGGCTCGGCTGCAAAGCACTCCAGGACGAGAGCATCCGGTGGTCCGGCTGGCGGTCCATGCGGCGAAGGCAGCTGGTGCGTGAGCTGCCGCTCGGCGACGTCTCCCTGGGCGGTCCCTCGTTGCCGGCCCCCGTCCATCTGCCGCAGCACGCCCTGCTGCGCGGACTGCGGGACGCGGTGGCCGCGCAGGAGCTGGTACAGGTGGCTCCGAACAGCCGTCTCGACACGCTGGAACAGGACCCGGCCGGGGTCACGGTGCATACCAGGGAGCCGAACGCGACCTGGTGGCGCGGGAGTTACCTGGTGGGCTGCGACGGTGCCAGGTCCACCGCGCGCAAGCTCCTCGACATCCGCTTTCCCGGCCGTACGGCGGTGGAGCGGCACGCCGTCGCCGCGCTGCGCACCGAACTGCCCTGGCCCGGACAGGCCGTCCTGCACCGGCTTCCGCCCTGGCGCACGGGCGGAGCCGAAGTGACCGCACGGCCGTTGCCGGACGGGGCCTGGCGGCTGGACTGGCTCCTGCCGCCCCGCGGTGAACTCGTCACGCCGGACGCCCTGATCACCCGGGTCCGGGACACCCTGGCGGGCTGGTGCGGCGAGACACCCCCGTACGAACTCCTGGACACGGGTGTGTACACGTTGCACCACAGGCTCGCTCTGCGCTGGCGGGTGGGCCGGGCCTTCCTGGCCGGGGACGCCGCCCATCTGCTGGGCGCACTGGGCACTCAGGGACTCGACGAGGGGCTGCGGGACGCCGAGAACCTGGCGTGGAAGCTGGCCCAGGCCTGGCACCACGGCGCCTCCGACGTACTGCTCGACAGCTACCAGGCGGAGCGCCGCGCGGCGGTCGCCGCACGGCTGCGCGCGGCGGACCAGTCGTTGCCGATACTCCGCGGCGGCGGAGGTCTGCGGGCCATGGTCCCGGGGAGCGCACGGGGGCACGAATCCCTGCTCACCGACGGCCATCTGGGGTGTGGCCCCCTCGGTGCGCCCCCTTCCTACCCGCACTCGCCCCTTGCGCCCCCACGCGCCGAGGCGCACACATCCGTGAGCACGCCCCCCGGTGCGCCGGTCACCGACGTACGGGTGACAGCACCCGACGGCACCACCGTCCGGCTGCGTGAGCGGCTGGGGCAGGGGCGCCTCCTGGTGGTCCTGGTGGCACCCGGTACGGGGGTGTGGGAGCGACGGCACTGGATGACCGCAGGCGTCATGCCCCGCCTTGCGGCGGCTGTCGACGCGCTGCCGATGAAGGGGGAACTGCTGGTGGCCGAGAGCTATCCGGGAGCCCCGGCACACACCGTGCTGCTGGTCAGACCGGACGGTCACCTGGTGGCGTCGTTCGGCGGGGTACGGCCGAAGGAACTCTTCGCGGCGGCGGCCGCGACATGCGGCGGGGCGGCCCGTCTCTCCGCACCGTCCGACCGGACAGCGGACATCAATTGACCGGTGCAGGTGCCCATGGTGTACTCCGAACCGTGACCGACACCGATGTGCGCCTGTGGCGGAGGGTCCATATGGACCTGGTCCGCTATGCGGGCTGCGTGTGTCGTCCGTCCTGCTGAATCGCCTCTCCCTGCCGTGCCGTGTGCCCCGTCGCGCGGCCGTGCCATCCCCGCGAACCCTCAGGACGGTCGCTGTGTCCGCACCTTCGTCACCCTCTGTACGCATGCCCGCCTCCGCCGACGACGTCTCTGGCCCGACGGCCGCGGAGCTGCTCGATTTCGTCCGCCGCGTCGCCGCGGACGCCGAGACCATCGCCTCGCTTCCACTCGATCCCGACGGCCGTACCTGGGTCCCGCTCGAAGGTCCGGGCGGCAGCGAGGCCTGGCTGATCGGCTGGCCGCCGGGAACCGGCACCGGCTGGCACGACCACGCCGACTCGATCGGTGCCTTCACCACCGCGGCCGGCAGCCTCAGGGAGCTGTCGCTCGCCGCTCGTCTGCCCACGGACGGCTGGAAGACCCTCGAACTCGCCGAAGGCATCGACCGTTCCCGGCGGTTGGCCGCCGGCCAGGGCCGGGCATTCGGCCGCCACCACATCCATGAGGTGCTGAACGAGTCCGACACGGAGCATGCCGTCTCGGTCCATGCCTACTACCCGCCGCTGCCACGGATCCGGCGCTACAGCCGTACCGGCCAGGTACTCCGTCTTGAGCAGGTCGAACACCCGGAGGACTGGCAGTGACTGACAGTCGTGACTGGGGTGCGGAGCCGGTCGGGATCGACGAACTGCTGGAGCGGGTCCGATCCGGGTTCACCCGGATCGGACCCGCGGAAGCGGCCACCGCCGCTGCGGACGGGGCGCTGCTCGTCGACATCCGCTATGCGGAGCTGAGGGAACGGGACGGGCTGATTCCGGGGGCGCTGGTCGTCGAGCGCAACGAGCTGGAGTGGCGGCTGGACCCGCAGGGAAGTCACCGGGCGCCGGAGGCGGTGAGTCACGACCTCCGGATCGTGGTGGTCTGCAACGAGGGCTATGCGTCCAGCCTCGCCGTCTCCTCTCTGCACCGGCTCGGGCTGCACCGGGCAACCGACCTGATCGGCGGGTTCCAGGCGTGGCGCGCGGCGGGGCTCCCGGTCACGGCCTGACAGGCGGCGCCCGGCGGGGGTGCTCCGAAGGACGGGGTGTACGTCGCGAGCCGGACGGACGGCGCCCGGGCGGGGGCCGCCCCGAGGGACGGGGTGTGAGTCACAAGCCGGACCGGCGCGGCACCCCGGCCGGGGAATGCGACGCCGCAACGCATCAAGGCTCCATGGCCCGGGCATGACGGCCTCCCTCATGCGATCCCGGGCCCCGACCGGGCCGGTGGACATCGCGGCGGCCCAACGCGGCGGCCCGACGCGGCGGCCCGACATAGTGGTCCGGCGTGGTGGGAGCCGGCACCACCGGCGCGGCGACGGTCCCCCGAATCCGCCCCGACACACCCGAACGCCACACTCCAGTGGATCAATTTCCGGACATAGCGGACATTCACCTCAACACCAAGGACCGATGTGACGGAGACCTCTCACCGATGCCGACCCCCGCCCCCGCCCTCAGCCCCGACCAGTTCGACGTCCGCGCCGCCCGCCTCCATGACACCGAGGCATGGCAGCAGATCGTCTCCGGCTACGGCATCACCGCCCGCGACCCCCTGCCCCCCGCCTCTCCCGGTACGGGGGTCGAACCGGCGGACAGCCGTCCGGCCGACTGGCGAGAGCTGCTGTCCGTGCCCGTCGACCAGCTCATCGCGGACTCCGTCCGTGCCCTGCCTGCGACCGCGCCTCGCGAACGGCCCCTTCCCGGGCGTCTGGGTGCGATCCTCCCCGACCGGCTCCACGCCTGGCGACGAATCGGGCAGCCCGAGCTGCGCCCCTCGACCCATCTCGCCTACGCGCGGCGGATCCTGACCGAATGGGGCTGGCAGAACACCCCGTACCGATTGCGCAACGCCCGCGGCGCACGCTGCATCTGCGGCGCCCTCCTCACCGCGCATCGCCTCGGCTACGGCTCCCGCGACACCGTGGACCGGGCCGGCGCCTGGCTCATCGCCGAACTCCGCTGTCAGGGATGGACCGGGCTGATCGGACCCTGGAACCGGCATCCCGGTCGCACCGCCGCAGATGCGCTCGCCCTGATCGATGCCACCATCAGCCGGGCCGCGCGCGCCGGGCAGTGATCCCCCACCGCCTGCCACGGTACGGAACAGGTCAGAAGGGTTCGTCCAGGCCTTCCGTGTCCTCGCCCTCGCCCTCCAGCGCCTGCCGCACCACGCGCAGGGCCATGCCTTCCCCGTATCCCTTGCGGGCGAGCATGCCCGCCAGGCGTCGCAGCCGCTTGTCACGGTCCAGGCCGCGAGTGGACCGCAGCTTGCGCGCCACCAGCTCCCGGGCGGTCGCCTCCTCCTGCTCGGAGTCGAGTTGTCCGACGGCCTCGTCGATCACTGCCGGGTCCACGCCCTTGGTGCGCAGCTCACGAACGAGAGCCCGGCGAGCCAGCCCTCGGCCGTGGTGCCGGGACTCCACCCAGGCATCGGCGAACGCGGCATCGTCGATCAGCCCGACGTCCTCGAAGCGCGAGAGCACTTCTTCGGCCGCCTCATCCGGGATCTCCCGCTTGCGCAGGGCATCCGCCAGCTGTTTCCGGGTGCGCGGCGTCCCGGTCAGCAGCCGCAGGCAGATATTGCGCGCCTGTTCGACCGGGTCTCGCGGCTCCCCCTTCTCGGCCCTCGACGAGGAAGGGGAGCCGCTGCTTCTGGAGCGGGAGCGGGCACGACGCCCCGCGCCCTCACCGAATCCGGTGCCCGAGCGGGTGCCACGACCGGATCCGGTCTCCGGTTCGTACGCCCCCTCGGACCCGGCCGGGTACCCGGCGGCAGATCCAGAGCCGGGCCCGGCGCCATGCTCAATGGCAGTGACCGGCCACTCCGTACGACGCGTCACGGTCTAGCTCTTGGCCGCCGCGGTCTTGGCCGGCTTGCTCCGGCCGGCCGGAGCGGTCGCCGGCTTCGCACTGTCGGCCGCGGCACCGTCCGCCGCGGTCGCACCGGGCTCGGCAGCATCGGCATCCGGCCTGACACCGACGCCCAGCTTCTCGAGGATCTTCTTCTCGATCTCATTGGCGAGATCGGGATTGTCCTTGAGGAAGTTACGGGCGTTCTCCTTGCCCTGGCCGAGCTGATCGCCCTCGTACGTGTACCAGGCGCCCGCCTTGCGGACGAAGCCGTGCTCCACGCCCATGTCGATCAGACCGCCCTCGCGGCTGATGCCCTGGCCGTACAGGATGTCGAACTCGGCCTGCTTGAAGGGCGGAGCGACCTTGTTCTTGACGACCTTGACGCGCGTGCGGTTACCGACGGCCTCGGTGCCGTCCTTCAGCGTCTCGATCCGGCGGATGTCGAGACGCACCGAGGCGTAGAACTTGAGCGCCCGGCCACCGGTCGTGGTCTCCGGCGAGCCGAACATCACACCGATCTTCTCGCGGAGCTGGTTGATGAAGATCGCGGTGGTCTTGGACTGGTTGAGCGCGCTGGTGATCTTGCGGAGCGCCTGGCTCATCAGGCGGGCCTGCAGACCCACGTGCGAGTCGCCCATCTCACCCTCGATCTCCGCGCGCGGCACGAGCGCCGCGACGGAGTCGATGACGATCAGGTCGAGAGCGCCGGACCGGACCAGCATGTCCACGATTTCGAGGGCCTGCTCGCCGTTGTCCGGCTGGGACAGGATGAGGCTGTCGATGTCGACGCCGAGCTTCTTCGCGTACTCGGGGTCGAGGGCGTGCTCCGCGTCGATGAAGGCCACCGAGCCGCCGAGCTTCTGCGCATTCGCCACCGCGTGCAGCGTCAGCGTCGTCTTGCCGGAGGACTCCGGTCCGTAGACCTCCACCACGCGGCCGCGCGGCAGGCCGCCGACGCCGAGGGCCACATCGAGGGCAGTCGACCCGGTGGGGATCACCTCGATGGGCTCGTTCGGCCGCTCGCCCAGGCGCATCACCGCACCCTTGCCGAATTGCCGTTCAATCTGCGCGAGTGCGGCGTCCAGCGCCTTCTCGCGGTCGGTTCCTGCCATGGGTTCCACCCGATTTGCTTGAGTCGATCGCTTCACGTCAAAGACGCTAACCCCTGCCACTGACAACGGGCCTCGACGTCCTCCCGGCCTGTGGACAACTCCACGGTCGGGCCCGGGAAAACCCGGCCGGAATCCCATGAGAATGGATGTTCGATTTTCGTGTCAAGCGCACCACGCCGGACCGGTTCGCCCCCAGGGTAGCCCCCTAGCTCCCCATCCGATCAGAGTCAACTTCGCGTGAGGAACGCCACATAAAATTCCGGCTCTACAGGGACAAAAAGTGGGCCATTTACTCCGCTCATCGGAGGTGTCACGGAGAACGAAGAGCCATGGAATCGCTGTTCGCTCAGGGCCGCCGAAGAGACGACCGCCCCGAGGCAGGCCCCGGCCGATGCCCCGCTCAGGCGTTGTCCGGATGCTCCCCGGCCTCACCCTGTCCCACGCCCCGGCCCCCATCGCCCTCGGCGGTCCGCCGGAACCAGCGCGGCCGCGTGACCGCCGGTTCGCCACGTCGTGGGTCGCGGCCGAACACCCGTGGGTCCTCCGTCACGTCGTACCGCTTCACATAGGTCCCGAGGAACGCCTGGAGTGTGGCGACGGCCGGGATCGCGATCAGCGCACCCACGGCACCCATGAGCGCCGTGCCCACGATGACCGATCCGAAGGCGACCGCCGGATGGATGTCGACCGTCCTGGAGGTGAGCTTGGGCTGCAACGCGTAGTTCTCGAACTGCTGGTAGATCACGACGAACCCGAGCACCCACACCGCGTACCAGGGGTCGATGGTGAACGCGATCAGCATCGGCAGGGCCCCGGCCAGGTACGTACCGATCGTGGGGACGAACTGGGAGACCAGTCCGACCCAGATGGCGAGCGCGGGCGCGTACGGGACCCCCAGGATCACCAGCAGGACGTAGTGCGCGATCCCGGAGATGAGCGCCATCAGGCCGCGCGAGTAGAGATAGCCGCCGGTCTTGGCGACCGCGATCTCCCAGGCCCGCATCGCCTCGGCCTGCTTGGCGGGAGGCAGTACGGAACACAGAGCGCGCCTCAGCCTGGGGCCGTCGGCGGCGAAGTAGAACGAGAACAGGAAGATCGTCAGCAGACGGAACAGCCCGCCGAGCACGGTGGTCGATATGTCGAGCACCCCGGTCGCGCTGTTCTGGACGTACTTCTGCAGCCAGTCGGAGTGCAGCACACTGTCCTGGACCTCGACCCGGGAGAGCTCGGTGTGGAAGGTCTGGTTGACCCAGTTGATCACCGAGTCCAGATACTTCGGGAACCCCTCGACCATGTCGACGATCTGGCCCGCGAGCATCGAGCCGAGCAGTACGACGAATCCGGTCGTGGCCACCAGCACGACGAGGAAGACCAGGAAGGTGGCGACGCCTCGGCGCATGCCGCGCGCCGACATCCGGCTCACCGCAGGCTCGATGGCGAGGGCCAGGAAGAACGCGATCAACACATTGATCAGCAGCCCGATGAGCTGGTCGAACGCCCAGCTGCCGAGCCGGAAACAGCCGTAGAGCGCCAGGGCGAGCACCATGGCCCGCGGCAGCCACGCGGGCATACGGGCCGGCCCGCCACCGGACGGCTGGGCCGCCGGGGCGGGCTGGGGAAGAGGTGTCTGGGTCGGGGCTGTCTCGTCTGTCGGTGACACGGCTCCAGTCTCGCCTACTGTCGTGGGAATCGGTGTCCTGCCCCGGGCGCCCCCGGGTCCGGCGGCTGCGAGGCGGGGGTCAGCGCTTTTCGGCAGGGATGCCTACCGCCGTACAGACGGCACGCCAGACATCCTTGGTCTCCCAGCCCGCGGCCAGTGCCTGGTGCACCGTCTGCCCGCCGAGCTCGGCCATCACATGATCGCGCGCAAAGGAATCGGCGTACGCCCCGCCGAAGTGGTCCGCCATCCGTTCCCAGAAAATCGTCAACCGCATGACCCCAGTATCCCGCTCCTGAGAGTGCAGCCGGGCCGTAGAGTGGTGCCGGAAGCGCGTACCGCCCTACGGTCGGTCCATGGCTGGAACCGGAACAAGTCCCCTCCACCGTGCCGAGCAGTTCATCTGGCTGACGGCCCGTGTCCTGGAACAGCGGCGGTTCGCCCATCTTTTCCTGAACGGAAGTGCGGAGGCCGTCGAGACGGCGCTCGCCGCCTACCTGAACGAGGACGGCGGATACGGGCACGCGCTCGAACCCGATCTGCGCGGCCCCGTCAGTCAGCCACTGCACACCGCGCACGCGCTCAACGTCCTCGACGCCATCGGCCACTGCAACGGACCGCGGATCGAGCGGATCTGCCGCTTCCTCACCGCCGTGTCCACCAAGGAGGGGGCGCTGCCCGCACTCCTGCCGTCACAACGTGGCTATCCGGTCGCACCGTTCATCCCGATCACGGACGATCCGCCCGCGGAACTGCTGGCCACCGGGCCCGTCGTCGGGCTCCTGCACCGCAACACGGTGTGGCATGCCTGGCTGTTCCGGGCCACCGATTTCTGCTGGGCGGCTGTCGACGCGCTGGACCGGTCGCATCCGTACGAGATCGAGGCGGCGCTCGCCTTTCTCGACGACGTTCCGGACAGGGGCCGGGCGGAGGCGGCGGCCGGCCGGCTCGGCCGGCTGGTGCGGGAACAGCGGCTCGCCGTCCTGGATCCGGAACGGCGAGCGGAGTACCCGGTGGCGGCCGGATACGCGCCGGGTGAGCAGCACTTCCCGTACGACTACGCCCGTACACCAGATTCGCTCGCCCGCCGTTGGTTCACCGACGACGAGATGGCCCGCTCGCTCGATCATCTTGCGGCCGGACAACAGGCGGACGGCGGCTGGCCGGTGGACTGGCGGCAGTGGGCACCGGGGACGGCTCTGGAGGGCCGGCCCCTCGTGACGCTCAAGGCGCTTCTGACCCTGCGCGCCCACGGACGCAGTCTCGACTGAGGGCGAACAGGCGCCGGTCACGGCACTACCCGAGGGCACGGACCCCGGCTGTGACGACCACGGCAGCCCCCACGACCACGAGAAAGGGCGCGCGCAGGACCAGCGCGAGCGCCGCCGCGGCAAGACCCGCGCCTCTGGCGTCCACAGCCAGGTGGTGCCCGTCTCCGAACGTCTGCTGCGCGGTGAGTGCGGCCAGGAGGGCCACGGGCAGGAGCGCGGCAAGACGCTGCGTGAGGGGACGTTCCAACAGTCCGGCGGGCACCAGCAGTCCGAGCAGTTTGGTGAGGTAGCAGCCCACGGCGGTCAGCGCGATGGCGATCCAGACGTTCATCGGGCCTCCTCCGTGGTGGCCGCGCCCCGGTTCCTTCTCTTCCGGTGTCCGCTCAGGAAAAGGACAGTGGGTGCGGCGAGCGCGGACACCAGGACGGGAACGCCCGCCGGCAGCACCGGTAGCAGTCCGAGGGCGAGCAGGACCGCGATCGCGGCCGTGATGCGTTCCGCGGTGCTCTTCAGCATCGGCGCGAGCAAGGCGAGAAAGACCGCGGGGGACGCCGCGTCCAGCCCCCAGGTTTCGGTGTCGCCGAGTGCCTCGGCACCGAGGGCGCCCAGCAGCGTGGTCAGGTTCCAGAGCACGTAGAGAGTGAGTCCGGTGACCGCGAACCCGATCCGTGCGGCCCGCCGGGTGGGCTGCGGCAGCGTCACGGCGGTCGTCTCGTCGATGACCCACTGTGCGGCGAAGGGGCGGATCGCCCGCGGAAGGGCGAGCAGCTGGGACAGCCGCAGACCGTAGAACGAGTTGCGTACGCCCAGGAAGAAGGCGCCGGCGGCAGCGGTGTACGGATTGCCGCCCGCCGCGAGGGCTCCCACGAGGGCGAACTGCGAGGCGCCGGTGAAGACGGCGAGGCTGAGCACACAGGTCTGCAACGGGCTCAGTCCGCAGCCGGCCGAGGTCACGCCGAAGGCGAAGCCGGACACTCCGACGGCTATGCCGACGCCCAGGGCATCGCGTACGACGGCCGCGTCGGACTTCGCCCCGGCCAGGTCCGGCGAGGCGACGGGGATGGTCGCAGCACCGTCGGACGTGCCGACTGCTGCGCCGATGCCCTCGGGAAGGGTTATCTGTTCTGCCACGGCCTGAACGCTACGCAGTCAGGTCACGACCGGTCTTGTACGTTCCTGCACGTTCGCGCTGGTACGCGCCGGGTGGTACTCCCACGATCCTGGTGAAATGCCGGTTCAGATGCGGCTGGTCGGTGAAGCCGACCTCGGCCGCCGCCCGCGCGGGCGTCGTCCCCGCGTCGAGCATCCGGCGTGCGGCCCGCACCCGGGCATCGGTGAGCCACGCGTGCGGCGGCATCCCGTACTGCTTCTTGAAGGCCCTCAGCAGCGCGAACGGGCTGGTGCCAAGCTCCGCCGCCAGCTCCTCCAGCGTGGGCGGCCCGGACATCCTGTCCTCCAGCACCGCCCGTGCCCGGTCCGCGGCGCGGGCACCCGCGGACCGCGGCAGGCGGGCGGGGAGCGGACCGCCGTACAGACTGAGCAGCCGCGCGACCACCACCCGCAGCAGGGTGTCCGCGGCAAGGGCGTTGCCCTCCTCGGCGGCCCGGTGGACCCCGCCGATCAGTCGTGCGGCGTGCGGGTCCAGGACGCTGCTCTCGGCGAATCCGACCGAACCGCGCAGGCTCGTCGTCTCGGCCGCGATGGCGTCGATCACCTGCGCGGACGGGTACAGCGTGGCGTACGCCCACCCCTCGGGAGCGCCCGCGCGGGCGGTGTGCGGCACCTCCGGATTGATCAGGACGACGGCGCCCGGGCCCGCGTGGAGGGTGCCGCCGGGCAGTCCGACGTCCTCCACCCCGCCGGTGACGGACGCCAAGACGTACTCCGCGTGACTGTGGCGGGGGAAGGCATGGCGCACGTAGCGGGCCCGCAGCAGATCGAGACCTGGCAGGTCCGCGTACCGCCAGTGCCTCGCCCACTCCTCCGATCCCGACTCCGGTCCTGCCGCCATGGACGCATTCTCCCAGCTCCTGGGGCGGTCGCCGGTGGTCGTCCACGGCCGTTGTCAGTGGCGGGGTGCACGATGGGGGACATGGCCGGCTCTGCGCTCGACTCGTTTTCCCCTGCGACCCGCAGCTGGTTCACGGGTGCCTTCAGCGCGCCCACCGCCGCGCAGGAGGGCGCCTGGCGTGCGATCGGGGCGGGTTCGGACGTGCTGGTCGTCGCCCCGACCGGCTCCGGCAAGACGCTGGCCGCGTTTCTCGCCGCGCTGGACGACCTGGTGTCCGTCCCGCCGCCCGCCGACGCGAAGAAGCGCTGCCGGGTGCTGTACGTCTCCCCTCTCAAGGCCCTCGCCGTCGACGTGGAGCGCAATCTGCGCTCACCGCTGACGGGCATCCGCCAGGAGTCGGTGCGCCTGGGGCTGCCGGAGCCCGAGGTCCGGGTGGGGATCCGCTCCGGCGACACCCCGCCCGCCGAGCGCCGCTCGATGGCGAACCGGCCGCCGGACATCCTGATCACCACGCCCGAGTCGCTGTTCCTGATGCTGACGTCGTCGGCCCGGGAGGCGCTGTCCGGCGTCGAGACGGTGATCCTCGACGAAGTGCATGCTGTGGCGGGCACGAAGCGGGGCGCCCACCTCGCCCTGTCGCTGGAACGTCTCGACGAACTGCTGCCGCGGCCCGCGCGCCGGATCGGACTGTCGGCCACGGTCCGTCCGGTCGACGAGGTGGCGCGCTTCCTTTCACCACAACGGAAGGTCGAGATCGTCCAGCCGCCGTCCACCAAGCGGTTCGAGCTCTCGGTCGTCGTGCCGGTCGAGGATCTGGGCGAGCTCGGCGGCTCCCCCGCCACCGACCCCGACCAGGCAGGTCAGGCGGACAAGCCGTCGATCTGGCCGCACGTCGAGGAGCGCATCGTCGACCTCGTCCAGGCGCACCGCTCCACCATCGTCTTCGCGAACTCCCGCCGTCTCGCGGAGCGGCTGTGCAACCGGCTGAACGAGATCGCTTACGAACGGGCCACCGGAACCGTTCTCGATGAGGACGGTTCCGCCCCGCCCCTGCCGGAGGCCCACTCCCCTGCCCAGGTCATGGCCCAGTCGGGTGCGGCGAAGGGCGCCCCCGCGCTGCTCGCCCGCGCCCACCACGGTTCGGTCTCCAAGGAACAGCGCGCCCAGGTCGAGGAGGACCTCAAGGCGGGCAGGCTGCCGGCCGTGGTCGCCACCTCCAGTCTGGAGCTGGGCATCGACATGGGAGCGGTCGACCTGGTGATCCAGGTGGAGTCCCCGCCGTCGGTCGCCTCCGGGCTGCAGCGGGTCGGCCGGGCCGGGCACCAGGTCGGTGCGGTCTCCACCGGAGTGGTCTTTCCCAAGTACCGGGGCGATCTGGTGCAGGCGGCCGTGGTCACGGAACGGATGCGCGAGGGTTCCATCGAGGCACTCCGCGTCCCGGCCAACCCGCTCGACGTGCTGGCCCAGCAGCTTGTCGCAATGGTGGCCCTGGACAGCTGGCAGGTGGACGACCTGCTGGCCGTGACCCGCCGCGCCGCCCCCTTCGCCTCCCTGCCCGAGTCGGCGTTCCTCGCCGTGCTGGACATGCTCGCCGGGCGGTATCCGTCCGATGCCTTCGCCGAGTTGCGCCCGCGGGTGGTCTGGGACCGGGTGGCCGGTACGGTCACCGGCCGACCGGGCGCCCAGCGGCTGGCCGTCACCTCCGGCGGGACCATCCCCGACCGCGGGCTCTTCGGGGTCTTCCTCGCCGGGGCGGACCCCAAGAAGGGCGGCGGCCGGGTCGGTGAGCTCGACGAGGAGATGGTGTACGAGTCCCGGGTCGGTGATGTCTTCACCCTGGGCACCACGTCGTGGCGGATCGAGGACATCACCCGTGACCGGGTCCTGGTCTCCCCCGCCCCCGGAGTTCCCGGCCGGCTGCCGTTCTGGAAGGGCGACCAGCTGGGCCGTCCGCTGGAGCTGGGCCGTGCGTTGGGTGCGTTCCTCCGTGAGATCGGCGGTCTGTCCCGTGAGGATGCCCGGCAGCGTCTGCTCGCTGCCGGTCTCGACGACTGGGCGGCCGACAACACCTTGTCGTACATCGACGAACAGCGTCGCGCCTGCGGTCACGTACCGGACGACCGGACCATCCTCGTCGAGCGCTTCCGTGACGAGCTGGGTGACTGGCGGGTCGTCGTCCACTCCCCGTTCGGCGCGCAGGTCCATGCCCCGTGGGCGCTGGCGCTGAACGCACGCCTCGCCGAGCGGTACGGCATGGACGCCCAGGTGATGCACGCCGACGACGGCATCGTGCTGCGGCTGCCCGACGCCGACCTGATGGGCCTGGACCTCCTGGACTTCGATCCGGCGCAGGACCCCGCCCAGGAACCGACACCGCTGCCGGGCTCCTCGTACGACAGCGGGCAACCACCGGTCGGCGCCGCGGACGTGACGTTCGACCGGGGGGAGATCAGCCAGATCGTCACCGACCAGGTGGGCGGATCGGCCCTGTTCGCCTCACGGTTCCGCGAATGCGCGGCGCGCGCCCTGCTGTTGCCACGGCGCAGCCCCGGCCGACGCACCCCGCTCTGGCAGCAGCGCCAACGCGCCGCGCAACTCCTGCAGGTCGCCTCCGAGTTCGGCTCCTTCCCGATCGTCCTGGAGGCGGTCCGCGAATGCCTGCAGGACGTCTTCGACGTCCCCGGGCTGGCAGAGCTCATGGGCGACCTCGAAGCACGCCGTGTCCGGCTGGTCGAGGTGACCACCCCGGAGCCCTCACCCTTCGCCCGCTCACTCCTGTTCGGCTATGTCGCCCAGTTCCTGTACGAGGGCGATTCGCCCCTCGCCGAACGGCGGGCCGCAGCCCTCTCCCTCGACTCCCATCTGCTGGCCGAGCTGCTCGGCCAGGCCGAGCTGCGCGAGCTGCTCGATGCCGATGTCCTGACCGAACTGGAGCAGGAACTCCAGTGGCTGACCGAGGACCGCCGGGTCAAGGACATCGAGGGGGTCGCCGATCTCCTCCGGGTTCTCGGTCCGCTCACCGACGACGAGTTGGCCGCGCGCGGCGCCCAGCCTCCCTGGGCTCCGGAGCTCTCCGCCGCCCGTCGGGCCATTCGGGTCCGGATCGCCGGAGCGGACCACTGGGCCGCGATCGAGGACGCGGGACGGCTGCGCGATGCCCTGGGCACGGCCCTCCCGGTCGGGGTTCCCGAAGCCTTCACCGAGCCGGTGAAGGACCCACTCGGCGATCTTCTCGCCCGATTCGCGCGCACCCACGGCCCGTTCACCTCCTCCGGGGCCGCCGCCCGTTTCGGTCTCGGCACAGCTGTCACGGGCGGTGCGCTGCAACGGCTGGCTGCCACCGGCCGGATCGTCCAGGGCGAATTCCACCCCGCCGGCATCGGCCAGGAGTGGTGCGATGCCACCGTGCTGCGCCGACTGCGCCGTCGCTCGCTCGCCGCGCTCCGCCATGAGCTGGAACCGGTCCCACCCGCCGCGCTCGCCGCCTTCCTGCCCCAGTGGCAGCACCTGGGCGACCACGGTCTGCGCGGAATCGACGGACTGGCCCGCACCATCGAACAGTTGCAGGGCGCGCCCGTCCCTGCGTCGGCCCTGGAGAAACTGATCCTGCCGGCCCGGATCGCCGACTACTCCCCCGCGCTGCTCGACGAGTTGACCACCACCGGCGAGGTCATCTGGGCCGGTGCGGGTGCCCTTCCCGGCAAGGACGGCTGGGTGTCGCTCTATCTCGCCGACAGTGCCCCCCTGCTCCTCCCACCGCCGCACCCCCTCGAACCGACCGCGTTGCACGCGTCCGTCCTCACAGCCCTGACCGGCGGATACGGGCTGTTCTTCCGGCAGATCGCCGACCAGGTGCGCGCCACCACCCACCCGGACTGCACCGATCCGCAACTGGCGGAAGCCATCTGGGACCTGGCCTGGTCGGGCCGGCTCACCAATGACACGCTCGCCCCGCTGCGTTCGCTCCTCGGCTCCGGCCGCACGGCAGGGTCGACCGCTCACCGCGCCAGACGCAACGTCCCCCGCGGACGTTACGGCTCGCTCGGCACCGCCGGTCGGCCCGCGTCCCGGACCGGACCGCCCACCGTCTCGGGCCGTTGGTCCCTGCTGCCCACCACTGAGCCCGATCCCACGCACCGTGCGCACGCCCTGGCCCGCACCCTCCTCGACCGGCACGGCGTGGTGACGCGCGGCGCGGTCCAGGCCGAAGGTGTCGAGGGCGGCTTCTCCGCCGCGTACCGTGTGCTCTCCGCCTTCGAGGACAACGGGCAGGCCCGGCGCGGCTATGTCGTCGAGGGCCTGGGAGCGGCCCAGTTCGCGATGGACGGCGCGGTCGACCGGCTGCGCGCCACCTCCACCGCTCGCGACCGCGCGGAACCGGGCACCGCCTCCCGCGCCCTGGTCCTCGCCGCGGCGGACCCGGCGAATGCCTACGGTGCGGCACTGCCCTGGCCCGATGCGCCGGACGGCTCCGGACACAAACCCGGCCGCAAGGCGGGTGCCCTGGTGGTCCTGGTCGACGGCGAACTGATCATGTACATGGAGCGCGGCGGCAAGACGCTGCTGGCCTGGCCCACCGACCCGGAGGATCCGGCGCTCCTGGCAGCCGCCGCGGCGCTGGCCGCGGCAGCCCGCGCGGGATCGCTCGGCACGATCACGGTGGAACGCACCAATGGCGCCGCGGCCCTGACCTCACCGCTCGGCCGGACGCTGGAGGCGGCCGGGTTCCTTGCCACCCCGCGGGGACTCCGCCTGCGCGCCTGACCCACCGGCGCGTCTCACGCCACCACCCGCCACAACCGCCCCAGCTCCCGCGCAGATCCCCTCCGCGCCTGCTGCACCGCCACGCCCCGCCGATCTTCCGTCCGACCGCGCATCATGGAGGCATGCCCGAAGGAGACACCGTGCTGCGGACCGCCAGGCATCTGCACACCGCACTCGCCGACCGGGTCCTCACCCGCTCCGACCTGCGCGTGCCCCGGTTCGCCACCGCCGACCTCACCGGTCGCACCGTTCTGGACGTCACCTCGCGGGGCAAACATCTCCTCACACGCATCGAGGGCGGCCTCACCCTGCACAGCCATCTACGGATGGACGGCGCCTGGCGCGTCTACGCCCCGGGCGAGCGCTGGCGGGGCGGCCCCGCCCATCAGATCCGCGCCGTCCTCGCCAACGCGGACCACACGGCCGTCGGCTACCGGCTTCCCGTCCTCGAACTTCTCCGCACCCGGGACGAGGAAAAGGTGGTCGGCCACCTGGGCCCGGATCTCCTGGGGCCCGACTGGAACCCCGACATCGCTCTGCGTAATCTGCTCAGCGACCCCGTCCGCCCCCTGGGTGAAGCCCTGCTGGACCAGCGCAACCTGGCCGGAATCGGCAACGTCTACAAGGCCGAGCTCTGTTTCCTCGCCCGTGCGACCCCCTGGCTGCCCGTCGGCGATCTGGCCGCCCCCACCGCTGCCCGTCTCATCACGACGGCCAGGCAACTCCTCGAAACCAACCGGGACCGCCCCATCCGCACCACCACCGGCACCGCATCCCCCGGAAGGCCCACGCGCGAACGACTGTGGGTCTACGGCCGGGCCCACCGCCCCTGCCTGCGCTGCGGCACTCCCATCCGTGCTGCCGACCAGGACGGCCGCCCCACCTACTGGTGCCCCTGTTGCCAATCAGGCCCACAAGCCAATTGACGACCCGTCAGTTCTGGTCGTACCGTCCGGTCATGCCCCTCACCGCGTACGACCTCACGGGCCGCTCCGCGTTCATCACCGGCGCGGCGGGCGGCATCGGACGCGCCGGCGCCGTCCTGCTCGCATCGGCGGGCGCCACCGTGCACGGCGCGGACCGCGACGAGAAGGGTCTGCTGGAGACCCGGGAGCTGATCAACGAAGCGGGTGGCACATGCCACGTCCACCCGCTCGATGTCACCGACCGCAATCAGATCAGGGACGCGGTGGCGGCCGCGGGGGACCTCGACGTCCTGGCCGCCGTTGCCGGAATCATGCATACGAGCAGCGTCCTGGACACCGCGGACGACGATCTCGACCGTGTCCTCTCGGTCAATTTCAAGGGCGTGCTGTACGCCTGTCAGGAAGTGGCCCGCAGCATGATCGCGCGCGGCGCATCCGGCTCACTGATCACCATGGCCTCGGGGGCGGTCGACGCGGCAAGCCCGGGACTGCTCTGCTACGGGGCGGCCAAGGCGGCGGTCGTCCAGCTGACGAAGACGCTCGCGACCGAGTTGGGACGTCATGCCATCCGCGTCAACGCAATCGCTCCGGGCTGGATCCGCACACCCATGACCGCCCGCCACGACGCGGACCAGCAACACCGGGCGGAGGCCACGATGGCGCGGATCTCCCCGCTCGGCCGCGTCGGCGAACCCGAGGACGTCGCCCACACCATGCTCTACCTCGCATCCGATGCCTCGGCCTTCATGACCGGTCAGATCCTCCGCCCGAATGGCGGCGTAGCCATGCCCTGGTAGCCCGCCGGGCCCGGTCACCGAACCGCATCCCCACCACGGTCCACCGCTCCACGCGCCTCGCCCCGACATCGGACCACCAGCCCCCACACCGCGTCCCCAGAGCGGACCAGCGCCCAGGACCCGCCCCGCGCGCCCTCCTCGGCCCGGCAGCCGCGGCGACATGCACCGGCAGGAGGCTCAACCCCCATCCGCCCGCCGCCACCGCCCCCTCGACAAGTCCCGCATGGGTCGGTTCCAGTACGAGCCGCAGCACGGCCCACCACCACACCCCGCCGAGAACGAGCGCCGGCACCCATCGCCGCACCATGGCTGCCTCCTCCGGCCGAACCTAGTCCGGCACACTCGCCCGGCGGGAGGGCGCATCGGTGCACCACCGGCGCGCCGCCGCGGCCCGTTGTGCGCTCTCCGCCCCGGACATCCGGGCTTGCTCCGGATCACGGCTCCACCCGGGCCAGAGGCCTTCGGCCACACCGGCGCGGGCCGCTACAGGCCGCATCAAGACTCGTCAGACCAGGTCAGACGGCATCAGCCGGCCGTGGTCCTCCTGATCGATGCCTCGTACTCGCAGTCTCGCCCAGACACTCCCGAGCCGCATCCAGAACGAGCGACCCGCATCCAGGACGAGCCCATACACCGCCCCGGACCATGCAGAAGCCCCGGCAACCCCTGAGGGGCCGACCGGGGCTCCACTTCACACCGGACCGAGCAGGTCAGGCGGCGACGACATCCACGGCTTCCGCGGGCGCCTTGATGGTCACCCGCCCCGTCGGCACGCCTGCCACCGACGTCACGGAAACGGAATTGAGCATGGGACGTACCGGCACAGGCACCGGGTCGCTGGTTGCTGCCGACTCGGCCAGTTCGGCCAGCGACAGCTCATCGCTCACTTCACGCATGAGCTCGGACATCCGTACGTCAAGCGCGTCGCAAATGGCGGAGAGCAGTTCGGAGGACGCCTCCTTCTGCCCCCGCTCCACCTCGGAGAGATAGCCGAGCGAGACTCGGGCGGACGAGGAGACTTCGCGCAGAGTACGGCCTTGGCGCTGGCGCTGCCGACGCAGCACGTCACCAAGCAGGCGACGGAGCAGAATCATCGGTGGCTCCCTCCTCGGACCGCGTAGCCGCATCCTTCACGCCCCACCGTACCGCCTTGCGCCGCGGCCGTGCGGGGAGCGATGTCGTGTTCTCTCAGGGCTGCAAACATCAATTCCCCCCGATCTGTTCCGTATCCTATGCGCTTGCATTCTTGCCGAGTTCGGCGGAGAACAGTGCCAGTACGCTCCGTACGCTCTCTCTACGGATGTCCGCACGCTCGCCGTTCAATCGCAGAGCGGTTACCTTCTCTGCGCCGTCAGGTCCGGCCACCGCGACATAAACGGTGCCGACAGGCTTGCCGTCCTGTGGATCGGGGCCCGCGACGCCGGTGGTGGCCATACCCCAGTCTGCCCCCAAAACACGCCGGACACCTGTCGCCATCTGTCGCGCCACCTCGGGGTCGACCGCACCGCGCTCCGCCAGAAGGGCACCGTCCACACCCAGCAGCTCCCGCTTCAGGGGCGTGGCGTACGCCGTCACGGAACCGCGGAACGCCTTCGAGGCACCCGGTACGGACGTCAGTTCCGCAGCGACCAGCCCTCCGGTCAGCGACTCGGCGACGGCAAGCGTCTCACCGCGTTCCACGAGCAGCTCCAGCACCCGGGCCGCGGCAGTCACCGCTCGGCCTCCGCCGCACCACGCGTACCCGAGGCCCCGGACACCGGCCCCGTGCTCTCGTCGGCCGCGGACGCACCGGCCGCCCCGGAGCCCGCAGACGTCTCGAAGCCCGCAGAAGCCTCGGACAGCCCTCCGGCAGCCCCCGCGGCTGCAGTCCGCTCGGCCGCGAGCCCGCTGCGCCGCAGCACCACGGCCTGGCGCACGTAGTCGAACCCCGTGACCACCGTCAGCACGACGGCGACCGCCATCACCCAGAAGCGGAAGGTGGCCAGGGGGCCGGTCAGCGCCAGCACGTACATCCCGACGGCGGTCCCCTGTGCCAGCGTCTTCAGCTTCCCGCCGCGGCTGGCCGGGATCACCGCGTGCCGTATCACCCAGAACCGCATCAGCGTGATGCCGATCTCGCGGAAGAGGATCAGGCCCGTGACCCACCAGGGCAGGTCACCGAGATACGAGAGACAGATCAGCGCCGCACCCATGATCGCCTTGTCCGCGATCGGGTCCGCGATCTTCCCGAAGTCCGTGACCAGGTTGTACGTGCGCGCGAGATGACCGTCGAACAGGTCGGTGATCATGGCGACGGCGAACGCCGCCCAGGCGAACGACCGCCACATCGGGTCGTAGCCACCGTTGTGCAGCAGCACCACCACGAAGCCGGGCACGAGCACCAGCCGCAGCATGGTGAGCAGATTGGCGATGTTCCACAGGCTGGCCTGATTGACGGCCGCAGCACCCAGCTTGCCGCCGCGGACCGGCTTCGCGCCGGAACCACCTGCCGCGGATGCCGGGACTCCCGTCATCTGGCCGCCTCCACGAACTCGGAACACTCGGCCACCAGGTCCACGCCTTCGGTGCCCACCACCTTCGCCTCGACCATACGGCCGGGCACCAGGCCCTCGCGTGCGGTGAAGAGCACCTGGCCGTCCGTCTCGGGCGCCTGGTGCGCCGCACGCCCCACCGCGCGTGGCTCGTCCTCCGTACCGTCGACGGACTCGACCAGCACCTGCAGGGACTCCCCGAGGCGTTCCTCGGCACGCTGCGAGGTCAGTTCCTCGGCCAGCTGCGAGATGTGTGCCAACCGCTCCGCGATGACGTCGGCGTCCAGCTTGTTCTCGTATCCGACCGCCTCGGTGCCCTCCTCGTCGGAGTAGCCGAAGACGCCGATGGCGTCGAGCCGGGCGCTGGTGAGGAAGCGCTCCAGCTCCGCGACGTCGGCCTCGGTCTCGCCGGGGAAGCCCACGATGAAGTTGGAGCGGGCACCGGCCTGCGGAGCCTTGCCGCGGATGGTGTCCAGGAGCTCCAGGAACTGGTCGGTGTCACCGAAACGGCGCATCGCCCGCAGCACACCGGGGGCCGAGTGCTGGAAGGAGAGATCGAAGTACGGGGCGACCTTCGGGGTCGAGGTCAACACGTCGATGAGGCCCGGCCTCAGCTCCGCCGGCTGCAGATAGCTGACCCGGATCCGCTCGATGCCCTCGACATCGGCGAGTTCCGGCAGCAGCGTCTCCAGCAGCCGGATGTCGCCGAGGTCCTTGCCGTACGAGGTGTTGTTCTCGGAGACCAGCATGACCTCCTTCACGCCCTGCTCGGCCAGCCAGCGAGTCTCCCCCAGCACGTCCGAGGGACGGCGCGAGACGAAGGAGCCGCGGAAGGACGGAATGGCGCAGAAGGAGCAGCGGCGGTCGCAGCCGGAGGCGAGCTTCACCGAAGCCACCGGACTGGTGCCCAGTCGGCGGCGCAGGGGCGCGCGCGGCCCGGAGACCGGGGCGACTCCCTCCGGGAGGTCGGCGGGTGCGGGGGCCGGTACGACCTCCGTCTGCCCGTGCCCCGGCAGGGCCACGGCGGCGTCCTGCCGCTCGGCCGGGCTGATGGGCAGGAGCTTGCGGCGGTCGCGCGGGGTGTGCGAGGCGTGAATGCCGCCGCCGAGGATGGTTCGGAGGCGGTCGGAGATGTCGGCGTAGTCGTCGAACCCGAGGACACCGTCCGCCTCGGGCAGGGCCTCGGCGAGGTCCTTGCCGTAGCGCTCGGCCATGCAGCCGACGGCGACCACGGCCTGGGTTCTGCCGTGATCCTTCAGATCATTGGCTTCGAGCAGGGCGTCGACGGAGTCCTTCTTGGCGGCCTCGACGAATCCGCAGGTGTTGACGACGGCGACGTCCGCGTCGGAGGCGTCCTCGACGAGCTCCCAGCCGTCCGCTGCCAAGCGGCCTGCGAGCTCCTCCGAGTCCACCTCGTTACGGGCGCAGCCAAGAGTGACAAGGGCGACGGTACGGCGTTCGGGCATGGGCTCAAGACTACTTTGTCCCGGCACTTGTCCTGCCGAGCAGGGTTCCACCATCACACCGAGTGACACACACGACGAGCGCCCGGCCGGATCGCCGGGCGCTCGTCGTGGTGCGGATGCCGCGCGGAACTGTGGACGTGTACGGGTCAGCCGACCGCCGGGTCGCCCTTCGTGTACGAGAGCCGCTCGACCTGGCCAGGCTGGAACTTGTCCTCGACCTTCTTGCCGTTCACGAAGAGCTCGATGGCCCCGGCGTCGCCGAGGACGAGATCGACTCGCTCCTGGTCCTGGAAGGTCTTGGACTGGCCCTGCTGCAGCAGACCGTCGAAGAGCAGCCGTCCGTTGTGGTCCTTGGCGGAGATCCAGCTCTTGCCCTGGCTGGCGCTGAGCTTGACCGTCACCTTGTCCCTGGGTGCCGCGGCGATGGCACTGTCGGAGGGGGCCGGCTTGGGGTCGGAGGCCTTGCCGGCCTTCGGCTTCGCGGTCTTCGTGTCGGGCGTCGAGCCCTCCGCGACCTGTGTGGTCGTGGAGCCGTCGTCGCCGCCTCTCAGGAAGGTGAAGCCGACGAAACCGACGACGGCGATGATCGCCGCGACCATGGCCGCCGTCCAGTTGGGTCGACGGGGTTCGGAACGGATTCTCTCGGCCTCGAACAGCGGCGCCGCGGGCGTGGGTGCGGGACGGCCGCCGTGCTCGGCGTCGTACTGCGAAACCAGTGGATTCGGATCGATCCCGCTGGCGAGCGCGAGGGTACGGATGTGGCCGCGCGCATACACGTCACCGCCACAGCGGGAGAAGTCGTCCTCTTCGATCGCGTGCACGATGGGAACGCGCACCCGGGTTGACGAACTGATCTCTTCGACCGAGATACCTGCGGCGATTCGAGCCTGCTGGAGCACTCGACCGATCGAAGGCTGGTCGTCTTCGGGGAAGTTGCCGATGGACACGGAGGCGCCTTTCGAGCGTGAGCCACCTGCTGGGTGTTCAGTCTAGGGGGGGTACGAAAGGGTGGGGCAACCGGAGGAAGGACTTTGTAGGCCATCGGACTCGAACGCTGTCCGATTTCACCGGCCGCACCGGGAAGGACGACCCTGCCGCCCTGAAGGACAATCCTGCCGTCCCTCCCCTCAAGTTGACGTACGACCCGTCGAAAGGGTTGCCCGGACTTCTTCTACGGAGCGGATTCCCCACGGATCAGCGCCAACACCCCGTCCAGTTCGTCGGGTTTCACCAGGACGTCACGGGCCTTGGACCCCTCGCTCGGTCCGACGACGTTCCTCGACTCCATGAGGTCCATCAGCCGGCCGGCCTTGGCGAAACCGACCCTCAGCTTGCGCTGGAGCATCGAAGTGGACCCGAACTGTGTGGAGACGACCAGTTCGGCGGCCTGGCAGAGCAGGTCCAGATCGTCGCCGATGTCCTCGTCGATCTCCTTCTTCTTGGCGGTGCCGACCACCACGTCCTCGCGGAAGACCGGCGCCATCTGATCCTTGCAGTGCTGGACGACGGCCGCGACCTCGTCCTCGGTGACGAAGGCGCCCTGCATACGGGTGGGCTTGTTGGCCCCCATCGGCAGGAACAGACCGTCACCCTTTCCGATGAGCTTCTCCGCACCGGGCTGGTCGAGGATGACTCGGCTGTCGGCCAGCGAGGACGTCGCGAAGGCGAGCCGGGAGGGCACATTCGCCTTGATCAGTCCGGTCACGACATCGACCGAGGGCCGCTGGGTGGCGAGCACCAGGTGGATACCGGCGGCGCGGGCCAGCTGGGTGATACGGACGATGGCGTCCTCCACGTCACGAGGAGCCACCATCATCAGGTCGGCCAGCTCGTCGACGATCACCAGCAGATAGGGGTAGGGAGAGAGTTCGCGCTCGCTTCCCTCCGGCGGCTTGACCTTGCCGTCGCGGACGGCTTCGTTGAAGTCGTCGATGTGCCGGTATCCGAAGGCCGCCAGGTCGTCGTAGCGGAGGTCCATCTCCCGCACGACCCACTGGAGGGCCTCGGCGGCACGCTTGGGGTTGGTGATGATCGGCGTGATCAGGTGCGGGATGCCCTCGTACGCGGTCAGCTCGACCCGCTTGGGGTCGACCAGCACCATCCGCACGTCGTCCGGCGTCGCACGCACCATGATCGAGGTGATCAGACAGTTGATGCAGGACGACTTGCCGGAACCGGTGGCACCGGCCACCAGCACATGCGGCATCTTGGCCAGGTTGGCCATCACGTAGCCGCCCTCGACGTCCTTGCCGAGCGCGACGAGCATCGGGTGGTCGTCCTCGGCGGCGTCCGCGAGACGCAGCACGTCTCCGAGGTTGACCATCTCCCGATCGCTGTTGGGAATCTCGATGCCGACGGCCGACTTGCCCGGGATCGGGGAGATGATCCGGACATCGGGGCTGGCCACGGCGTACGCGATGTTCTTGGCGAGCGCGGTGATCCGCTCGACCTTCACCGCGGGACCGAGTTCCACCTCGTACCGCGTGACCGTCGGCCCACGGGTGAAGCCGGTGACGGCCGCGTCGACCTTGAACTCGGTGAAGACGTTCGTCAGGGACGCGACGATCGCGTCATTGGCGGCGCTGCGGCTCTTCCCGGGTCCGCCGCGTTCCAGCAGGTTGAGCGAGGGCAGTGAGTAGGTGATGTCACCGGAGAGCTGCAGCTGTTCCGCGCGGGCGGGCAACGGCTCGTACTCCGGCCGTTCGGGCGCCGGCTTCGTCAGGTCGGGCACGGCCGCCCCCGCCCTGTCCGGCCTGCCTCCCCCGGTGGCGGATCCGGCCTCTCTGGCGCCCGGCACCGGCGAGCCCGTGCGTTCGCGCTCGACGGAGACACCCTGGGTGAGATCGGCGACGACCGGCGACGGCGGCATGCCGTTGAGCACGGCCCCGTCGAGCGCCGCCGCCGCGGCGGCGGCGACGTCCACCGCGTCCATGGTGCGGTTCATCGCGGGCTGTACGGAGGGCCTGCGGCGCTTCGACAGCGCGTCGGCCTCCGCGCGGCCAGGGTCGTATTCCGCGGGTGCTTCGGAACGGCGCGCGGAGGACCGCCGGGAGCGCGCCGGCAGCGCCTCGCGCCACTGGTCGTCGTAACGCTCGTCGTCGCTCTCCTCGTCCGCTTCGGGGTCGTACACCGGGTCGAGAATGCCCAGCTTGGTGGCGAGCAGTCGAAGCCGTTGCGGAATGGCGTTCACCGGAGTGGCGGTGACGACCAGGAGCCCGAAGACGGTCAGCAGCAACAGCAGCGGAACGGCGAGGACCTCGCCCATCGTGTAGACCAGCGGTGTGGAGGCAGCCCAGCCGATGAGTCCGCCCGCGTCCTGCATCGCCGTGGTGCCCTCGCCCCGGCCGGGCGCCCCGCAGGCGATGTGCACCTGGCCGAGCACCCCGAGGACCAGGGCGGAGAGTCCGATGACGATGCGGCCGTTGGCCTCGGGCCTCTCCGGGTAGAGGATCAGCCGGACCGCAATGGCGCCGAGCAGTATCGGCACGAGCAGATCGAGCCGGCCGAAGGCTCCGGTGACGAGCATCTCGACGAGGTCGCCCACGGGCCCGCGCAGATTCGACCAGGTGCCCGCGGCGACGACCAGCGCAAGGCCGAGCAGCAGCAGCGCGGTGCCGTCCTTGCGGTGCGCGGGATCGAGTCCCTTGGCGCCGCGCCCTATGCCGCGGAACATCGCGCCGACGGCATGGGCCACGCCGAGCCAGAGGGCACGTGCCACCCGGTACACACCGCTGGTGGGCGAAGGGGCCGGTTTGGGCGCGGCCGCCTTCTTGGCCGCCGCCTTCTTCGCAGGGGGCTTCTTCGGCTGCGCGGTCTTCTTCGCAGCGGTCTTCCTGGGGGGCGCGGCTTTCTTGGCCGGCGCCGCGGTACGGCCGACGCGCTTCGCGGTGCCCGCCGTGCCCTGGGAACCCTTGCCGGACGTACGTGAGGCCATGATGCCGAGGTTACCGGTGCCGACGGCCGTTAACACGTGTGCCTGCCACTTCACCCGACCGTGTCGCTTTACGGAGGCGGCCAACTGACGCGAGGTCACGCCTCTGACGCCGACGGTCACCGGCCCGGGTCATCCGTCGGACGAGGCGCAGGGCAGGGCGGTTGGACCGAACGCCCGGACAACGGCCTGTCGCCCGCCCGGAGGTCGTACCGCGGGAACACGCCCGGTGTAAGAGCCCTGCGGAAGTACGGCGTTACGAGGGAAGGGCCGCAGCGCCGCTTCCGGCACCGGGTTCCAGCGCGTCGAGTGCCCTGCGCAGACCGGTCAGCTTGCGCTCCAGATGGGCGGCGGTGGCCACGGCCGCAGCGTCCGCCGACTCGTCGTCAAGTTGCTTCGAGAGCGCCTCGGCCTGTTCCTCTACGGCCGCCAGCCGCGCCGAGAGCTCGGCCAGCAGCCCGGCCGGCTCCTTCTCGTGACCCGCACCGCCGTTGGGGTCGCCCTCCAACTGGAGCCGCAGCAGCGCAGCCTGTTCGCGCAGCTTGCAGTTCTTCATGTAGAGCTCGACGAAGACCGACACCTTGGCCCGGAGCACCCACGGGTCGAAGGGCTTCGAGATGTAGTCCACCGCGCCCGCCGCATACCCCCTGAAGGTGTGATGCGGACCGTGGTTGATCGCGGTGAGGAAGATGATCGGGATGTCCCGGGTCCGTTCCCGCCGCTTGATGTGCGCGGCGGTCTCGAAACCGTCCATGCCCGGCATCTGGACGTCCAGCAGAATGACCGCGAAGTCGTCCGTGAGCAGCGCTTTGAGCGCTTCCTCCCCTGACGATGCCCGTACCAGTGTCTGATCGAGCGCAGAGAGGATGGCCTCCAGCGCCAGCAGATTCTCCGGCCGGTCATCGACCAGGAGGATCTTGGCCTTCTGCACCATGGCCCGTCCTCCTCGCCCCGGAATTGCACCGGGCGCCGCCCCAGGGGACGACTCCCTTACGCCGTCCGTCCTTGTGCCGGTCATGGTAGCCCGCCCGCGCCCGTCACCACACCCTGTCACCGCGATGTCACTGTGCACACAACACAAACGCCACGAGGGACCGGATGGTTCCCGCTGGAGCGCCTCTCACACCATGTGAGCCCGGCCGATCACGGAGTTATCGCGGCCTCCTGGATTAATGATCACTCTCCGCGCATCCACTGCTCCATAACGGAAAGGAGATGATCAGGATCGACGGGCTTGGTGACATAGTCGGAAGCACCGGATTCGATCGCCTTCTCCCGATCACCCTTCATGGCCTTCGCGGTCAGCGCGACGATCGGCAGCCCGGCGAACTGCGGCATCCTGCGGATCGCCGTCGTCGTGGCATAGCCGTCCATCTCCGGCATCATGATGTCCATCAGTACGACCGTCACATCGTCGTGCTGTTCCAGGACTTCGATGCCCACACGTCCGTTCTCCGCGTACAACACCGAAAGGCCGTGCTGCTCCAGCACGCTGGTGAGCGCGAATACGTTACGGATGTCGTCGTCGACGATCAGCACCTTCTCGCCGTGGAACCGAAACGTCCTGCGGACCTCGGGTGTCTCCGTTCCGACAAGCGTCCACGGCTCCTGCGGAGCGGCCGGGGTGGCGGCGCGGGCCGGCAGCGCGGGCCGCCGCGCCGCACCCTCCAGGGGCATGCGGCGCCCCCGTGTCTGCCCCGCCGCGCCCTGCGCCTCCTGCACGGCGGTCGTGGAATCGGCGCCCGGACCGTCCTGCGCAAGGCCCTCGTCGGCTGCGGCACCGAATGCCTCGGTGGGTCCGGGACCGACCTGCGGGTAGCCCTGCGGCGGCAACTCGCTCGGGTTCAACGGCAGATACAGCGTGAACGTCGAGCCTCGGCCCGGCTCGCTCGCCGCGTGGATCTCACCGCCCAGCAGCCGGGCGATCTCGCGGCTGATGGACAGCCCGAGGCCCGTACCGCCGTACTTCCGACTGGTCGTACCGTCCGCCTGCTTGAACGCCTCGAAGATCACCAGCATCTTGCTGGACGCGATCCCGATCCCGGTGTCGGTGACGGAGAAGGCGATCAGATCCGCATCGGCGTCCCGCAGCGATCCCGCCTCCAGGAGCTGCTCACGGATGGCATGGGGAACATCCTCGTCGGCGCGCCGGATGACCAGCTCCACCGCCCCGCTGTCGGTGAACTTCACCGCGTTGGAAAGGAGGTTGCGCAGCACCTGGAGCAGTCGTTGTTCGTCGGTGTGCAGGGTCGCGGGCAACTCCGGAGAGACCCGCACGGAGAAATCGAGCCCCTTCTCCGCGGTGAGCGGACGGAATGTCGCCTCGACGTAGTCGACCAGCTGGACGAGCGCGATCCGGGTCGGGCTGACGTCCATCTTTCCGGCCTCGACCTTCGTCAGATCGAGAATGTCATTGATCAGCTGAAGCAGATCGGAACCGGCCCCGTGAATCGTCTCGGCGAACTCCACCTGCTTCGGCGAGAGATTTCCCTCCGCGTTGTCCGCGAGCAACTTGGCCAGAATGAGCAGGGAGTTGAGCGGGGTACGCAACTCGTGCGACATGTTCGCCAGGAATTCCGACTTGTAACGCATCGAGACCGCGAGCTGCTCGGCGCGCTCCTCCAGGACCTGCCGGGCATCCTCGATCTCGGTGTTCTTGACCTCGATGTCGCGGTTCTGCTGGGCCAGCAGTTCTGCCTTCTCCTCCAGCTCGGCATTGGAGTCCTGAAGCGCCTTCTGCCGGTTCTCCAATTCCTGCGAACGGTCCCGCAACTGCGCGGCCAGCTCCTGCGACTGCTCAAGGAGCTTCTCGGTCTTCGTATTGACGCTGATCGTGTTGACACTCGTCGCGATCATCTCGGCGAGCTGGTTGAGGAAGTCCCGCTGGATATGCGTGAACGGCTGGAAGGAGGCCAGCTCGATCACCCCGAGAACCTTCCCCTCGAAGAGCACCGGAAGCACGATCACATGCGCGGGCGGCGCCTCCCCGAGCCCGGAGGAAATCTTCAGATACCCCGGCGGAACATTGTCCACCTGGATGGTCCGCTTCTCCTCCGCTGCCGTGCCGATGAGCGTCTCGCCGGGCCGGAAGGAAGTCGGCATCGCACCCGCCGAGTATCCGTAGCTGCCCCTCATCCGGAGTTCGTACGCGTTGGCCCTGTCGCTGCCCGAGCCGACCGTGTCGGTGTCGCCGGTAGGCACGGCCAGGAAGAACGCCCCGTGCTGCGCGGAGACGACCGGGGTCAGTTCACTCATGATCAACGAGGCCACGTCGTCCAGATCACGCCGCCCCTGCATCAGGCCGGAGATCCGGGCGAGGTTGCCCTTGAGCCAGTCCTGCTCCTTGTTGGTGGCCGTGGTGTCACGCAGGTTGGCGATCATCGTGTTGATGTTGTCCTGCAGCGCCTGGATCTCGCCGGCCGCGTCCACATCGATCTTGAGGTTGAGATCACCACGGGTCACGGCGGTCGCGACAGCCGCGATGGCCCGCACCTGACGGGTGAGGTTGCCGGCCATCTCGTTCACCGACTCGGTGAGGTCGCGCCAGGTCCCGTCGACGTTCCGGACCCTGGCCTGGCCGCCCAGCTGCCCCTCCGTACCCACCTCACGGGCCACCCGCGTCACCTGCTCCGCGAACGAAGAGAGCTGGTCGACCATCGTGTTGATGGTGTTCTTCAGCTCCAGGATCTCGCCCCGCGCATCGATGTCGATCTTCTTGGTGAGATCGCCCTTGGCGATGGCCGTGGTGACCGCGGCGATCTGCCGCACCTGGCCGGTCAGATTGGACGCCATCGAGTTCACCGACTCAGTGAGGTCCTTCCAGGTACCCGAGACCCCCGGCACCCGTGCCTGGCCGCCCAACTCACCCTCCGTGCCCACCTCACGGGCTACCCGGGTCACCTCGTCGGCGAACGAGGACAGCGTCGTCACCATCGTGTTGACGGTGTCGGCCAGCTCGGCAACCTCGCCGCGCGCCTCGACGGTGACCTTCTTCGTCAGATCGCCGTTGGCGACCGCGGACGAGACCCGGGAGATGTTGCGCACCTGACTGGTCAGGTTGTTGGCCATCAGGTTGACGTTGTCGCTGAGGTCCTTCCAGATGCCCGTCGCGCCGCGGACCCGGGCCTGGCCGCCGAGGATGCCCTCGGTGCCGACCTCGCGGGCGACCCGGGTCACCTCGTCGGCGAAGTTGAGCAACTGGTCGACCATGGTGTTGACGGTCGTCACCAGTTCGAGGATCTCGCCCTTCGCGTCGACCGTGATCTTCTTGGAGAGATCGCCGTTGGCGACCGCTGTGGTCACTTCGGCGATGTTGCGGACCTGGAGGGTCAGGTTGTTCGCCATCCCGTTGACGGACTGGGTGAGGTCCTTCCACGTACCGGACACACCCTGCACCTCGGCCTGGCCTCCGAGCATGCCCTCCGTACCCACCTCACGGGCCACCCGGGTCACCTGCTCGGCGAAGTTCGACAGCTGGTCGACCATCGTGTTGAGGGTGTTCTTCAGTTCCAGGATCTCGCCCCGCGCGTCCACGTCGATCTTCTGCGAAAGATCGCCCCGCGCCACCGCCGTGGCGACCTGCGCGATGTTGCGGACCTGAGCGGTGAGGTTGCCCGCCATGCCGTTGACCGAATCGGTCAGATCACGCCACACCCCGGCCACGCCGGGCACCTGCGCCTGCCCGCCGAGCCGTCCGTCGGTCCCTACCTCACGGGCGACCCTGGTCACCTGCTCGGCAAAGGCGGAGAGCTGGTCGACCATCGTGTTGATGGTGTTCTTCAGTTCCAGGATCTCGCCCCGCGCGTCCACGTCGATCTTCTGCGAGAGATCGCCCCGCGCCACCGCCGTGGTCACCTGGGCGATCTGGCGCACCTGATCGGTCAGGTTGCCCGCCATGAAGTTGACGGAGTCGGTGAGTTCCTTCCACGTACCGGACACGCCGTCGACCCGGGCCTGGCCCCCGAGGCGCCCCTCCGTCCCCACATCACGCGCCATCCGCGTGACCTGGTCGGCGAAGGACGAGAGCTGCGCCACCATCGTGTTGACGGTGTTCTTCAGCTCCAGCATCTCGCCCGCGACGTCGACGGTGACCTTTTGCGAGAGATCACCGTTGGCGACCGCCGTCGTGACCTGCGCGATGTCACGGACCTGGCCCGTCAGGTTCCGGAACGCCGTGTTCACCGAGTCCGTGAGGTCCTTCCAGGTCCCCGCCGCCCCAGGCACCTCGGCCTGACCGCCCAGTCGGCCCTCGACACCGACCTCCCGGGCCACCCGGGTCACTTCCGAACCGAAGGACTGGAGCTGGTCCACCATCGTGTTGACGGTGTTCTTCAGCTCCAGCATCTCGCCGGCCACGTTGACGGTGACCTTCTGGGTCATGTCTCCGCTGGCCACGGCCGTCGTCACCTGCGCGATGTCACGGACCTGGGTCGTCAGGTTCCGGAAGACCGTGTTCACCGAATCGGTGAGGTCCTTCCAGGTCCCCGCCGCCCCCGGCACCTGGGCCTGGCCTCCGAGCAGCCCCTCGCCACCGACCTCGCTGGCCACACGCGTCACTTCGTCCGCGAAGGTCCGCAGCGTCTCGGTCATCTGGTTGATGGTCTCGGCCAGCTGCGCGACCTCGCCGCGAGCGCTCACCGTCACCTTCTGGGACAGGTCACCGTTGGCGACGGCCGTGGTCACCTCGGCGATCCCACGCACCTGGGAGGTCAGGTTCCCGGCCATCGTGTTGACGGAGTCGGTGAGGTCCTTCCACACCCCGGCGACCCCGGGCACCGTCGCCTGCCCGCCGAGCTCGCCCTCCGTACCCACCTCGCGGGCGACCCGGGTCACCTCGGAGGAGAACGACGACAACTGGTCGACCATCGTGTTGACGGTGTTCTTCAGTTGCAGCATCTCGCCGTCCACATGGACGGTGACCTTCCGCGACAGATCCCCCTTGGCGACCGCGGTCGTCACCAGGGCGATGTCGCGCACCTGGGCCGTCAAGCGGTACGCCATGGTGTTCACCGAGTCCGTGAGGTCCTTCCACGACCCGGACATCCCGCGCACCTGGGCCAGTCCACCCAGCTTGCCCTCGGTACCCACCTCGACCGCGACCCGCGTCACCTGCTCGGTGAACGCCGACAACTGGTCGACCAGGTTGTTGACCGTACGGGCGACTTTCAGGAACTCGCCACGCAGCGGACGCACCGTCTCATCGGCCCTCTGCGACCGCAGTTCCATCCGCTGTTCGAGATCGCCGTCGGCCACCGCCGACAGCACCCGCCCGACCTCCGAGACCGGACGCGCCAGATCATCGACCAACTCGTTGGAGGCGTCGATCGCGGCAGCCCAGGAACCCTCGCAGGCACCGGTCTCCAACCGCTCGGTGAGCTTCCCCTCACGTCCCACCACCCGCCGTACCCGGGCCAGCTCGCCGGTGAGATGGAGATTCCGGTCGGCGACTTCGTTGAAGACTGCCGCGATCTCCGCCAGCACGTCGTCGCCCGAGACCGTCAGACGCCTGCGGAAGTTCCCGTCACGCATCGCCACCAGCCCGGCCAGCAGTCTGTTGAGTGCTGCCGCCTCGACATCGATGGTTCCGTTGCGCTGCTTCTTCACGGGCTGTCCGCCTTTTGTACGCGTGCTTCTTCCCCGCGCCGCCACGCCAGACTCCACCGTGATCCCTCCCGCAGGGGTCGACCGTATCGCTCGGGTCTTGTCTGGGACCTTGCCCAGTTCCTGATTGGCTCACCGCCACAGCCCACCGTCGACGGGTGACCATGCGGACGTCAAATCGTTGAAACGTACCAGGCTCGAACTCTTCGGGGTGCGGCCTTCGGCAGTTGTCCCACATCCGCCGTTGGAAAGCTCACACTTGTCCGCTCACCTGCCGATTCCTGCTCGTTCCTGCCCGAAGTCGGCCCTCGTGTATCCGGCACCCGGGCCGAGCGTCTAGCCTGGCAGGCGAATCGAAGCGGCGAGAAACGGGCACAGGACTCGGGAAAGCGACGAGACACCACATGGGGAGTGCTGTGATCACCGCGCGCGCGGCCGCCACCTTCGACCCGACCGCACGTTCCGTCGCGACCGCCCGCGCCTTTGTCCGTGACACCCTCCAGGGGTGGGGGTACACGGATGTCGTCGACGACGCCGTGGTTCTCACGAGCGAGCTCGTGACCAACGCCGTGGTGCACGCCGGAACCGCCGCGAACGTGCTGTGCCTGCGCACCGAGAAGGGTGTCCGGATCGAGGTCTCCGACCACTATCCGGAACGAGAGATCCCGCTCCAGAGCACAGGGCTGGACTTCGGCAGCCCAGACCGTGAGAACGGCCGCGGGCTGCTGCTCTGCGCGGCTCTCGCTTCCCGCTGGGGCGTCGAGTATGCGCCCACGCGCAAACATGTCTGGTTCCAGCTCGATCTTCCCGAGCGCCCGGTGGGCGTCCGCTCCGCCGGCCCGCTGCTCCCGATCGATCTGCTCCCGGTCGCCGACGAGCGCGTCCGGGTGGCAGTCGTCCAGATCGACGGCACCGGTTCCATCGCCGCGTGGAACGAGGACGCCACGTTCCTCTTCGGGCACCCTGCGGACCAGGTCACCGGAAAACAACTCACCGACTTCACCGCCTGGCCGCAGACTCCCGGTACCAACACCGGCATCGTGGAAGCTCTCCAGCTCTCGCGCTGGGAAGGCAGCTACGGAATCCGGGGCGCCGACGGCCGCATCATCCCCGTCTATGCCTCCCATCTCCGGGTCCGCGACACCGTGGGCGAGCCGTCCACGGTGTGCCTTCTCGTCCGCGACCACGAACGTGCCGTGCTCCAGTCCCCGGTTCGCGCAACGGTCTCCGACGCGAACGCCGACAGTCACAAGACGGACCCGTTCGAGATCTTCATCGGCTCGCCCGCCCCCGACGACCTCGACGGTCTGCTCCAGCGCACGGTCGAACGGGCACGCGACATGCTCGACGCCGATGCGGCGTTCCTGCTGCTGGCGACGGACGACGAAACGGAACTGGAAGTACGGGCCACGACGGGCCTGCCCTCCGCCCGTCAGCGTTTCGCCCGCGTCCCGGTGGAGGCCGGCACCGGTCGTTACGGCTCCGCCCGGATGCCCGCCGTCCACGAGGACCTCGACACCATGCCCGGCGCCGTCCCTCTGCTCGGGAGCACGGGGATGCGTTCCGCGGTCACCGTCCCGCTGAAGGTCGAAGGCCGCCTCACGGGCTCCCTGGGGGTCGCGGCGGAAGCGGCCGGCCGCTACACCAATGAGGAGGCCCTGCGGCTCCAGTTCGCCGCAGACCGCATCGCGCTTGCCGTCGAGTCGGCCCGACTGGGTGAACTGGAGCGTCTGCGCCGCGGCTCCCTCTCCTTCCTCGTCGAGGCATCCGACCTCCTCGCCGGCACCCTCGACCGGGACCAGACCTTGGCGCTGATGGCCCAGATGACGGTCCCCACCCTGGCCACCTGGTGCGCCGTCTACACGATCGCCGACCAGTCATCCGACCCGTACCTCTCCTACGTGCTGCACGAGGACGAGGAACGCATCGACGGCCTCAAAGCCCTGCTTTCCAAGATCGCTCCCCCCGACCCCGTGCCGACACCCGGCGCCCGTGTCTGGGCGGCCCCGTCCCAGGCCGCTCACCAGGCGGCCCTCCGCAGTTCGATGCGGACGCTCGGTCTGGGCGAACGCGGAGGACTCGCGGCCGGGATCGGTTCGACGCTCGCCACCGCGGCTGCGGTGGGCGGCGAGACGGTGGTCCTGCCACTCGTCGCACGCAACCGCGTGATCGGCATGCTCACCCTCGGCAAGCCCTCCGACGACCACTTCCGCCAGGAGATCCTGGAACTGGCCGAGGACCTCTCCCGCCGTGCGGCCCTCGCCCTCGACAACGCCCGTCTCTATTCGGAGCGCACGGCGATCAGCCAGTCCCTGCAGCGCAGTCTGCTGCCGCCGGGACTGCCCGAAGTTCCCCATGTCGAGATCGAGGTCATCTACCGCGCAGCGGGCGAGGGCAACGAGGTCGGCGGTGACTTCTACGACGTCTTCCCGATCCGTGACGGGGCCTACGGCTTCGCCATCGGCGACGTCTGCGGTACGGGCCCGGAGGCCGCGGCCGTCACAGGTCTCGCCCGCCATGCCCTGCGTCTCCTCGCCCGCGAGGGTTTCGGCGGTCCGGCCGTTCTGGAGCGCCTCAACGCCGCCATCCTGGACGAGGGCGCCCGCAGCCGCTTCCTGACCCTGCTGTACGGGGAGCTGTGGCCCCAGGAGGACGGCAGCGCACTCCTGAAGGTGGTGTGCGCGGGCCACCCGCTGCCGTTGCGCCTTCGCCAGGACGGCTCGGTGGAGGCAGCGGCCGAACCTCAGCCTCTCCTGGGCGTCATCGAGGAACTCGAACTCTACGAGCAGACGGTGACCCTCGCCCCGGGCGATGTTCTGCTGTGCGTGACCGATGGCGTCACGGAACGCCGTGAGGGCACCCGCATGCTCGGCGACGACGGCCTGGCGGACGTTCTGTCCACCTGTACCGGCCTCACGGCGGGCGCGGTGGCAGCACGCGTCCTGCGGGCAGTCGAGCGCTTCGCCGCCGAGCCGGCCTCCGACGACATGGCGATCCTCGCCATGCGCGTCCCTGAACCGTCCACCGTCTGAGGGCACTTCATCATCAGGCCGAAGCCCTCAGCGCCTGCCGGTAGCCTTCGTCCTCATGACGCGCGCCTGGATCCTGCCGATGGTGTTTGTGGTCTGCGGCTCAACCCTTGCGACTGGGCTGTTCGTTCGCGGAGCCCCTGGCACAGCGGCAGCACTCCTGCTGCTGTGGGTGCTGCTCGCGGGTGTGAACTCGCCCCTTCTCTTCCCGCGGTCGATCGGCGCGCTGGAGGCTCAACGCCGTAGCGCGGCCGACGGCCGACCGATCGTCTTCTGGCGGCCGGGCTGCAGGTACTGCCTCCGGTTGCGCATCCGGTTGGGTCGTAGCGCCCGCCAGTTGCACTGGGTCGATATCTGGCGCGACCCGGCTGGGGCGGCAGTGGTCAGGGCTGCCAACGAGGGCAATGAGACCGTGCCGACTGTCGTCATGTCAGGCCGGCCGCACGTCAACCCGGATCCGGAGTGGCTGCGCGAACAGCTCTCTCGTCCCGCGTGATCGGCAGCGATGCCCGCCTGGAGAGGTTTTCGCAGGTCCCGGACAACAGTGATCCGGTCTGACTCCGCCTCACCCTTCTGGCTACGCCGCACAGCGATCAACCCTGCCGTTGCCTGCCACGGAGGTCGGTGAGCAGGGAAGCCCTGGAACATGCGAAAGGCCTCTGCCAACTGGCAGAGGCCTTTCATATGAGCCCCAATGCGGAATCGAACCGCAGACCTTCTCCTTACCATGGAGACGCTCTACCGACTGAGCTATTGGGGCCTGCTGCGCTGTGGCAACGAGTAAAGCATACCCTGAACTCAGGGGTGCTCAAAACCACTGGCCACAAAAGATTCTGACGAAACCTCACTGGCTTCCGCTGGCCCTCACCTCGACGCGAGGCGCCCTGGCCGCGTTCCTCCGAGCCAGGGAACCACGGCCGGTAGACCGGTAGACAGGGGTGACGCAATGGTGCAGTAAACGCGGAAAAGCCCCGTGCCACAAGGGCACGGGGCTTCCCGTAAAAGAAGTTCGGCGGCGTCCTACTCTCCCACAGGGTCCCCCCTGCAGTACCATCGGCGCTGAAAGGCTTAGCTTCCGGGTTCGGAATGTAACCGGGCGTTT